>NZ_JBYTEF010000001.1:125000-367500 GCF_058792335.1 Bacillus sp. CPT56D-587-MTF | reverse complement strand
CAAACTTAAGGATATTGTTAGAATTTTTTTACATTTAATTAATGAAAAATATCCATTTTTTGTTATATAGTAAGAAAGGACGCACTCAACTATAAATAAACCAATGGAGGAATTATTTTATGGATAGGTTAACAAAGTTTTCATTAAAAAACCGAGCTGCCATTATCATCATGATTTTTCTCATTTCCATACTCGGTGTTTATTCCGGCTCTAAATTACCTATGGAATTTTTACCGAGTATCGACAATCCAGCAATTACCGTCACAACCTTATCTCAAGGACTCGACGCTGAAACGATGACAAAGGATGTAACTAATCCTCTCGAAAAACAATTTCGCAATTTAGAACACGTCGACACCATTACTTCTTCTACATACGAGGGATTATCACGTATCGACATTGCGTATACATCAAAAGCAAACATGAAAGATGCAGCACGCGAAGTCGAAAAAGCCGTCAATACAATTAAATTACCTAAAGATGTAACCAAGCCCGTAGTTAGTCAATTAAACACTTCTATGATTCCACTCGCTCAAATTACTATCCAGAAACAAAACGGTTTTTCAAAAGCAGATGAAAAACAAATTGAAAAAGAAATCGTACCACAACTCGAAAACATTGATGGTGTTGCCAACGTTATGTTTTTCGGAAAATCCACCTCTGAATTATCTATCGTACTTGATCCGAACCAATTAAAAAACAAAAACGTAACATCACAGCAGGTACTAACTGTTTTACAAGGAAAAGAAACTTCTACTCCAGCTGGGGCAATTACTGTTAATCAGGAAGAATACAACCTCCGCGTCATTGGGGACATAAAAAATGTAAATGACATTAAAAACATCACTGTGGCACCCCAAGTGAAATTGCAAGACATTGCTCAAATTGAAATCAAACAACACTACGATACAATCTCACATATAAACGGAGAAGAAGGCACAGGATTAATCATCATGAAAGAACCGAGTAAAAATGCAGTTGCCATTGGAAAAGAGATTGATAAAAAAGTTAAAGAGATAGATAAGGAATATAAAGATCAATTTTCCATTAAACTTTTGGCTTCAACCCATGAACAAGTTGAAAATGCTGTTACTAGCATGGGAAAAGAAGTAATACTTGGAGCAATCGCTGCAACTCTAATTATCTTAATCTTTTTACGTAACTTCCGAATAACACTCATCGCTGTTGTCAGTATTCCATTATCCATTTTATTAACACTCTTTTTACTACATCAATCTAACATTACGCTTAACATTTTAACCCTCGGTGGTTTAGCTGTTGCGGTTGGACGTCTCGTCGATGATAGTATCGTTGTCATCGAGAATATTTTCCGCCGTTTACAAAAAGATTCTTTCTCTAAAGATATCATTCTCGATGCAACGAAAGAAGTCGCAGTCGCAATTACTTCTTCTACTTTAACAACGGTCGCTGTTTTTTTACCTATCGGCCTCGTATCAGGAGCAATCGGAAAATTAATGTTACCTATGGTATTAGCAGTTGTATATTCTATATTATCATCCTTAATCGTTGCACTAACAGTTGTTCCACTTATGGCTTTTTTACTACTCAAAAAAACAAAGCATCGAAAGCCAAGTTCTTCATCACGATATGTCGCTACATTAAAGTGGGCTCTTTCTCATAAATTCATTATTCTACTTACTGCATTTTTATTATTTGTAGGATCAATTGCAGCTTATATATTACTACCGAAAGCAAACATAAAATCTGAAGACGACACAATGTTATCTATTAACATGACATTTCCAGCCCATTATAATGCTGAATCTCAAAAACAAAAAGCATTTGATTTTGAAAAGAAATTACTTTCTAATTCAGATATAACAGACGTTATTTTACGAATGGGATCTAGCGCAGAAGATGCACAATGGGGGCAAACAACTAAAAATAACCTCGCTAGTATATTCGTAGTCTTTAAAAAAGGTTCTGATATTGATCAATATATTAAAGAGTTAAAAAAGGAACATAAAACTTTTGAGCCTGCTGAACTTGATTATATAAAAACAAGTTATTCAAGCTCTGGCGGCGGCAATAACTTACAATTTAACGTAACAGCTACTAACGAAGCGGATTTAAAAGAAGCGGCTACTATCGTTGAAACAAAACTAAAAAGCATGGATGATCTTTCTAAAGTAAAAACAAATTTAGAAGACTCTAAGAAAGAATGGCAAATTCATATTGATCAAACAAAGGCTGAACAACTAGGTTTAACACCAGAAATAGCTGCGCAACAAGTAGCATTCCTTATGAAGAAATCACCTATTGGCGAAATTACAATTAATAATGAAAAAGCTACTATTATGATAGAACACAAAAAAGAAAACATTAATAAACAAGAAGATATTTTAAATACAAACATACTATCACCTATTAATGGACCAATACCTTTAAAAGACATTGCAACTATTTCAGAAAAACAAACACAAACAGAAATTTTCCATAAAGACGGAAAAGAAACAATCCAAATTACAGCCGAAGCTTCAAATGAAGATTTGAGTAAAGTAAACACAGCAGTAAATAAAGCGATGACTGACTTAGATTTACCTGGTGGTGCAAAAGTAAATATCGCAGGAGCTACTGAATCTATGCAAGAGAATTTTACAGATTTATTCAAAATTATGGGGATTGCAATCGGGATTGTATATTTAATTATGGTTATCACCTTCGGGCAAGCACGTGCTCCTTTTGCAATCCTATTCTCCTTACCATTAGCTGCTGTCGGTGGTATTTTAGGATTAATCATTTCACGAACACCTGTTGATGTAAATTCCTTGATCGGCGCATTAATGTTAATCGGGATTGTTGTTACAAACGCTATTGTATTAATAGAAAGAGTCCAACAAAATCGGGAACATGGAATGGAAACTAGAGAAGCCTTACTTGAAGCAGGTTCTACTAGACTACGCCCAATTATTATGACAGCTATTACAACAATCGTTGCTATGCTCCCACTCCTATTTGGCCAATCCCAAGCAGGAAGTATGGTATCAAAAAGTTTAGCCGTCGTTGTCATCGGCGGTTTGGCAGTCTCAACTGCTCTTACATTAGTAGTCGTTCCAGTTATGTATGAACTACTAGATAAAATCGGGAGAAAAAGACGCTCTCGTAGGAAAATAAGCACTTCTACAGAAACACCTGATATTTAAAAACAAAAGGCGTTATCTTCACAAATGAAGATAACGCCTTTTCTCTATTTAGTCATATAATCCATCATTTTTTCCACATATTGCTCTATAGGTTTACTAGAATCCACAATAAGGTATTCATTATTTGAAGGTCTTTTACTACCATTTAACCACTTTTTAAAACCTACTTCCGATTCCACCTTTTCAATTTGACTGATCATACGCTTACGTGTTTGCAGTCTCCTATTAATCTCTTCCATATCATTAAGATAACACTCAATATATTTATATTTCACACCATGTTTATTTGATAGTTCAATCCCTTTTTCAACCATTCCCTCATATAAACACGGACTATCCAATATAACACTATGCCCTTGTTCTAAATAAGAATCAATCAATACCCATTCGGCATCATACGCAAGCCCACCAACAATCGTTGATTCAATTCCTTTTACTTTTAATGATTTTAACAACGCGGATTTCAAAACATCATGATCTATAATTACAGCACCTGTTAATTTCGCTATATACTTAGAAACTGTCGATTTTCCTGACCCAGGAAAACCTGACATTTGCAGAAAAAACAAATTAAAGCTCCTCTCTAAATTACATCTGTTCTTCTTTATAATTAATCACAAATTCAACAATCATTACATCCATTCCTTCTATATTAAAATACAAAAGAACCCCCTACCTATAAATAGAGAGTTCTTCTTTATAATTTATGCCGCTTTTACCTTTTTCGTTGTTTTACTTTTTCTTTTCGTTCCTGTAAAGCGCTTGTGTAATATAGATGCTATCAAGCGTGAAATAACATTGAATAGTAATACCATAATAATTAATACAGCTGCAGATTTTGTCGCAATCAACTTCGCATCTGGAATAACTCCTTCAGAATTTAATTTCCAAATGTGAACCGCTAATGTTTCAGCTGGTCTAAACGGATTTAAAGGATGCGCAGGACTTGAGAAATCCGCTGCTGAATTTAAAATCGGGGATGTTAAACCCGCTGTGTAAATTAATGCTGCCGCTTCCCCAAATATACGACCCGCCGCTAAAATAATCCCTGTAATAATTTGTGGTAATGACGATGGGATAATAATACGAGCGATTGTTTGCCACTTCGTTGCACCTAATCCAAGACTTGCCTCTTTTACATTCTGAGGAACTTCTGAAATCGCATTTTCACAAACACGCGTTAAACCTGGTAAATTTAAAATAGTTAAAGCAAGAGCACCACCCATTACTGTGTATCCCCAACCTGTCATTGTAACGAACACTAACAAACCAAATAAACCAACAACAATAGAAGGTAAAGACGCCATCGTCTCTATACATAGACGAACAAAATTTAAAAAACGTCCTTGTTTTGCGTACTCCGCTAAATATATTCCAGCACCTAATCCAAGAGGAATAGATATAATAAGCGTTATAACAAGCATGTAGAAGGAATTGAATAACTGCGGACCAATCCCACCACCAGCTCTTGTATTGCTTGGTTCTCCAAACAAGAAATTAGGATCCCAAAATCCCCATCCCTTTTGTAAAATCTCAAATACTAAGAACACTAGCAAAGCTACAACTAAAGCCGCAACCGCATAAAAGATACCCGTCCAAACTTTATTTACCGTTCTTGCATTCATTATTATCGCTCACCTCTTTGCCCAATCGCTCGAATTACTAAAATAAACAGGAATGAAATAACAAGTAAAATCATCGCTAAAGTCCATAGCGCATTGTTCCAAGCAGTTCCGTTCAATGTATTCGTCATGTCCATTGTTAAAATACCAGTTAACGTCGCTGTCGGACTATATATTCCTTCTGGTAATTTAATCGTATTCCCGATTACCATTTGAACCGCTAACGCTTCACCGAAAGCACGCGCTAAGCCTAAAACAACACCTGTTAAAATCCCTTTTTTCGCAGCAGGAACAATCACTCGGCTAATTGCTTGCCATTTCGTTGATCCTAGACCATAAGAAGCTTCTAAATAATCAAATGGAACAGAACGTATTGCATCAGAAGCGATACTAGCAATAGTAGGTAAAATCATAATACTTAATACAACAATACCTGCAATTAAACTAAAGCCTACTCCCCCAAACGAATCACGTAATAGTGGTACTAAAATCGTAACACCTAATAATCCGTATACAACCGAAGGAATACCAACTAACAATTCTAGAACAGGCTTCAATACTTTATTTCCAAACTTTGGCGAAATTAAATTCATGAATATAGCAAGAGCTATAGCAATTGGTGCACTAATAATAACCGCACCTAACGAAACCACCGTTGAACCTACAATGAAAATTAAAGCCCCGAAGGATCCTTGATCAGCATTTGGATTCCATTTTGTCGATGTTAACATCTCAGTAAATGAGATACCACTTTGTGTAAAAGATTGAATACCTTTACCACAAATAAACGCAATAATAGCTAATGTAATTAAAACAATAAAAATACCACAAAACGTAACAAGTGATCTTCCTATATATTCACTTTTCACGTAATTAATTTGCTTTTTCCCCTTCATCACAGGACAGACCCCACTTCACAGATTGAAATGAACAGGACTGGCCTTGCAGCCAGCCCCATAAAATTTTATTACTTATTTAATTTAGACATTGGAATGTAGCCCATATCTTCTACTTGCTTTTCAAAATCTTTACCTTTTACATAATCGATATAAGCTTTCGTCGCTTCCTTCGCTTCACCTTTTGTTACCATATATTCGTAAGACCAGAATGGATATTTACCAGACGCGATGTTTTCAACTTTCGGTTCAGCACCATCAATTTTCACTGTTTGTAGTGCGCCTTTTTTCTCGCCCACCATGTAAGACATTGCTAAATAACTCACCGAACCAGGAGTAGAGTTAATCGCTTGCTCTACTGCACCGTTAGAATCTTGTGTTGTACCAGTTCCATCATTAATTTTCGCGTCTTTCATAATCGTTTTTTCAAATGTAGCACGTGTACCAGATGAAGCCGGACGATTAATTACATTGATTTTTTCATCTTTTCCGCCTACTTCTTTCCAGTTTGTTACTTTTCCAGTGAAGATATCTTGTACTTGTTGCATTGTTAAGTTATCAACTTTTACATCTTTATTTACGACAAGAGCGAATGCAATACCCGCTACCTTGTTATCTACTAATTCTTTCGCCTTTTCAGCATCTTTTATTTTATCTCCGGACGGAACATCTGAATTACCAATTTGTACTGCACCAGATGCTACTTGGTTAATCCCAGTTCCACTACCGCCACCTTGAACTTGAATAGAAACTTTTGAATTTTTCTCCATGAATTTCTTTCCAGCTTCCTCCGCAAGAGGTAGAAGAGCTGTAGAACCAGCCGCTGCAATCGTACCTGATAATTCTTGTTTTGTATTATCGCTTCCTTTAGCAGTGTCTTTACTAGTTGTATCTTCTGCTTTCCCACAACCAACTAATGCTCCTGCTACCACTAAAGCTGCTAAAGAAAATTTAATACCTTTTTTCATAACCATGTCTTGTACCCCCATTTGGATTATCACTTTTCGAATTCATTTTCTTTCGAACACAAATTCATTGTAGGACAACAATATTATGTGAGTGTTAAGCAATTTTTAATTTTAAGTAAATGACGATAATAATCCTTAAAAGCTAGAAATCCCAACATTTATAGTTAAATAACCAAACAAAAACCACACTAACTACACTGCAATGTAAATATATTCTTAACAATGTAAATTCAATGTAAATGTGTAACTACTCAGCTTCTTCAAATAAAAAAACAGGCCAAATACATGTTTCCGATTCGAAAACATGAAAAGAAAATACTCCAATCAGAGAAAGAATCTATGCCAAATAGAGAAATTCTCTTATGAAGTCGTGTTATTCCAAGGAACCGTTCTAGTTTCTATGACTTGGTTTATCGCTTGTAAGACCGATTGTTTTTGTTTTTTCATGGTACTCATAAAGCTTCGTATCTGACAAAAAGATTCTGCGCCTTTCTTACTTCGGAAAGTCCCAGACACTTTCTGTTTTACTTTCGTCATCCGAATATCCCGTTCTGCTTGATTGTTATCAAATGGAATGGCTGGATGTTCTAAAAACCCTAGAATTCTGTCAGAATACTTGACGAAGCGATTCCATAAATTTTGAGAAGGCGTCTGCTTTCCTTTCTTCTTTTGTTTCGTGGAAAGAATCTGTTGTTCTTTCAATATGGATTGATACATAATAAACAGATTCTTTTGCGTCGCTTTTGGCATGGTACCTTCGGATTGCTTTTTCATCGTCAACGCTTGCGTTAGAAATTTCTGCATCTGTTGTGCCCATTGTTCTCCAGTACTATCTATAATTCCTTGTAAATCTCGTAAGAGATGGGCATTACATAAAACGTGACGACAATCTGTATACGCATCATACGATTTCCAACCATCATGCATCGCAATTCCAGAAAAAGATGGCAAGATTTCTCCAGCATCCATTGCTTCTTTTCCACGTTTTTGATGAATATGTTGCAATGTCACCTCCGGTGTACTGGCAGTATGTAACCATTGTGTTTTGTTTTCTACACGCATACCAGTTTCATCAAAATGGACAACAGGAGACTGCAGAATCTTTTCCTTTACTTCTTTTATGAATGGCTGCAATTGAGAAGCGAAAGCCTGTGTATGATTTACCAGGGTTCCTTCGCTTATAGAATGTCCAAAACAATCCTGAAAGAATTCTTTTGTTCGCTTCAAAGAAATGCATTGATAATGCGTTAAATAGGGAATCAGTCTTTTTATATTTGGACCATATTGAACAGGACGAGATACTGTCGAAGGAAATTGGGCTTCTTGGATAGAATGGCAATGTGGGCATTCTTTCTGTTCTACTTTATGTTCTGTCACTTCGATCTGAATAGGTGGTAAGTCATACACTTGGCGAATGCGATACCCTTTTACAGGCTCGTGGTTCAAGGAAGTATGACAACAAGTACAATATGTAGGAGAATGTGTAATCGTATGATCTGGAGTCGCTGTCAAACCAAGAGTATGTCCCTTGTGGCCCAACTGGCCACCCGTTTGACGATGAGACGGTTTGCGCAAACTTTTTGTAACGGGCTTACCCAAACCATCTGTAGAAGGTGGCTTATGACTATTTTTGGAGTTTTTTTTTGAAGCATTTTCTAGTTCTTGTATACGTTTTTCTAACTTAGAAAATGTTTCTTCAAATAAAGAAATAACAGCTTCAGGTCCTTTTTTATATGTATCTAAAATAATTTTTCGATCGACCATAAGATTCACCTCCCCTGTTTGATATACTCAGTATTTACAAATGGGAGGCATATGAAACTAGTAAAATTTAAAAAAGACACCGAAAGGTGGCTGAGTAGTTACGTAAATGTTTTTCTCTCTTTTTCCCTTTTCGTTAAAGTTACATTTACAATTCCGCTGTATTTTGTAATTTTCACACACCTAATTTATGCACATTAAAAATAATTTCAGTAATATTTTTTAGTACAACTAAATAAATTGGAACAATTCTAAAAATAAATGAATATTTTTAAAGTACTAATTGACAACATAATCCAATGTAGTCTACTATATTACTAACAAAAAGTTTACCTTAGGAAACTTTTTAAACTCAAACTAAAAATATAGAGATGAGGTAACTTTTATGGTATCGGCTAATATAAAACCACTTTCCGAATTTAAAATAGGAGAGTTTGTACAAATTGAGAAGATACAATTAGAAGGAACTATGAAACGACGCTTATTAGATTTGGGATTTATCCCGGGGGCGACGATTAAAGTATTGCAACGCAGTCCACTTGGAGATCCGGTCGCTTATCAAGTGAGTAACACAACTATTGCACTGCGTAAAGAAGAAAGCTCCCTTATTTTCGGGGTATTAATAGGAGATGATTTCAGATGAGCAAACATCGTATCGCTTTAGCTGGTAACCCGAATACAGGGAAAAGTACATTATTTAATACTTTAACAGGCTTAAAACAACATACTGGAAACTGGACGGGAAAAACTGTTTTAAAAGCTGAAGGAGAATATGAACATAACGGAAGTAATTATACATTAATAGATTTACCTGGAACCTACTCACTATACTCAAATTCCGCAGACGAAGAAGTAGCGAGGGATTATATTATATTTGAAAAACCAGAAGTAACTGTAGTTGTTATAGACGCAACTTCTATGGAAAGAAATTTAAATTTAGCACTTCAAGTGATGGAGATGACAAACAATGTAGTCATTTGCATTAACTTAATTGATGAAGCCGAGAAAAAAGGGATTGTTATCGATGAAAAGAAATTAGCAAAATCACTTGGTGTACCTGTCGTTAAAATTTCAGCACGTAACCGAGTAGGTATTGGTCATTTGCTAAATGTTATTGCAAAAGTAGCAAATAAAAAACTAATTCCAACACCAATTAAAATTACTTACAGCGAAAAAATCGAAAATATGATTCAGGAATTAGAACCACAAATTTATAAAGTGTTCGGTGATACGTATCCAGCACGTTGGATTGCGTTACGTATATTAGATGGAGATAAAAATTTCTTAACTACACTTCAAAAACACCATAATGAACCACTTGTAAGGGAGGTCGTAATTAATGGAATCTCACTCAGCCAGTAAAGCTCTTCCATTAGACTATATTATTCAACATGCACAAACACTTTCAAAAGAAGATATACGAGATGATATAGTCGGAGATATTTACCGAACATCTGCAAGCATATGTAAAGAATCTGTCCAATATACAAATACTGATAAATTATATCGTTCCGAAAAACTAGATAAAATTTTCACATCTCCAATCTGGGGATTCCCAATTATGCTCGGTATTTTATCTATTATTTTTTATCTTACAATTGCAGGCGCTAACGTACCATCTGATATGATTGCCGAATTCTTCGGATGGGCCGAAGGATATTTAACATCTTGGTTCCAAGCAGCGCATGCACCTGAATGGTTACATGGCATTTTAATACTTGGTTTGTTCCGTGGTATCGGTGCTGTTATTAGCGTTATGTTACCACCTATGGCAATCTTTTTCCCTATGTTCGCGCTATTAGAAAATTACGGATACTTACCACGTGTCGCGTTTAATATGGACCGCTTATTCAAACGATCCGGCGCACACGGGAAACAATCTTTAACAATGGCAATGGGATTTGGTTGTAATGCAACAGCCATTATGTCAACACGTATCATTGAATCACCACGTGAACGTATGCTAGCAATTTTAACGAACAACTTCGTTCCTTGTAACGGTCGCTGGCCTATGTTAATTTTAATGGCTTCACTATTTATGGCTGCTGGTTATACAGGCAGTATGCAAACATTGGTTACTGCTGGCGTTGTAGTTGGAATGGTTGTACTTGGTGTTATTATGACATTAACTGTTTCTTGGGTACTATCAAAAACAGCCTTAAAAGGGGTTCCAACTCACTACACACTTGAGTTACCTCCGTACCGCAAGCCAAAAGTTTGGAATACAATTGTTCGCGCAACACTCGATAAATCAATCTACGTTTTAAAACGAGCTATAGTTGTTGCTGCCCCTGCAGCTGCATTAACTTGGTTACTTGCTAACATTTTTATCGGTGACACAAGCTTACTTATGTATTTTGTAAATTTCCTAGATCCATTTGCTAAAATGTTAGGACTTGACGGGTTTATTCTAGCTGCATTCATTCTTGGACTACCTGCTAATGAAATTGTAATCCCAATTTTATTAATGTCTTACTTATCAACTGGGGCTTTAACTGAAATAGATGATTTTAATCAAATTAAAAATCTATTCCTAGAAAATGGTTGGACTTGGTTAACAGCGTTAAACACAATGTTGTTCTCACTTCTTCATTTCCCGTGCGGAACAACACTGGTTAACATATACAAAGAAACAAAAAGTGCAAAATGGACATTCTTATCGTTTGCAATCCCTACCGTTATCGCCATTGTTGTTACATTCCTCTCTACACAATTGGTACATTGGTTAGGGCTTGTATAAAACAAAGCATACATAGAAGGCATCCCCCTTCACATATGCTTTGTCCGAAAGAAACCTGAAAATCATTCAGGTTTCTTTTTTTGTACATCAGTATTCCACGGCTGCGCTCCATACGTTGTGAGTTTTTTATGAATGAAATATATAGCTCCGGGAAGCACCGCCATTAATATTGTGCAACTAATTCCCAATTCAGTAAACAATTTATATCACCTTACTTCACTTTCTTCGGTAAAGCTGAACCTGAATGTTCAATCGTCGGATGAACGTAAACAGTAATTTCAGCATTACTAAAATAATTCTGGCCTTGATCCCAATTCTTACTGATTTTTCTCCACTCTTTATAATTATGCCTCTTATATACCTCTCCTAGTTCTAATACGTCTACCTTATATTTTTTTTGAACAAGCTGTATGGACTTTTCAATACGCTTCTTCATTTCCTTTGAAAGCTCTTTCTTTAAAACCTTTTCATTCATCACTTGTTTTGGTTCATTAAAATGCAGCTCAGCTAATGTCCCTTCTGTAAACACGTGAATATCAAACTTCGGTTTTGTAGCATGTTCCGTAGACACCTTAATCTTCCGACGCAATTTATGAACTTCATATGTAATAAGCTGATTTTTTTTTACGAACAGTAAAGAAACCTTCAATTTTTTTACCTATTATATAGTTCATTCCTAATGTTTGTTCTCCACTCAAAGTTCCAACGCACTTATTATCCTTTCCACGGATCAATGCCGCTCCTTCCATTTGTACACCTTGTTTAGTTAACCCTAAGAGAGGTAGTGCAAAACTTCGATCTGCAATCATTTTCCCTTGTACTTCACCAATTCTCGCCGCCTCAATCATTTGAGCGTTTTTCGGAGGATGTTCAGCTAACATATCAATGTACTGCGCCGGTAAGTTTTCAGGTTTTGCACTTTGTTTTAAAATAGATTCTGCATTTTTCTTCGAAACGAACAAACGAATATTTCTTCTCATTTCATGATCACGAAAATATACGTCTAACGTATTTTGCAAAACATACGGATTCGCTAGTAATTCATCCGAAAAAATAATAACTTGTATATGCGGAAAAAATAATAACTTGTATATGCGGAAAAAATAATGTTCGACTAATTTTCTTAGCAATTATTCTTATTTGCTCAAAGACGCTATCTGCTTTCGCACTTACGTTAATATAATTTTCACTATCTCCGCTCCCTTGTCCACCCTGTTGAGACAATTTACTGGGGAGTACCATCTGATAAGTCCCTTTCATAATTGGATTCACTTTCTTTTCCTTCACAATATCGTAGGCTGCACCTACTACAAATCCTCTTTCTTCTATTTCTTGTAACTCAGAACACCCACTAATAGGTCCAACAAAAAACATAACTATTATAATTTTAAGAAGGTGTTTCATTTCTACCATTCCTTCTTTTTATTTTATATACAATAAAAACCAATAAAGGTGCTAACACGACAAACCCCATATCTATCCAAGCTAAATAAGTTCCATAACTTGATAAAGTATTCAAACTACTAGGTATCATATTCACCATAAAAATAATTGGGGCACTTACGAAAATAAAAATATGTTTCTTCACTTTCGGAAACATAGCACAAAATAATAAAGATGCGACGTCATAATACATTGCTGTAGTGTTATAAATTGTAATAATCCAAGTCGTAAAAAAAATCGCATCAAACCTTTCTAAAAACCCTCCACCAATTTCAATTTCTTTCCCTAATTCAATTGTTGGATATGTCAATCCACGTGTTGTCATATACGTAAAAACACTAATACAAGTTACATAAATTAAAATGTATGACAACACGTTTACCATCACCGCCTTCGCAACTGCCATCGGCGCTTTTTTCGCTGTCTTATCATTCAGTAACACCGCATAAAACAGAGCTACTTCAAATCCAATAAACGTAAAAATAGAATTTTTAACTCCAACAGCGTATTGACTTACTTTCGTTTGAAAAGCTGGTAGTAAATTATTGATTTCCACTAAATTTATATTTAATAAAGAAAGAAGCACTATCGCAATTAAAACAATAGGTAAGAATATAACATTTAACCTTAATAAGGCTGCTCTTGATCCTGCTATGCCATAAATAACAACTAATAAGAAGAAGAAAGACAGTAGTTGTATCGGTGTATCACTAAATAAATACGTTTGAGAAATAACTGAAATCATTCGCGATTCATATGCTGTCAAAGCAGCAAACGTTAATACTAAAATGCTACTAATTGTGTATGCAACAGGCTTCGTCAAATGCGCACTCGTATATTGAACAAAATTTTGTTTTGGAAATAAGATAGCCACCCTCGTCACAAACCAACCTAAAACTGCGCAGATCAATCCACCCAAAAGCAAGATAATCCAACCGTCCGAAAATAAAGTTTGGTTAGCGATATCTCTTGGCATAGACAATGCCCCTATACCAATAATGGTCGATGATACCGCAAACCCAATTTCACGAGATCCAATCTCTTCATCGCCATACTCAAATGGTTTCACTTATTTTCGCTCCTTTGGACGTATTGTAGAATCTTTTGTTTGTAAGTACTCTGGTCTATCTTTCAACATCGATTTTGGCATGCGAATAAATTCTTCTTTCCAATCTTTATAAAATGCAGGAGCAATTGGAGTTGTATACGGTATACCAACACTTGTTAAATTTGTAATATGAATAGCAAGTGCGATCAGAGCTAGAATGATTCCATACAGCCCAAAAGCCGTTGCAGCTAATACAAAGACGAAAAGTAAAATTCGGAACGTAATCGTAATACTATATACAGGAAGCGAAAACGTAGCAATCGCAGTAACTGCAATAATAATAACTAAAAACGGATTTACAATCCCTGCATTTACCGCAGCTTCTCCAATTACAAGACCTCCTACAATCCCTATCGTTTGTCCCATCGGTTTCGGCAATCGGATTCCAGCTTCTCGTATTAATTCCATAGTCAAGGCCATCATTAACGTTTCAATATATGCAGGAAACGGAACACCTTCCCTCGCACCTGCAATTGAATAAGCCAGTTTAGAAGGAATAAGTCCTTGATGATAAGATACAAGTGCTACATACATAGCTGGTAACAAAACCGCAATTATGCCTGAACCCATACGTAAAAATCTTAATAACGTTCCAATCACCCAGCGCTCGTAATGATCTTCTACAGATTGAAAAATATCAACAAACACAAGTGGTGCAATAAGAGCAAACGGGGATCCGTCTACTAAAATTGCCGCCTTCCCTTTCGCTAATGAGGCTATAATATTATCAGGCCTCTCTGTATTCAAAAACTGTGGAAATGGGGATAAATTATTATCCTGAATTAATTGTTCAATCGTACCTGTTTCCAAAACGACATCTGTCACTATTGATTGAAGACGGCGATCTAGCTCTTTTACAATGTGAGGATTAATAATATCTTCTATATATACTAGGGTTACTTCTTTCTGCGATCGCTTCCCCATAATATAAGATTGGAACCTCAACTTTGGATCGCGTAAACTGCGTCGGATTAACATTTTATTCACATTAATATCTTCATTTAATCCAACTCTCGGTCCGCGTATTAAATCTTCTGTCACTGGTGGTTCTAAACTTCGCTTCTCCCAGGCCCTACTATTAATAACGATAGCGGTTTGAATATTATCAATTAATATAACTGTATCTCCCGCTAATATCGCATTCATAATATCTGGAAACTTCGTCTTTACGCCCACTTCTGCGATAGAAATAAAACGATCCAATAACGTTTGAACAACAGCTTCCTCATTTATAATTTCTTCGTATTGCAGTGTGCGAATGACATATTTATAAACATTATCCTTATCTGTCAATCCACATAAAAACACAACCGCACAACGTGTAAAACTCCCAGCAAGAGCAACTTCTCTAATTGTTAAATCATTAGGTGAACCTAACTCATCCCTAATTTCTTTCATAACTTCAAATAAGTTACCTTCAAGCTCTAACAATTTCCCCACCTAGCTTCCTTTTCAACAAGTTTTTAGTTAGATTCCGCTAATAGAAGGAAATATATACAAAAAAAGAGCTATCTCTTTTCAAAGATAGCTCTAATAAAGTAAAACTTTAATCAACCCTCACCAATCGGGCTTTTACGGACAGTTTAATCCCCACCTAACTTCTTTGCTTCCGCTGAATTTTGAGGTGGGGGTCTTACTGCCCGTTAATGCAGGATAAACGAATTACTTTTCTACTATTATAGTGTTTTTCTTTATAAATACACCTTTTGTAAATCCACTAACTACAAACATCACAATTATATTAATTAACAATGCGACTATACCTACATTCAAATCTTTTATATACTGCGGGAAACTCGGAAACATCGTGGCTATAGTTGAACCAGATAAGGTAATATATGCGACCACTAATAGCCCAACTCCCATTCCTGCAATCGCCCCTTGCTTCGTAATAATTTGACGTGGAAACAAGCTACATACAAGTGCAGGGAAAAGTTGTGTAACGATACTGTATCCCATTAATAGAAGTGCTCCTATTGTTTCTCCTCCTTTAAATGTAAATAAAACTGCCACGAGCGTTACTACAGGCACAAATAATTTTGCCATCTTAGCAACTTGTCTATCTGAAGCAGACGGGACTATCGTTCGGTAAATATTTTTTGCTAACAGTGTAGAAGCCGCCATAACAAGCATAGACCCTGGAACCAATGCCGTTAATACTCCCGCACTACCAATAATTCCAATAAACCAAGGATCAAAAGTTTGTAAAGCAAGACGGAATAACGAAAGATCTACATCCGCTCCCTTTAACCCAGGAACTTGCAATATAGCAGCAAATCCTGCAAAAAATACGAAAAGTAAAACTAAAGAATACAATGGCATAATTGCTGCATTTTTACGAAATACTTTTTCATTTTTTGCTGAAAAAGCAGAAGCAAATGTATGAGGCCACATATAAAAACCGAGGGCCGTTAATATAATAGTAGAAACAAACCAAGAAATACTCATTCCTTCTTCAGGTAAAGATAAAAATCCCGGTTTCGCTGCCTCTACAGCCTCAAACATCGGCTGAAATCCTCCATAATAATGATACGGCAAATATATACCTAAAAACATAACGATAAACAGTATCATAATATCCTTCAAAGCAGCCGTCCAAGCCGAACCATGTATACCTGAAACCATTACATATATAGTTATAACAATAGCACCGATCCATACTGCAACAACAGGTGACACCCTTCCGTAAGAAGCTTCTGAAACGATAATTCCCAGTCCTTTTAACTGTAAAACAAGATATGGGATGATGGAAACAACACCAACAATCGAAACAATAAGTCCAAGCGCTTTACTTCTATATTTCTTCGCAAAAAAATCTGACTGTGAAACAAGGTTATGCTCTTTCGCATACTTCCAAATGGGTGGCAATAAAAAATACGATAAAAGATAAGCTAAAGCACCATATCCCAAAATATAAAAGGTAGGTGCTCCTTTACTATACGCCCAGCCGCTTCCCCCTAAAAATGTAAACGTCGTATAAATTTCACCTGCCATAAGGAGAAAAACAAAAATAGTGCCAAATCCTCTTCCTCCAACTGACCATTGTTCTAAATTCATATCTTTTCCATGTTGTGCCCGAATCCCTAAAAATAGTGCGAGAAACAAAAATAAAATAATGATAAGTAATGCAGTCATTTTACATCCTCCTTATTAGCAGGATCAAACACGTACACAAGCCCCATACAAAAAGATGTAATAAACACTGATAATAATACCCAAAATAATAAAAATGGCATCCCTAATACGTAAGGAGTAACTGAATTCGCAAATATTGGCCCAACTACTAAACAAAGAACTGGGATAAGCGCTAGAATGTGTATTTTCTTCATCTCATTCTCCTTTACTTATAAAGTTCATAATGGCTGATACAAAGACTTCCACTCCAATCGGTAATGCATCTTCGTCAATCGTAAAACGAGGGTGATGGTGAGGATATATAATACCTTTCTCTTTATTTCCCGCTCCGATAAAAAAGAATGTCCCCGGTGCCTTTTGTAAAAACGCCGAAAAATCTTCTCCAGCCATCGTCGGCTGTAAACGAACAACTCTATCCCTTCCATAAAGTTGTAATGCCGTTTGTTCAATAAGCTCTGTAGCTTCATAATCATTTACAACTGGTCGATATCCATATTCATATGAAAATGTATATTTCGCTCCGTAAGATTCCGTAATATGCTTCACAATCCGCTCAATCTTCTTCTCTGTTTCACCTCGTAATTCATGTCTTAAACTTCTTACTGTCCCTTCAATCTCAGCTTGCTCTGGTATTACATTATGAGTTGTCCCAGCATGAAATTGCGTAACAGATATTACGAGAGAATCTAATGGATTCGTGAGGCGAGATACAATTTGCTGAAGTTGCGAAACGACTTGTGTTCCGATTGCAATACTATCCACCGTTTCATGAGGGATTCCAGCATGTCCACCTTTTCCCTCTATCTTAATTTTAAAAACATCCGGTGCAGCCATTGCAGGACCATAAATAACACCTATTTTCCCAACCTCTAACGACGCCCAAAGGTGAGCACCAATAATATAATCCACACCTTCCATTACACCTGCAGCAACCATCTCCTCTGCACCACCAGGAAAATTCTCTTCAGCATGTTGGAATAGAAAACGAATCTCCCCTTTAATCTTCTCTCTTTCTTCTACCAACTTATGTACAACCCCAAGTAATATCGCTATATGTCCATCATGACCACATGCATGCATTACACCTTTATATGTAGAAATAAAATCAAACTCATTTTCTTCATGAATAGGAAGAGCATCCATATCGGCTCGAATCGCAACTGTTTTGCCCGGATGTTTACCTACTAGCTTTGCCATCACACTATATTTAGTCGGCCGTGACACTTCTAAATATGGGAATTTCCGAAGTATATCGAACACAAACTGCGATGTTTTCTCTTCTTGAAAAGATAACTCTGGATACTTATGAAAATGCCTTCTCCACTCAACTAACTGATTTTTTGACAAAACAAGTTCCTTTGCAACATCCATTTCTCTTCTCCCCTTCTTCACCAAGTTAAATGTTATTATAACGTGAATCGTTAACTTTTAAAAGAATATTCTGAATTTTCAGTGTTAACAAACCAAAAAGAAAAAGCCATCCCAAAGATGACTTTTTCATTATTATAAAATAGTAATTGCTTGTTTCCCCATTTGCTCCCAAGCTTTCTCAAATTCTGTTCGCGGAACAGCCAAACGTGGATTATTTTTAAGAGGATCATTTACATATACAAAGTTTTGATCATATCCAATTACTACTGCACTATGCTCATAATATGTAATTTTCACTTCGCCTGAACTCGTATTCCATGTTTCAAAACTACTTTCAGCTAGCGGCTTAAACGTCGTATTAATAATGACCCATACCGGAGAGCCAGAACTAATTACTTTATATATATCTTGCATGTCTCTACCTGTTAAATTAATTACTTTTTCAGGAACATATTTTTCTGCTAAATCAAAGATTGGTTTATTGTATACACCATATCCAGGCTCTGCCTTTGTATAAATATTTCCCACAAATCCCTCGTAAGGATTTCCACGCAAACCATTTTGTTCAAATGGAACACGATGAATTTCGCTAGCAAGTTGCATCTTATCTACTTGTACACCTTTATATTGCAGCAACATAGCTAAACTTGTCACTTCACACCCTCTGGGCAATTCTGGTAATTGTTTAATAAACGGAACATCTTCAATCATAGCTGCTTCTTTCATTTCAGATAGAAACTCTAAGCGTAGAACTTGCGCCTTTTGCATGATTTTATCTTTTCCTATAAAAAATGCAGCAGCAAGTATAATCCCAAAAACAAAAAGATATTTTAACTTTTTCATTATAAACAAAACTCCATTAATTATTATTTTACAGATACACCTCTTATCATTGTACCCTTCTTCTTACTAGTTTGCTAGAAAGATCATGTGAATTATCGCTCATAGAATTAATTATAAAAATTCTAATTATTTTTAATAAAAAGAAAAATAAATATACATTTACAGAATATTTTGCTAAAATCAAAATTGTTAACATAGTGAAGATATCACCATGTTAACAAACATTCTTAGAGTATTTAGTCATAGTTCGTTTTTTTACATACTCCATTCATTTCATAGCAAATAAACCGAGTGTGTGTTGCATCCCCCACTAATGATTAAAAACTCAGAATAAAACGAAGTTCACACATTCAAGAAAATACGGGGTGAGGGGCATATGAATCAACAAATTGAACAAACAGATTTAAAACGAACAATGAAAAGTAGACACCTATTTATGATTGCACTCGGCGGTGTTATCGGAACCGGGTTATTTATGGGATCTGGTCAAATTGTCCATAATGCCGGACCTGGTGGTGCTATTCTCGCATTTTTAGTCGGTGGATTTGTTATGTATTTAACGATGTTATGTCTTGGTGAATTATCCGTCGCTATGCCAGAAGCAGGTTCATTCCAAAGTTATGCAAGCAAATTCATTTCACCTGGTTTTGGATTTGTTGTCGGTTGGATGTATTGGTTAAATTGGGCTGTTACAGTTGGCGTAGAGTTAACAACTGTAAGTATTTTAATGAAACGCTGGTTTCCAGACGTTTCTTCCTGGATTTGGTGCGTTACATTTGCAGCAGCACTCTTCCTCGTAAACGCTTTATCAGCAAAAGCATATGCAGAAGCAGAGTTTTGGTTCGCAAGTGTAAAAGTCGCAACAATTGTTATTTTCATCGTACTTGGCGGCGCTGTTATGTTCGGTCTACTAGACTTTAATGGAAAGCCAGCTCCAATGCTTCATAATTTCACTGAAAATGGCGGGCTATTTCCAAATGGTGCATTAGCTGTTCTTCTTACGATGATTACAGTAAATTACTCCTTCCAAGGAACAGAATTAATCGGAATCGCTTCAGGCGAAAGTGAAAATCCTGAAAAAACAATTCCAAAAGCAATTAAAAACACAATTTGGCGAACTCTCTTCTTCTTCGTCTTAGCGATATCAGTTGTTGTAGGTTTACTCCCATGGCAAGAGGCTAATCTAGTCGAAAGTCCCTTTGTACTTGTATTTGATGTAGCCGGTGTCCCATATGCAGCAGACATTATGAACTTTGTTATTATTACAGCTGTATTATCCGTTGCTAACTCTGGTCTCTACGCAAATTCTCGTATGCTGTGGGCGATGGCAAAACAAGGAATGGCAAGTCCAGCATTTACGAAATTAACTAAAAAAGGTGTACCGCTAAATGCATTAATTTTCAGCCTAATTTTCGCTAGCCTGTCCTTACTAACAAGTGTATTTGCGGCAGATACTGTCTTTCTAGTTTTAACATCTATTGCAGCAATGGCTGCCGTTGTCGTTTGGATGTCAATCGCCGCTTCACAGTTTTTCTTCCGTAGAAATTTCGTGAAAAACGGTGGCAACATAAATGATTTAAAATATCGTACACCGCTCTATCCACTAGTTCCAATCGTAGCGTTTTCGCTGAATTTCATTACATTTGTTAGTTTGGCTTTCATTCCAGATCAAAGAATTGCTCTTTATTGTGGCATTCCATTTATGATTATTTGTTACATTTTATATCAAGTTAAATATAAAAAAATTGTCACACTTGAACAGCCACGAACTGTCATACAAGAAATAAACTAAATATACAAAATATTCAGCTATCTTTCTTATGATAAGATAGCTTTTTTCTATTTCTTGGATATCCTGGTATAACTTTATTTATCTTAAAATTTTCACAATCACGTTTTTCTCTGGAAAATAGTTTACAATGTAATCAAGTTACAAATGATATTCACCTTAAAAAGTGTGCATTTGTGTCTATTTTTTAACAATATATCAAAAACTATTGCCTTCTATAAATTAATAGGTTTATATTGTTTTATTGGCATAGTTTCAATCCAAGGAGAAAGGAGATTTTCAATCGTGCAACTAAAGAAAGCGTTTTGGAAGTTGGCTTCGCTTCTTCCGTTATCATTACTTCTGTTCCTCGGTGGCTGTGATAAAAAACTCGCAGTATTAAATCCGCAAGGACCTGTTGCAAAAGCACAGTATGATTTAATTGTTTGGTCATTCTTGCTTATGTCATTAATTATCGCAATTGTATTCATTCTGTTTACAGTCATCTTGATTCGTTATCGTGAAAAACCAGAGAATATGGACTATGAGCCACCTGAACAACACGGTAACACATTACTAGAAATTATTTGGACGCTTGTTCCTGTTATTATCGTTATCGCATTATCGATTCCAACAGTAAAAGCAACTTATGCTTCGGAAGAGGTTCCGAAAGAGTCCAAACATATTAAACCAGTTGAAATTTATGTTACATCTGCAAACTGGAAATGGTTATTCAGTTACCCAGAGGAAAAAATTGAAACCGTTAACTATTTAAACATCCCAGCTGGTGTACCAATTCAATTCAAACTGACTTCTGTCGGCCCAATGAATGCTTTCTGGGTACCAGAACTTGGTGGTATGAAGTACACAATGGATGGCATGATTATGGATCTTTATTTACAAGCTGATAAGCCAGGTTCTTACCTAGGCCGTAGTGCGAACTTCTCTGGTGAAGGATTCACACACATGGAGTTCGAAGTTGAAGCAAAAACTAAAGAGAAATATGACAAGTGGGTTAAAGAAGTACAAGAAACTGCTCCTAAACTAACAGAAGCTAAGTACAACGAAATTGTTAAACCTGGTGTAGTTGGTCGTATGACATTCTCTAGTCACCACTTAAGTTATGTAGATCCAAAATCACTTGAATATTGTGATTACAACTACTACAAAAACAAAAAATAATAGCTATTATTCCAACAGATTGGAGTGAACACAGTGAAGCTTGATGAATTCTTTGTCACAGGTGACCCGATTATTTACGGTGCAGACGCTTCTATCGTTCTTGTGACATTAGCAATCATTTTCGTACTAACAAAGTATAAAAAATGGAAATGGCTTTGGGACGAATGGTTAACAACTGTTGACCATAAAAAAATCGGAGCTATGTATATTATTTCTGCGGTTATCATGTTATTCCGTGGTGGTATGGATGGTTTAATGATCCGTGCACAGTTAACATTCCCAGAAACAACTTATTTAAACGCTGAACACTATAACGGGATCTTTACAACACATGGTACAGTAATGATTCTTTTCATGGCAATGCCATTCGTTATGGGATTAATGAACCTTGTAGTACCATTACAAATTGGTGCTCGTGACGTTGCATATCCGTTCTTAAATGCTTTAAGTTTCTGGTTATTCTTTGTCGGAGCAATGTTATTCAACATCGCTTTCGTAATCGGTGGTTCTCCAGACGCCGGGTGGACTTCTTACTTCCCAATGGCAGGTACAGAGTTTACTTCGGGCGTAGGAAATAACTACTACGCAATTGCATTACAGATTTCAGGTCTCGGTACGCTAATGACCGGTATTAACTTCCTTGTTACTATCTTAAAAATGCGTACACCTGGTATGACTTTAATGAGAATGCCAATGTTTACTTGGTCAATCTTAATTACAACAATTATCATCATTTTCGCTTTCCCAGTATTAACAGTTGCTCTTGCATTAATGACATTTGACCGTCTATTCGATGCTCACTTCTTTACGATGGCGAGCGGCGGTATGCCAATGTTATGGGCCAACCTGTTCTGGGTATGGGGTCACCCTGAAGTATATATCGTTATTTTACCGGCATTCGGTATTTTCTCTGAAATCATTAGTACATTCTCACGTAAACGTCTATTCGGTTACAGTGCAATGGTATACTCAATGGTTGCAATTTCTTTACTAAGTTTCGTCGTATGGCTTCACCACTTCTTCACGATGGGTGCAGGTCCAGCGGTTAACTCATTCTTCTCGATTTCGACAATGGCGATTTCGATTCCAACCGGGGTTAAGATCTTTAACTGGTTGTTTACACTGTATAAAGGACGTATTCGTTTTACAGTTCCAATGCTTTGGTCATTGGCATTTATTCCAAACTTCGTAGTCGGTGGGGTTACAGGGGTTATGCTTGGAATGGCAGCAGCTGATTATCAATACCATAACAGCTACTTCCTAATCGCTCACTTCCACTACGTATTAATCGCAGGTACAGTATTCGCTATGCTTGCTGGATTCACATTCTGGTATCCAAAAATGACTGGTCATATGTTAAATGAACGCCTAGGTAAATGGACATTCTGGATCTTTATGAGCGGATTCAACATCTGTTTCTTCCCAATGTACTTCTTAGGTTTAGACGGTATGACTCGTCGTATGTACACTTACTCTGAAAGTCTTGGATGGGGATGGCTAAACCAAATCGCATCTGTTGGTGCGGTAATGATGGGTATCGGCTTCCTACTTCTTTGCTACAACGTAATTTGGAGTGCACGTCACGGTGAACGTGACACAACTGGAGATCCATGGGATGGTCGTACACTTGAATGGGCAACTCACTCTCCTGTACAACATTACAACTTCGCGAAGCTTCCTGAAATTAAAGAAGCTGATGCTTTCTGGTACATGAAAAAACGCGGAGAAACAGTTACACCAGCAGCAGAAGATATTAAACCAATTCACATGCCAAGTAACTCTGGTGTGCCTATTATTGCGTCTGGATTCTTCGGTCTTGCAGGTTTCGCATTAGTATTTAGCTGGTTCTGGCTTGCAGCAATCGGTGGTATTGGTATTTTAGCTTGCTTAATCTATCGTTCATTCGATTATGATGAAGGCTACTATATCAGTGTTGATGAAATTAAAAAAACAGAACATATAGCATGAGAGGTGAAATGACATGGCGGCTTTAGATAAAAGCTTACCTTTGGAATATCAATCCGAACAAAGCAGATTGAATATCCTAGGATTCTGGATTTTTCTTGGGGCTGAAATTATGCTGTTCGCAACACTTTTCGCCTCTTATCTAGTCCTTGCTGGTCGTACGGCAGATGGCCCAACACCAGCGCAATTGTTTGAACTTAAAACGCTTTTAATTCAAACATTACTACTTTTAACAAGTAGTTTTACATGCGGTATCGTAATTCATGAAATGCGTAAGCATAACCAAAAAGCGATGCTTGGATGGTTCGTCCTTACATTACTTTTAGGTGCAGGTTTCCTATTCTTCGAGATCGAAGAGTTCATTATGTACATTGGTGAAGGCGCAACAATTCAAACAAGTGCTTTCTTATCTGGATTCTTCGTTCTTCTTGGAACGCATGGAGCCCACGTAACAGGCGGTATCATTTGGGCAATTTGTGTTATTATCCAAATTTTAAAACGAGGTTTAACACCAGTTACAGCTCGTAAAGTATTCATTATCAGCTTATACTGGCATTTCCTTGATCTTGTTTGGGTCTTTATTTACACACTAGTTTACTTGAACGGGATGGTGGCGTAAATGGCTCAAAACAACAATCAAGCAAACGGACATGCGCATAGCGGATTCCCTTGGTCACACGTTTTCGGATTTATTTTATCGCTTGCATTAACGTTTCTAGCGTTATACGTGGCACTTTACACAACATTGCCACTTTCAACAGTCTTAACAACTATTATCATAATGGCTGTTGCGCAAGCATTGTTACAATTAATTATGTTCATGCATTTAAAAGAAGGAGAAGGAAGAGTTCAAATTCTTACAATGATATACAGTTTCTTCGTTGCAACTGCAACAGTTGGTTTAACTGTATGGATCTTCTTCTCAATGTAATGTACATGAAAAAGACTGCTGAGATTCCTCAGCAGTCTTTTCAGAGTGTTGGGAAACCCTTTAGGGTTCCCAACACTCTGGAATCTTTTTTGATTTTAGCGAATAAAAACAACATAAAATAATAGAATTTTAAAAAATAGCCCTCCACCTGACCCTTTTTGGTCAGGTGGAGGGCTATTTTTTTCATGTTTTGACAAGCTGCGGTGAGATAAGCTTGCATTTGGACAGACTTCAGCCCTCGAAACCGGGCATAGCGGTAGCCATGTAGTTCTTTGGCGTCTGCAAAGCTTCGCTCTATAGTGGAACAGCGTACTTTATACAACCTTTTCCCTGTAGCTGTTAGCTTGTTTTTTCTAGCAATATCCTTATATTTCTCCCACACATGATGAGTGATAACTTTTTGTTTTTGTTTCTTTGAAAAGCACACCTCACGTAACGGACAAACAGCGCAGTCTTCTGGATTCGATTTGTATTGACGGTATCCTTCACGATCAGTTGTTACATATTCTAGAATACATCCCATCGGACAAGCGAAAACATTCATTTCTTCTACATATTTAAATTGGCTTTTCGGTACTTCTTTATTCCGTTTTCCAAATCGGCGATACCCCATCACCATAAATATATTCCGTTCTGATAGTTTCTTACAGATATATCCTGTAAAATAGCCAGCATCAAGGGCAACAGCTTCTACTTTGAAGTCGAATTTATCAATCTGAGCTTGGAGGCGTGCTAAATACGGCTCGGAATCTGCCATATTTCCAGCCGTTACATAGGTATCTGTAATAATATTGTACTTCGCATCAGTCGTACGATGATCCAAGAAATGAAAACCATTTGGTTTTCCATCTCTCATTAAAAATCCACTATCTGGATCCGTTGTACTTATACGAGTTTTTTTGGTAGGGGTATCACTTTCCTTTCTAGGTTTTAATTCTTTTTTCCATGTACCTCACGATCTTCGATTACCGCAGCTTCTAGCTCGTCTATATAAAACTTTGCTTTTTCTTTTTTATATTTATGTACAAATTTATTTTTATTGGCATTGGCCTTAATATGTGTAGAATCTGTCATCAGTGCACGTCCTCCTACCATCCGGTGCTCCGTCGCTTGTCTCACAATCTCATCAAAAATTTCTTCGAAAATATTTGTATGAATAAAACGAGTACGACGATTCCAACTGATTGTAGAGTGATCCGGAATAGTATCCGATAGAGAAAACCCTAAAAACCAACGGTAGGCAATATTCGTTTTAATTTCCTTTTCCAATTGACGCTCAGAACGAATACCGTAAAAATATCCAATAAACATCATCTTAAATAAAACAATAGGATGAATGGACGGGCGTCCATTGTTTTCACAGTAATAAGGGCGTAACTTCTCTTCAATAAAATCAAAACTAATTGTCGCTTCAATTGCACGAAGGAAATGATCTTGTGGAACCAACTCTTCTACAGAAACAGATACACGCTCATCACGATGATTTTTTAAAGCACCCATCATAAAAAATCTCTCCTTTTCCTCTTTTTTATCAGTG
This sequence comes from Bacillus sp. CPT56D-587-MTF, assembly GCF_058792335.1. Taxonomy (NCBI): domain Bacteria; kingdom Bacillati; phylum Bacillota; class Bacilli; order Caryophanales; family Bacillaceae; genus Bacillus; species Bacillus sp. CPT56D-587-MTF. Next base: position 341,066 of record NZ_JBYTEF010000001.1, on the reverse strand, counting down.
TTGACACATAAAAAGAGGTTCAGACACAAAAACAGGCTGTGGAGAAGACTTTCTCCACAGCCTGAAAAGACTGCTGAGATTCCTCAGCAGTCTTTTTTTATCCCCTCTATTACATCCACATTACGGAATTAACAGCATAATCATGAAAAATATACTTATTATGACAAATGTTAAGAAAAGTCTTTCTTTATGAAATCGAATCCATATGCGTTGCTTTTCTACCTATTATATGGCTAAATAGGTACTATATTTATTTGAAGGGAGAGAACGCAATGGAACATCATACTTCTGTTCTATCACTTATGGTTGTCGTTGCAATCGCGTTTTTCGTTCCCCTTTTGTTACAACGCTTTAAATTAAAAGCACTTCCTGTGGTCGTTGCAGAAATTATTGCAGGAATCTTTGTAGGTAAAAGTGGGTTTAATATTATTGAGCCAGATATATGGCTTCAAGTTTTATCAACATTAGGATTTATCTTCCTCATGTTCTTAAGCGGTTTAGAAATTGATTTTTCTATCTTTAAACAAAAAGGGAAAAAAAATACGACAAACGAACCAAATACATTTCAGGCAGCAAGCATTATCTTCTTATTTATTTTCATCTTATCTTATGCCCTATCATTACTATTCGTATGGCTAGGATTCGTAGATAATGCAATGTTCATGACTTTAATTATTTCAACTATTTCTTTAGGTGTTGTTGTACCAACATTAAAAGAGAATAACTTAGGAAAAACAGCAATTGGGCAAATCATTTTATTAGTCGCTGTTATTGCGGATTTAGTTACAATGATTTTACTCGCTGTATTCGTCGGATTAAATTCCGAAAGCGGCCAAAGCATGTGGCTTCTTCTTCTTCTATTCGGCGCTGGTATTGTTATTTACTTCGTTGCAAAACGTTTTAAAAACATTCCATACTTAGATAGTTTAAAAGCTGGTAGTGTACAAATTGATACACGAGCTGTTTTTGCACTCATTTTAATCTTAGTTGGGTTATCGGAATCTGTTGGAGCAGAAAATATTTTAGGCGCCTTCTTAGCAGGTGTACTTGTATCGTTATTATCACCAAATGAAGATATGGTGGAAAAACTTGATTCTATCGGCTATGGTTTCTTCATCCCTATTTTCTTCGTAATGGTTGGTGTAAATCTAGAGGTGTGGTCTATTTTCAAAGAACCTTCTAGCATGCTAATGATTCCAATCTTAATTGTAGGACTCTTTATTTCGAAACTCTTACCATCACTCGTCTTAAGAAAATGGTATCCACGTAATATCGTACTTGGAAGTGCAATCTTATTAACATCGACACTTTCTTTAGTTATTGCGGCTGCACAAATTGGTGAAAAACTGGAGATCATCAGTCCAAGTTTATCTGCCTCTCTTATTTTAAGCGCAGTTATTACTTGTATTTTTGCACCTATATTGTTTAAAAAAATGTTCCCAAAAGTAGAAACACCAAAACCAAAAGTAGCTATTATTGGCGCGAGCAGAATTACCCTTCCGTTATCACTAGATTTAAAACGAGAAGATTATGACGTAACGCTATATATGATGCGTCAAAACAAAATAAATGATGAAGAAGCGACATCACATGACTTCCCTATCGTGAAATTAGATGACATCACAATCGCATCATTAACTGAACAAACAGCATTTGATGCAGATCGCGTCGTTGTTGCAACAAGTGGTGATGAACAAAACTTATTATTGGCAGAACATGCAAAAGAGCTAGGTGTTGAACATGTTATTGCAAGTGTAGAAGATCCACTTCTACAAGAAAAAGCAACGCAAGAACATATCGCTGTATTCTCAACAATTAACTCTACACGTATTTTATTACGTGCGCTTATTGATAAACCTAGTCTCGTTCGCTTAATTACAACAGCAAACGAAACAGTCCGTGAAGTTGAACTACGAAGCAATAAATATAACGGCGTTGCACTTCGTCGCCTTCCGTTTTTAGGTGATGTACTAGTCATTCAAATTTATCGTGGAAATAAAGCATTAATCCCACATGGGGATACAAGACTACAACACGGTGATACATTACTTGTAACAGGCTCAAAAGAACATATCGATACACTAAAAAACATATTAGAATAAAAAAATGCCCCTCACATAATTGAGGGGCATTTTTTCCATTTCATATGGTAAAATGTTACTATCACATATTATGGGGATGGATTACATTATGTCTATTATAACTTTAGCTCTCTTATTATTAGCCGAAATACTCGTTGCCATTATTCTCATCGGTGTTAGTATTGAGATTTGTAGTTACGGATGGAAAAAATCGAATGGAATAAAATATTCTTGCCTCCTACTTTCACTCCTTCTCGGAACTGCTAGCATACTCGGACTTCTCGCCGCACCTGCCTATTTCTTTATACAATTAACAGAAAAAGCGTTATAAGAAAGGATGTTAATATGATTACCGTGAAAAATATTGAGGGATCTGAAACTTACGTATTACGTCAAAAAATTTTACGCCCCAATCAAACATTAGCAGATTGTAAATACCCTTCCGATTATGAAACAGACACCTTCCACTTAGGCGCATTTATAAACGATCAACTTATTAGTATCGCTTCTTTCTCAAAGGAAATGCATCCCGACTTACAAGCAGGTATGCATTATCGTCTACGAGGAATGGCCACATTGCCTGAGTTTCGAAACAACCACGCTGGAAGCTCCTTAATTCAGAAAGCAGAACAAATCTTACAAGAGCGTCAAGCAAATATGCTATGGTGTAATGGCCGAATTACTGTAGCTGACTATTACAAGCGCTTAGGCCTCCAAGAACATGGTGAAATCTTTGAAATTGAACCAATTGGCCTTCATAAAGTACTGTATAAAAGAATATAAGAAAAGCTTTCCGCAATACGGGAAAGCTTTTCTTATATTTCAATCTTCACTTTTTATCTTTTTCATATATATGTATATAAACAGACTAGGAACTAAAAAACAAGCAAACATAATAAATCCTGTCATACTAATTTCCTTTATCGAAATATCTGGTGTTACAACGATACAAATAGCTAAAATCCCAATAACAATACTTACAGGAATTAATAATAGTTTCATGAAATAGCTACGTGATACTCCCCCTGTATGCTCATACACTTCCACTGAATTTTTCAGATTTAAAAAGTTAATAACTACAATCCCACCCATAAATACCATTAATAAATCCGAAACACTTTCATATCCTGCATCTTGCAAAACGTAGCGATAAAAAACAATACCTAGTATGAAAATATTTTGTAAGATGAAAACTAATCTAATATGTTTTAACCCCTCAATCATTAAACGTTCATCTTTCACAATTTTCATCGAATCACTCCTTTTCCTCCCAAAACAAATCATTCAAAGTTTTATCTACTGCATAACAAATTTTCAAACATAAATCTAAAGACGGATTGTATTTGCCCTTCTCAATTAAACTAATCGTTTGCCTTGTAACGCCTACTTTTTCTGCTAATTGTTGCTGTGTTAAATCTAACTGAACACGCGCGACTTTTATTTTACTTACAGCCATTCATGTTCCCCCTCCATCCATATTGTAACATATATATTCCATTAAGTAATTTATATTTTGCGTGACTGATTATAGTTTCACTTTATTATACACAAAAAAGGAGCCCCTCATAAGAAGCCCCCTCTCCTATATTATAAGAATAAATGACATCCAAATAAAATTGTAAATAAGTAGAGTAACGGATGCACTTCCATCCCTTTCCCTTTCACAATTTTCAAGACTGGATACACTAAAAATCCAATTGCAATTCCATTCGCAATACTAGATGTTAACGGAATACCTATAAAAATTAAAAATGCTGGTAACGCATCTTCAAATTCATTCCAATTAATATCTCGAATGCTTTGTGCCATTAAACTACCTACTATAATTAATGAAGGAGCTGTAATAGCGGCTACACTTGATAAAGAAGCAATAACAGGACTAAAAAATGCCGTTATAATTGTTAGACCAACAACTACAATCCCTGTTAACCCAGTTTTACCACCTGCAGCAATACCTGCTGACGATTCAATCGTCGCTGCTGTTGGGCTTGTTCCAAAGATAGAACCTGTAGTCCCGCCAATTGCATCTGCAATAAACGCTTTACCAAAACGCTTCTCTGTATTGTCTGTAATTAAACCTGCTTGTTTAATTAAACCAAGTAATGCACCTGTTGTATCGAATAAAAGTACAAGTAAAAATGAAAATACAACGCCGTATAATCCGTATTCAATTACATCTGAAAAGGCATTGATTGGGTTTGAAACGATGATACCCTCTGGTAAATGAGGCATCGCCACAATTTTATCAGCAAACTTCAATTGCCCTGTAAAGAAGGCAATAATTCCTGTCACAATCATACTAATAAATAATGCACCGCTCACACGCAATGTCATTAATACCGCCGCTAATATTAAACCAATTAAAGTTAAAATAACAGCTGGAGAATGAAAATCACCAATCGTAACTAAATTAGACGGATGATCCACGATAATTCCAGAAAGGCGCAATCCAATAAAAGCAATAAATAGTCCAATTCCACCTGCAATTGCATGCTTTAAACTATCAGGAATTGCTAAAATTAACTTTTGCCTAAACGAAGTAAAAGATAATAAAAGAAAAATAATCCCCGTTACAAATACAGCTGAAAAGGCAACTACATATGTAATCCCTTCTGCCTTCTGTACAACAGAATAAGCAAAATATGCATTCATTCCCATAGCTGGAGCAATAACAATCGGGTAATTCGCGAAAATCGCCATACCTACTGTTCCAACAACGGTTGCAATAATTGTTGCTGTAAACGCTTGGTCAAATGGTACACCTGCATCAGATAATATTTTTGGATTGATGACAAGAATATACGCAAATGTAAAAAAAGTTGTGATGCCAGCTAAAAACTCTTGCTTCACAGAAGTGTTATATTTTTGTAATTGAAACATGCTTATGTACCCTTCCTACACCTGAATTATTATCACACATTCTTTTTCTTACTAGTATGTGAGAAAATATAATACTTAATCTTAACAATCAATAAAAAGAAGAGTCAATATATTCCCTAATAGTTAGAATTTTAAGTTTAAGTCTGACAAGTACAGATGTAGTACAGTTCATTATGATTATTTTTGTAGCATAACAGATAGAAATGTTTTATAATTTGAAATAGTTAAATATTTAGTAAACGCATTCAAATATCGTTCACTCTACAAGGGGGATTCTTCTTATGCAGCACACAAACAAATCTGGAACTTTAAATCGTGGTTTAAAAGAACGACATATTACTTTAATGTCACTGGGTTCAGCTATTGGCGTTGGGCTATTTTTAGGATCCGCTTCCGCCATTAAACTAGCAGGTCCTTCTATTTTGCTAGGCTATATGATTGCCGGTCTCGTTATTTTTTTCATTATGCGAGCGCTTGGGGAAATGGCAATTGAACAACCTGTTGCTGGTTCTTTTAGTAAATATGCATATGATTATATTGGACCACTCGCTGGTTATATTACTGGTTGGAATTACTGGTTCTTATGGGTTGTTACTTGTATGGCTGAAATTACAGCAGCTGGTATTTACATGCAGTACTGGTTCCCAGATATCCCGCGCTGGACTTGGGCATTACTTGCTCTATTATTAATGAGCGCTTTTAACTTCTTATCGGTAAAAGTATTTGGAGAACTTGAGTTTTGGTTTGCTCTCATTAAAATTGTCACAATTATCTGTATGATAGTAGTCGGAGCTGGTATTATTTTATTCGGATTCGGAAACGGTGGTATCGCTACTGGTATTTCAAATCTTTGGTCACATGGTGGCTGGTTCCCAAATGGATTTTCTGGGTTACTACTCTCCATGCAGATGGTACTATTCGCTTATTTAGGCGTTGAATTAATCGGTGTTACAGCCGGTGAGGCTCAAAATCCGAAGAAAACACTCGCAAAGGCAATCGATAACGTATTTTGGAGAATTCTACTCTTTTACGTTGGGGCATTATTCGTTATGATGGCAATTTATCCATGGAACGAACTTGGTGAGAAAGGCAGTCCATTCGTATTAACATTCCAACAAATTGGTATCGCAAAAGCAGCAGGTATTATTAACTTTGTCGTATTAACAGCAGCTCTTTCTTCTTGTAACGGTGGTTTATTTAGTACAGGCCGTATGCTATATACATTAGCTCAGCAGAAAAAAGCTCCTGAAAGATTTGGTCGTTTAAATAAAAATGGCATTCCAAGCCAAGGAATTGTAGCAACTGCTATCGTTTTACTAATTGGTGTTATATTAAACTATCTCGTACCTGCAAAGGTATTTACATGGCTTACTAGCATTTCAACTTTCGGTGCAATTTGGACTTGGGGAATTATATTAGTCGCTCAAATTAAATTCCGTAAAAGCTTGCCTACTCAAAATAAACAAAAGTTATCGTATAAAATGCCTTTATACCCATTAAGCTCATATTTCTCACTCGTTTTCCTTGTATTAGTATTAGGTATAATGGCGTATTCAGAAGATACACGAATTGCATTGATTGTCGGCCCAATTTGGCTTATCGGCTTAGCAATCGTATATTACATGAAAGGGTTTCATAAGATTGATGAAACACCTAACTCAAAAATTAGTTAAGCAAAACATCCCTTCCTTATTACTTGGAAGGGATGTTTTTATATCTATATAAATATTTCTCAACAAAATTCACGGTATTTTTACAATTTTTTAATATTTTTTATGTTTTCCGTCTTTATTTTTACAGAAAAATAAATTACATTATTAAAGCACATATATTTATTATTAGGGGGATTCTTCTATGAAGAATAAAAAATGGATTACATTTTCTTTAGCAACAGCAATTACACTAAGTATAGGGACCTCGTTCATATCGTCTACTTATGCCGAAAGCTCTGTAGACCCAGCTCCTGAAATTGCTGCAAAAGTTGTAAATCAAAACAATGGGAAGAAAGTATTATTCGATAATACACACGGTCAAACTGCTGGGACAGCTGACTGGGTTATTGACGGCGGCTTTTCTGACTTCGGAAACGGCATTGCAAAAAACGGATATCACGTAAAGGAACTTCGTAAATCAACACCTATTACGTACGAAGACTTAAAAGATTACAATGTATTTATCGTTCCAGAAGCTAATATTCCTTACAAAAAATCTGAGCAGGACGCTATGTTACAATATGTAAAAAATGGTGGTAGTATCTTCTTTATTGCTGATCATTACAATGCAGATCGTAATAAAAATCGCTGGGACTCTTCTGAAGTATTTAATGGATATAGACGCGGTGCTTGGGATAATCCAGCAAAAGGAATGTCTAATGAAGAAGCTAATTCACAAGCTATGCAAGGAGTAGAAAGCTCTGATTGGCTCTCTGACAACTTCGGTATTCGCTTCCGCTACAATGCACTTGGTGATGTTTCAGCGAAAACAATTGTATCGCCTGAACAATCTTTCGGAATTACAAAAGGTGTTTCGTCTGTAGCAATGCATGCTGGTTCTACTCTAGCAATTACAAACCCAAAACTAGCAAAAGGACTTGTTTACCTTCCAGAAAATCCATCAAAATGGAATAACGCTGTTGATAGTGGCGTTTATAATGGCGGTGGTATTGCAGAAGGCCCATATGCTGCTATCGCAAAAGTAGGACTTGGAAAAGCTGCCTTTATTGGTGACTCTTCTCCTGTTGAAGATGCTACGCCAAAATACGTTCGTGAAGATTCTGGCCAAACAAAGAAAACTTACGATGGTTATAAAGAAGAAAACGATGCGATTTTATTAGAAAACATCGTAAATTGGTTATCAAATAAAGAGACATTTACAAGTTTAGATCAAGTAAATGGTTTACAACTTGATTCACCTACAGCTCTACAAACATTTGAACAGCCAAGCTTATCAACAGAACCACAACCTGAACCTTGGAGTGCACCAAATGCAGGTTATCAATGGTTTAATACAAATACTTTTAAACCAGGTTCATACGGTTATAACGGTGCGGTAACAACAAGCGACTACGTCGTTACACACCCTAGCATTCTACCAAACAATGAAATTTTCCAAATGAAGATTCAAGTAAATAACTTACTACCTAATACAACGTATAACAACTATTCTTTAGGTATCTTCACTACTGGTGGAACACAAGTGGCTAAAGTACAAAATGCAAACGGCACTTGCCCATCTACTTTCGGATATAGTAGTGCATTTTCTTTCACAACAAACAGCTTAGGCTCTGCTGAGAAAGTTGTAAATGTACAGATTGATTCAAATACAACTGGACAAGCAACGCTTCGTCTACGCCAAAATACAACAACGAAATATAATGAAACCGTAACGATTAATAAGAAATAATAAAAAAGGCAATCCATACATGGATTGCCTCAGGCTGTGGAGAAAGTCTTCTCCACAGCCTGTTTTTGTGTCTGAACCTCTTTTTATGTGTCAACACTGATAAAAAAGAGGAAAAGGAGAGATTTTTTATGATGGGTGCTTTAAAAAATCATCGTGATGAGCGTGTATCTGTTTCTGTAGAAGAGTTGGTTCCACAAGATCATTTCCTTCGTGCAATTGAAGCGACAATTAGTTTTGATTTTATTGAAGAGAAGTTACGCCCTTATTACTGTGAAAACAATGGACGCCCGTCCATTCATCCTATTGTTTTATTTAAGATGATGTTTATTGGATATTTTTACGGTATTCGTTCTGAGCGTCAATTGGAAAAGGAAATTAAAACGAATATTGCCTACCGTTGGTTTTTAGGGTTTTCTCTATCGGATACTATTCCGGATCACTCTACAATCAGTTGGAATCGTCGTACTCGTTTTATTCATACAAATATTTTCGAAGAAATTTTTGATGAGATTGTGAGACAAGCGACGGAGCACCGGATGGTAGGAGGACGTGCACTGATGACAGATTCTACACATATTAAGGCCAATGCCAATAAAAATAAATTTGTACATAAATATAAAAAAGAAAAAGCAAAGTTTTATATAGACGAGCTAGAAGCTGCGGTAATCGAAGATCGTGAGGTACATGGAAAAAAGAATTAAAACCTAGAAAGGAAAGTGATACCCCTACCAAAAAAACTCGTATAAGTACAACGGATCCAGATAGTGGATTTTTAATGAGAGATGGAAAACCAAATGGTTTTCATTTCTTGGATCATCGTACGACTGATGCGAAGTACAATATTATTACAGATACCTATGTAACGGCTGGAAATATGGCAGATTCCGAGCCGTATTTAGCACGCCTCCAAGCTCAGATTGATAAATTCGACTTCAAAGTAGAAGCTGTTGCCCTTGATGCTGGCTATTTTACAGGATATATCTGTAAGAAACTATCAGAACGGAATATATTTATGGTGATGGGGTATCGCCGATTTGGAAAACGGAATAAAGAAGTACCGAAAAGCCAATTTAAATATGTAGAAGAAATGAATGTTTTCGCTTGTCCGATGGGATGTATTCTAGAATATGTAACAACTGATCGTGAAGGATACCGTCAATACAAATCGAATCCAGAAGACTGCGCTGTTTGTCCGTTACGTGAGGTGTGCTTTTCAAAGAAACAAAAACAAAAAGTTATCACTCATCATGTGTGGGAGAAATATAAGGATATTGCTAGAAAAAACAAGCTAACAGCTACAGGGAAAAGGTTGTATAAAGTACGCTGTTCCACTATAGAGCGAAGCTTTGCAGACGCCAAAGAACTACATGGCTACCGCTATGCCCGGTTTCGAGGGCTGAAGTCTGTCCAAATGCAAGCTTATCTCACCGCAGCTTGTCAAAACATGAAAAAAATAGCCCTCCACCTGACCAAAAAGGGTCAGGTGGAGGGCTATTTTTTAAAATTCTATTATTTTATGTTGTTTTTATTCGCTAAAATCAAAAAAGATTCCAGAGTGTTGGGAACCCTAAAGGGTTTCCCAACACTCTGAGGCAATCCATACATGGATTGCCTTCTTCTCACTTCTCTTCCTTCGAGAAAAACATTCTTGAAATAACGATACCTATACTACCGACGATTAGGAATAACACTGCCCTAATCATCATCGATACCTCTGGTAAGTCAAGTAAGAATAACTTCCCTACCGTTACGACTAAAACGACTAAACCAGCATATAATATTTCATCCATATTTCTATTTCTTCCAAACCAAACCGCAAATAATGCATATACCATCCATAATAACGATACTGATACACTAATTACGCTTCCATCTGCAGATAAAACTTCACCGATTCTCGTAATTGTAATAAATACAATTATCATAAACCAATAGAGCACTATAGAATACATATATTTGCCGAAGCTCGCTAATACTTCTTTCGCTTCTCTCATGCAATAATAGAACGTTCCTATTAAAATAAGATGAGCAACAAAGCCTGCCGAAATAAATTGATCAAACGGGCTAAAAATAGTCTGTATCATTCCAATTGCGTAAACCGTCGCACTAACATACAATTTTATCTGTTGTTTTACTTTAATAGAAGTGACCATGCCGAGGAAACCTTGTAACAATAGTACAATCGCTGCATTCACTAAACTATACTCATATAAAATTGCTAAACTAAATGCTCCCATTGCGAAACCAAATAAGAGATTTGTAAATGTAGAATGTCTATTTTTCCTATATTCACATACGAACATAGCGGCATGCACGAGTGCACTAATAATTAATCCCCATGTTGTAAAATCAGGTATTTTTGAAATAGCTAGTATAAAGAACACTGCATTCGCACTAAATATCGCCAAACGTGGTTCTAGTATAAAACTTCTCTCCGTAAACATATGCCAAAATAATAGTAAATGAATCAAACCATATACAATCGTTAACTGTATTTGCAAGTTCTCTACTAACATTGACATAACAGCAAAGAAAACGAAAAGGACAATGGCAGCAACAGCGTAAGAAATCATATATAAGTATTTATAACGATTTTTCAACGCATACCATAATAAACTAAGTGTTAATACTGTCTCATATCCAAAGAAAATATAAGGATTAGGAGTCGTACTATTTAACAAGAATGGTACGAAGAACGCACCGACCGCTACGAAAATAGTGAGATATTCCGATTGATATCTTTTCGCTAAATAAATCCCTAAAATAACCCATGCAATATTACAGAGAAACGCGACACTTGCCGGAATAAATCCATATAAATAATGTGCTACAAACGTCGTTAGAACAATCCCGGTAATACTTCCTCCAGCTAATACTAATCCTAACGCTTGCCGCTCTCTTTTAATTTGAATATCTCCTATATAATACAACCCGATAGATAATGCGATACCAAACACAATTCGTATCGCTGGTGTTAATAAACCAGCATCTACCCCTGCTTTAAATAACCAGATCACTCCAAGCAACATAATACCGACAAATACACGCGGTAACCACGTCTGACAAAACTTAATAATATTAAATGGCTCTGGTTTAAAAGCCGATATATCTACTTGTTTTAACTCAGGTTCTTGCAAAGGCTCTTTTATCTTAACTATTTCTTCTTTTGGCTTTTCCTCCATTACCGTTTCAATATATTCTTTCTTGTTCTTACTAACATGTTGCTGAGCGTTTTCTACTTCTATTTCCCTCTGCTTTACTTTTAATTCAGCAAGTGCTTCTTGAATTGTTTCAATTGCCGTTTCGAGTGCTTCTATTTTCTTATCCAAATCCTTCTTCATACGCTCCCCCCTTATTCGTAACTCTCATTGAACCTATATATTACCAATTATCTTTATCATACTCTTAGTCTATTCATTTTCAATAGTATTTTTCCAAAAAAAGAAAGGTGTCTTCCCAAAATAGGAAAACACCTTTTTACTCATTTATTCTTATTTAGAAAAATGCTAACGATAAAACCCAGATACATGCCTACAATAGCTGGAACAATCCACCCAACACCTTCTGTATAAAACGGGATGTATTTTAATGCTGACGTCCACTGATTCATCATTACATTTTTATTTAAAATGTCAATTGCACTAAATATCGCTACAACCAAAACAGTTACTGCATATACGTATGCATACTTTCCAATATACTGATGGAATAACCCTAGAATAATAAGCGTTAACGCAATTGGATAAATAAATCCAAGAATTGGTACTGATACTTTTAAAATTTGCGTTAACCCTAAATTAGCTAAAATCATACTAACAACGCTTACTATAAATGCCCACAATTTATAAGATACTTTCGGAAATGCACTCGCAAAAAATTGACTACAAGACGTAACAAGTCCAATTGAAACACATAAACACGCGATAGTAAAAATAAGACCTAATAAAACGACTCCGCCCTGTCCAAATAATGTAATCATAACTTGTGCTAACACTTTCGCACCGTTATCAAATGTTCCTAATGAGCCACTAATTGCCCCCACATATCCAAGGATGACATAAATAATAGATAATAATAGTCCTGCCCCAATTCCAGCAATACTCATATATTTCGCTAAACCTTTATCATCTTCAATACCCTTTGCACGTAATGCATTTGCAATAACAATTCCAAAGATTAAAGCAGCTAACGCATCCATTGTTAAATATCCATCTAAAAACCCTTGAAACATAGGAGCTTGGCCATAGTTCCCTATTGGTTCTTTCATATCTCCTACTGTTGTAAACATACTCTTTATAAAAATGAGTGCAATCATACATAATAATAACGGCGTCAAGACTTTTCCAAACAACCCCATTAATTTAGATGGGGATAAACTTAACCAGTAAACAATACTAAAGAAAATAACTGTGTAAAACAATAATAATCCGTTTCCTGCTTCAGGGAATAACTGACCTGGCCCCATTTCAAAAGCTAAACTTCCCGCACGGGGTATACCAAGCCCAGGTCCAATAAATACATACACGATACATGGAAAAATAATTGCAAATGAAGAATGAACCCTACCCGCTAACGTTTGAAAACTTCCTGCTTTTGCAATAGAGATAACACCTAATATAGGAAGACCTGTTGCTGATATAATAAACCCTACTAATGAAATCCAAACATGTTCTCCTGCTTCATACCCAAGGAAAGGTGGAAATATCAGATTCCCTGCTCCAAAGAACATAGAGAATAACATAAGGCTAATAAGTAAAATTTCTTTTTTCTGTAACAATTTCATTTCTTTCTCCTTCTTTAATTTCATCTTTTATGAAATCAATTTCACATATAAAAAAGTACAATAACCCGCTTCCTTACAAAGAAAACATAGTCCATAGTCTATCACAAAAGAAACACCCATTCTATAGCTATTCCTCTTTTCCAATTTCTTCTGAAAAATCAACCTTTATTGACTTATAATAGTTAATAAAGTAAAATATTAAATGTACAAAATTATTAACTTTGTTTTTGTTTGTGTCAGGAGGAAAATAACATGGAATCAGCGATACAACTAGAAAGAGAACAACAAAGAAAAAAGAAACATCCTCCAGGTTTATACTTACTCTTCTTTACAGAAATGTGGGAAAGATTTAGTTACTATGGATTACGAGGATTATTAACATTATATTTAACGACAGCTTTAGTAAGCGGTGGTCTTGGGTTTAGTCCCGCATGGGCACTCTCTATTTACGGATTTTATACTGGAGCCTGTTATTTCACACCAATGATTGGTGGATACTTAACAGACCGTTTTCTAGGTAGACGAAAAGCAATCACAATTGGTGGTATAACAATGGCAATCGGTAACCTTACACTATTTGCCTTGCAAAACCAATTAGGCCTATACCTCGGATTAGCGCTTATTATTATCGGTAACGGATTCTTCAAACCGAACATCTCTACACTGGTTGGAGAATTATACGAAGAGAACGATCCAAAACGTGATAGTGCATTTACCATTTTCTATATGGGTATTAACGTCGGTTCATTTTTAGCTCCACTCGTTTGCGGATTTTTATCAGAAAATTTATTCAAAACAACAGTTGATGGCGTTGTACATTACGGATTCCGTTACGGTTTCTTAGCCGCTTCAATCGGAATGATCATTGGACAAATTTTATTTACAACACTATCAAATCGCTTCCTTGGTAATATCGGTAAAAAACCAACTCGCGATTTACAAACAGCTGCTGGACAACCATCAGTAGGAGATACACCATTAACAAAAAAAGAAAAACAACGTACCGCAGTTATCGTCATTTTAACATGCTTCGTTGTCTTCTTCTGGGCTGGCTTTGAACAAGCTGGTAGCTCATTAACATTATATACAAACAAATTTGTAGACCGCTCTGTGTTCGGATGGGAAGTTCCAACATCTTGGTTCCAATCGGTCAATCCATTATTTATTATTTTACTTGCTCCAGTCATTTCTGCATTATGGGCAAAACTTGCAACTCGCAAGCAGGGTGATTTAAAAATCCCAACTAAAATGGGACTTGGTATGATTTTGCTCGGTATTGGTTATATCATTCTCGTTATCGCTACATTAAAAACAGGTAGTGATGAACATAACATTACAGAAAAAGCAAACTTACTGTTTATCGTCTTTACGTATCTTTTCCATACGTTAGGTGAGCTATTCTTATCACCTGTCGGACTATCAATGGTTAGTGCGCTTGCTCCGGTAAAATTAGCATCTTTACTAATGGGTGTATGGCTAGCAAGTTCAGGTATCGCCAACATTTTAGGCGGACAACTTGCAAGCTTCACAACTTCACTTGGATACGCTGAAGTATTCACAGTTATTGGCGCTGTGGCAATTGTACTAGGTTGTGTTTTATTATTAATTTCTAAGAAATTAGTGAAATGGATGGATAAAAAAAGATGAGGAATTTCTCCTCATCTTTTTTTATGCTGTTTTACCTTTTTCGATTGCTTGTTCGTACAGCTCTTTATGTTCTTTATATTCACTTGGTACGAAACTCTTATAGAAGAATGAGAACCAGCTGTCTCCCTTTTTATACCCTTCTTCTCGAATTTCCGCTGCTTTTTTATTCGATTTAAATCCTTCAGTAAACCATTTCTTTAACAATTCATTTCTTTCATACTTAGCAGGAACTTTTAAATCATAGTTGTAACTACTCAGCCACCTTTCGGTGTCTTTTTTAAATTTTACTAGTTTCATATGCCTCCCATTTGTAAATACTGAGTATATCAAACAGGGGAGGTGAATCTTATGGTCGATCGAAAAATTATTTTAGATACATATAAAAAAGGACCTGAAGCTGTTATTTCTTTATTTGAAGAAACATTTTCTAAGTTAGAAAAACGTATACAAGAACTAGAAAATGCTTCAAAAAAAAACTCCAAAAATAGTCATAAGCCACCTTCTACAGATGGTTTGGGTAAGCCCGTTACAAAAAGTTTGCGCAAACCGTCTCATCGTCAAACGGGTGGCCAGTTGGGCCACAAGGGACATACTCTTGGTTTGACAGCGACTCCAGATCATACGATTACACATTCTCCTACATATTGTACTTGTTGTCATACTTCCTTGAACCACGAGCCTGTAAAAGGGTATCGCATTCGCCAAGTGTATGACTTACCACCTATTCAGATCGAAGTGACAGAACATAAAGTAGAACAGAAAGAATGCCCACATTGCCATTCTATCCAAGAAGCCCAATTTCCTTCGACAGTATCTCGTCCTGTTCAATATGGTCCAAATATAAAAAGACTGATTCCCTATTTAACGCATTATCAATGCATTTCTTTGAAGCGAACAAAAGAATTCTTTCAGGATTGTTTTGGACATTCTATAAGCGAAGGAACCCTGGTAAATCATACACAGGCTTTCGCTTCTCAATTGCAGCCATTCATAAAAGAAGTAAAGGAAAAGATTCTGCAGTCTCCTGTTGTCCATTTTGATGAAACTGGTATGCGTGTAGAAAACAAAACACAATGGTTACATACTGCCAGTACACCGGAGGTGACATTGCAACATATTCATCAAAAACGTGGAAAAGAAGCAATGGATGCTGGAGAAATCTTGCCATCTTTTTCTGGAATTGCGATGCATGATGGTTGGAAATCGTATGATGCGTATACAGATTGTCGTCACGTTTTATGTAATGCCCATCTCTTACGAGATTTACAAGGAATTATAGATAGTACTGGAGAACAATGGGCACAACAGATGCAGAAATTTCTAACGCAAGCGTTGACGATGAAAAAGCAATCCGAAGGTACCATGCCAAAAGCGACGCAAAAGAATCTGTTTATTATGTATCAATCCATATTGAAAGAACAACAGATTCTTTCCACGAAACAAAAGAAGAAAGGAAAGCAGACGCCTTCTCAAAATTTATGGAATCGCTTCGTCAAGTATTCTGACAGAATTCTAGCGTTTTTAGAACATCCAGCCATTCCATTTGATAACAATCAAGCAGAACGGGATATTCGGATGACGAAAGTAAAACAGAAAGTGTCTGGGACTTTCCGAAGTAAGAAAGGCGCAGAATCTTTTTGTCAGATACGAAGCTTTATGAGTACCATGAAAAAACAAAAACAATCGGTCTTACAAGCGATAAACCAAGTCATAGAAACTAGAACGGTTCCTTGGAATAACACGACTTCATAAGAGAATTTCTCTATTTGGCATAGATTCTTTCTCTGATTGGAGTATTTTCTTTTCATGTTTTCGAATCGGAAACATGTATTTGGCCTGTTTTTTTATTTGAAGAAGCTGAGTAGTTACTCATAGTTTTCAAATGCATACTTATAGCCAGCTTTTTCTACTGCCTTTTTTGTAGATTTATAGCCTTTTTCATACGCTGTTTCATATGCCTTCACGTATACTTCTTTCTCTCTATTTCCAGGATTCTTTTCAGCTAATTCTTTCCCTGTCTTTTCCCCTAATTCAGCTTGCTCTTTTTCAATTTTTTCTACTCTTTCTTTATTCCCTACTTTGAACCCGTCTGCAAAGTTTACCTTAAACTCTGGAGCAACTTGACTATCGTCCATCGTCTCTTGCGCTAAACCTTGTTCTTTTCCTTTTTCAAAATGCGTTTTCTTCTGCTCTTCTAAAGACCATGCGGCTGCATAAGTCGCTTTAAACGCTTGTTTATATGCATCAGATTTTCCAGCTACATGCACTTCTGCATCATTTTTTCCTGCTTTAAAATCAGTTTCTCCATTCTTTTGACCTTCAAGTTGACCTTTTTCCATATCAGCTTGGCGCTGCGCTTCCTCTTGTTTACGTGCCTCTTCAGCTTTTCTTTGTTCCTCGGCTACACGTTGTCTCTCTTCTTCAGCTTTACGCTGTGCTTCTGCATTACGTTGTTTTTCAGCCTCAGTATTGCGCTGTGCTTCTGCTTGTCTCTCAGCTTCTACAGCACTATTATTATTCTGGCTAGGAGCTGGGCTCGTTGCACCACTACTAGAAGCTGGTTTATTGTGATAATGATATTCCCCGTACTGTAATCCCCATTTCTCACAATTTGTACGACACGTATGTCCGCCATTAGCATCTGTACGCCCTGGATGCGCATAAGCTGAAATTGGAGCTACCAATAACGCTATACTCGTTGTTAAAAGAAGTTTCTTCACCTGTTGTCTCACTCTTGTTCCTCCCAAAATGTAGAATTCTAACTTTATTATACATAAATAGAAGAATACTTAAATATCAACCAAAATATTCTATAATTTCTCAACATTAGTAAAAAAGAAGGTGAACTCTTTAAAGAGTTCACCTTCTTTTTTTACTTCTTCGCCTTCGTTCCTACTAAATCACCAGCAACAACATAACGCTTAGAATTATCCTTTACAGATACACATGTAATAAGTGTTATCTCATCTTTCCCATGATTCTCTACAACTTCCCACTTATCAGGAGTTACTTCAGATACACCAGTAACCGCATACTCATATTCATTTTCATTGTCATACAAATAAATTTTATCGCCTTTTTTCAAAGAAGCTATATCACTAAATAAAACACCTTTTTTAGACATGTTATGTCCTGCTAGTGCGTAATTCCCTTTTCCCATAACTTGATTCTCTTTTACTGTCGCTGCACCTGATAATAAGTTTTTTTCAGTAGAAGCTTTCAAAACAGGCAGTTCTACTGAAACACTTGGAATCGAAATACGACCAATTACTTGTTTCTTATCTAATGATGCATTCGCTACTTCCGCCAAGTCTGGTTGATTAATTTTGGAAGCATCTACAAATTCCGTCTCATGCTTTTCATAATCCATCTTTTGAACAGCCTGCACATTTTCAGTCTGTTTCTTTTCAGCCTGATATCCATCATAAAATGGCTTTCCAATTAACACGCCACCTACAACAAATAGAAGGATTGCTACTATACTATAAATTCTTTGCTTATTCATATACAATTCCTTTCCCTTACAAAATCTTACTCTATATAAAATGATAAAATAATATCGCCATATGTACAAGTATTAGCTAAAAAGAAACCTTCTTGCCGGTGCAAGAAGGTTTCTTTTTAAGCTAATTTATTTCTGTATAGTGATACGTGAAATACTGTCATTTGAATAAAGAAAATCGAAAATAGAATATATAATGGGTATCCAGGAAGATATTCATTAATAATAGGCGAAAAAGTTAAAAATCCAACTGCACAAGGTAACACAAACCATAACGATACAAATGTTGTTCGGCAAGCTTTATCCGTAATCGCTTTTTCACGTTCATCTTCTAGTGGAAATAATAATGGATACATCCAAAAAGATAAATTCTTATATTTTTTCTTTTGAATTCTATAAAAAATTGTAACTATAATTGCTCCAATAAATAATAAAATGAATGGTACTCCATTAACCGCTACTTCAAACGGGAATTTCTCGTTTTTAATTATATCTGCTAACTCTGTAATGACACTATAAAATTCAACAAGTGTCCAGCATGCTAAAGCAGTATAAAGCACGTTTATAATATAAGAAAAAACAATTCTATTCATCCTCTTCCCCCTCCTTATTTAAAACAAACACATCTTCCATCTTTAACTGAAACACATCACAAATCGTAAGTGCTAATAACAACGAAGGAACGTAATCCCCTTTTTCAATTGCTGCAATTGTTTGTCTCGTTACTCCAACCTTTTCTGCTAATACGCTTTGTGTAAAGTTAAAACGAGCTCTTAATTCTTTTACTCTGTTTAAAATGGTCAAATTTACCACCTCTCACCATCATTGTATGCTATCCTTAACAAAATGTAAACCCAACTTAACATTATTCTTACAAAAAAATCCAACTTTACGTATTGTAAAGTTGGATTACGTTTTAGTTTAAAATTGTAAGCTTAACATTTTTTCTGCCCCACTTACTAGACGAAGCTTTATCTGGCATTAAAACATCAATTTTGTGACCTTTAATCGCGCCACCAGTATCTGCTGCAATTGCTTCTCCGTATCCTTCAACATATACACGAGAACCTAATGGGATAACAGATGGGTCCACCGCAATCAACTTCATTCCTGGGTTTGCAGTTAGATTATAGCCTCCCCATGCAGAATATACTTGTTGACCTGGTGCATAGCCATTTTCACCTGGATCTGCTGTATAAGCTGTTGCATGTACATAAAGTTCTTTCCCACCAGCAGTTGGCTTAGAAGATGGTTCAGGTTGTGCAGGTTTTGCAGGTTCTACCTTCGAATTATTATTAGCAACTGGTTCAGCTGGTTTATTAGCTTTTTCTTGCTTTTGCTTTTCAGCAATTTCCGCTTGTGCTTTCGCTAAAGCTTCTTGCTCTGCTTTTGCAGCCGCTTCTGCTTTTGCACGCTCTTCCGCCGCAATTCTTGCTGCTTCTTGTTCACGAGCAATTGTTTCTTGTACTGCCTTCATATTTGATTCAATTTTAGCTTTTTCTTCCGCTGCTAAATTAAGTTGACTTGCAACCTCATTATATTTAGCTTGAACTGTTTGTAAGTTATCTTGACGTTTTTTCAAGTTATCTTGCAGTTCAGCTTGCGCTTTTGCTAATTTTTGTTTGTCTACTACTAAAGATGCTTCTTTTTCGTCAATTGTTTTCTTATCTTCTTCAATTTGACGAAGATCTTGTTCTTGTAGACGTAAAATTTCTTTATCAGCTTCTAGAATAGTAGAAACTGCGTTCATACGTTGTAAGAAGTCTGCAAAGTTTTTTGACTCTACTACAACTTCTACTACTAAACTTGTATTTGAGCTGTTTTGAACAGAAACCATACGTTTTCTCATAATATCTTTACGAGCAAGGACTTTATCCTCTAAAACGACAATTTCTTCCTTTTTTTGTTCAATCTGCTTATGTGTTTCATCGATTTTACGTTGAATAGCAGCTTGATCCTCTTTATTTTTTGCAATTGTATTATTTAAATTATGTAGTTCGTTTTCGATACCTTTAATTTCTTTACTAACAGCTTGCTTCTCTTGCTCTTTCTTTTGCATTTCTGCATCGTTTTGTTGCAATTGCTGTTGCATGTTGTTAAGTTTCTCGTCGTTTGACTCTGCTTTAACAGCGACTGTACTAGAAAGACCGATAATTCCTGCTAATACTAGACAGCTGATTCGCTTAAAATAGTTCATAATCCGACTCCCTTCTTATACAGTTATACATGATTTATTTTACAGTTTGTTTACAAAACGATTAAATACAGTTTATTTTTCGTGACGAAAAAAAGAGAATTATGAATAAAATGTAATAGATTCTTAAATATTTAACAATTCCTATATTTAAAAAATACAAAAGATGCTAAAATCCAAATATAGAGAAAATATAACTTTCGAAGGCGGTTGAAATAAATACATGTTTACTCAAAAAAAATCACTCCAACATACAATTGCTCAATTAGAAGAGCGTATACAAGAATTAGAAGCAGAATTAAAACAAAAAGATATTGAAAAACAAGAGACTATTTCTACTATCCACGATCGTGTACAAAGCGTTGTCCAAGAGCATCAACTTGTAAATAACCAACACAATACACTTCAAAATTTAGTTCAACAATTAAGTTCATGTTTCGAAAATGTTTCAACACGTACGACACATTCCAATGAGTTAAATAATGAAATGTTGCAAAAGGAACAAAGCTTAATTCAGTCTATTGCAGAAATTATTGACTGCTCTAATGAAGGAAAAGAATCCGTTCACCGCTTACTTATTGTAATTAATAAATTAGGTGAACAATCCCAACGCACGTCTAATAGTATGAATCATCTAAGCGAACGCTCAAAGGAAATCGAGCAAATTGTAGAAGTCATTCAAAACATTGCAGCACAAACAAATTTACTTGCTTTAAATGCGAGTATTGAAGCCGCACGTGCTGGAGAACACGGTAAAGGATTCGCTGTCGTTGCCAATGAAGTAAGAAAACTAGCAGAAAGTACAGCAGAAAGTACAAAAAACATAGGCAACTTAACGAAAAAAATTCAAGAAGAAATTGAAAAAGCATACGATAACACAAAAGATAATTTACATTTAGTCGATGAAGGTGTAGAAATGAGCGCCGATACAAACGCTAGAATTGAAAATATTTTAGTTATGATTCAAACGTTACAAAATGGTGCTACAAATGTTATTAAGGCTATTGAAAACCAAAAATCTTGTAATGATGACATATTACGAGAATTCGCTAACACACAACAAATGTTCCAAAAATTAAATACTACTATTATGAATCATATTCATGATGCTGAAAAAGTCGATGTTCAATTGTCTAAAAGTCTTCAAGGAACAGTAAATTCTTAATTAAAAATAAAAATCCCTTATACTGCTATGAGGGATTTTTATTTTATTTCGAATATTTATTTCTTTTCAATATTCATCCATATCTTTGTTATAATGGAAAAGTTGTTTCTTTCAACTAATAAACAAGGAGGTTATTATGGAACAATTTTACTACGTTTTAAAATATTTAATTCTCGGTCTGTTCCAAGGACTAACAGAACCAATTCCGATTTCTTCAAGTGGTCATCTCGTTTTAGCACAACATTTGCTAGGACTAAAAATAGAAGGGTTTAGCTTCGAACTACTTGTTAATTCAGCTTCATTATTAGCTGTATTACTTATTTATAGAAATGATTTAATTCGTCTAACGAAGAATGGTCTCTCTTATATATTTACAAGAGCAGAAGACGCAAAATCAGATTTCTTCTTTATTATTTATCTTGTTATTGCAACCATTCCAGCAGGTGTTATTGGTGTTTTATTTAAAGATTACATCGATCAGTACTTAAAAGGTGTGAAGATGGTTGGGATTTCCCTTCTTATTACTGCTGTCGGCCTTTGGATTATTAGAAATTTACGCGGTCGTAAAAATGATGGCGACCTTTCTATGAAAGATGCAATCATCGTCGGATTAGCACAAGCTTGCGCACTGATTCCCGGAATAAGCCGATCTGGTGCCACAATCGTAGCAGCAATGTTACTTGGTATGAAGCAAGAAACAGCTCTTCGCTTCTCATTCTTACTATACATTCCTGTTAGCTTAGGTGGCTTATTGTTAAGCATTACAGACATTGCAAATGATCCAAATCTAGACACATTATTCGTACCATATGTCGTTGCATTCATCGCAACATTTATCATGACGTATATTTCACTAAAATGGTTTATGAACATTATGGCAAAAGGAAATTTAAAATATTTCTCTTTCTATTGTATTATCGTAGGTGTACTTACTCTTATTTTCTTATAAAGTAAAACTTACAAATTGAAAGCGAGTCATCTAGTGTAATAGAATGACTCGCTTTTTTACACCTGTATTAAGTTAAAATCTATCATTTACTTTGAATTTTCTGAATAGTATGATATTATTTAAGTTCACTATTATAGTAAAGCTATCTTTCCTACTATTATCGTAAAAGAGGTGTTTATATGTTTATTGTTACTAAACTCATTCATATTAAGTACGGATATGAAAGTGAGCTTCTTTATGGGCTTAAACAATATTATCCTTCTCCCGGAACGAACGGTTGTATTAACATAGAGTTTTCACATGTTCATCGTACAAATGATAAGGCAGAATATATGATTCGTCTGTTATGGAAAACACAACAAGATTACCATACATGGCTTTCTCAAAGAGAAGGCCATGTAACTTTGAAGCACAAAATACAAGGCTATATACTTTCTTCCAAATCAAATGCTACCTATGTGCATTAACCCTTCTCTTTTTATTCCTTACGAGGGGCAAAATGATAAAGTGAAACTTTAATCCTCACCAATTGTGCTTCCCACAAATAGCGGGATAAAGAGCCCTCTTACTTTTCATACTGTAAGAGGGCTTCTCTTATGCATACACTTTCTTCTCTTGACAATACAAACGAATAACATGTTTATTTTGTTGAAATACATCATGCGTCAGACGAATAATAATAAAGTTTCTTTTTGTTTGATCATCATGAACAAAAATCTGTTCTCCCTCCTGAAAACGCCATGCACTTTCAAAAGTCGTAATATGATCCCCACTTACAGAAAAAAGTTCATATCGCATCTCTTGTACCCTCTCTCAACTTACATAATCATAATATCCTCATATTAAATTTATTATAACTTAATTCCTATAAAATTAGTAATTATTTCTATTTCGAAAGATTTTAACTTTGTATTTAAATATTTTTAGCGCTATAATGATAAACGAATTTTCATTGAAAGGAGTTTTACTTTGACTGCATATTTATTTCCAGTAAAAACAGCATTTATTTTATTCCCCTTTTTAGCAATGTTTCTTTTAATCCCTTTTTTAATATTTAATTATCGAAAATACGGTTATTTAAATAAATGGCGCTCATTTATTTTATACTCATTATTACTTTACTTATTAAATGCCTATTTTCTTGTTATTTTGCCGTTACCACAAACGTTTGATACTTGTAGCCTACAACCAGCTAATACACAACACATGCAACTCTCACCATTTTATTTCATACAAGAGATTAGTAGTCATACATCGGCAGTTTTAACGAAACCAGCTACTTATTTCTACTTATTAAAAGAGTCTGCGTTTTTACAAGTTGCATTTAATGTTCTATTAACTGTTCCATTCGGTATTTACTTACGTTATTATTTCCGACGTAGTTTCTTACAAACAATTTGCATTTCCTTTTTCCTTTCACTATTTTTCGAGCTAACACAAGTGACTGGATTATACGGTATATACAATTGTGGGTTCTGGTGCAAAAAATTAGGTTAATTGCAAGTAATCTTCTAATTTTGGACATACTGATACGATTACTCTACAAAAGGGATGTGATCAGTATGAAAAAGGACAATTTGTTTAAATGGAAGCATTACCAACCAGATATAATTTTATTAACTGTACGTTGGTACCTACGGTACAATCTAAGTTTTCGAGATTTGGTGGAAATGATGGAAGAAAGAGGATTATCTTTAGCTCATACAACGATTATGCGCTGGGTCCATCAATACGGACCGGAACTGGATCAACGGATCCGACGTCATCTTAAACAAACAAATGATTCATGGCGAGTGGATGAAACGTATATAAAAGTAAAAGGGCAATGGATGTATTTATACCGTGCGGTTGATTCTGAAGGAAATACGATTGACTTCTATCTCAGTAAAACTAGAAATCATAAGGCTGCAAAGCGATTCTTTAAAAAGGCTTTGCAGTCTTTTCATGTCTCAAAACCTCGTACAATCACAATTGATAAAAATCCTGCTTATCCAGTTGCCATCACTAAATTAAAGAGCGAGAAAAAAGTGCCGTTAGGCACTCAAATTCGGCAGATAAAATATCTAAATAACGTAGTGGAGCAAGACCATCGATTCATTAAAAAACGTGTACGCTCTATGTTAGGATTTAAATCTTTTGGCACCGCTACATGTATACTTGCAGGAGTAGAAGCCATGCATATGATAAAAAAAGAACAGGTTGATTTACGGGATCAGTCTGTTCAAAATCAAAAAGAATTTATTCATCAATTATTTGGATTAACAGCGTAAAGAATGATTCCAATAGGAATCCTCATTATTTCTTGGGAACGTATCCTTTCTTTGCACCAGAACCGCTTTTCCTTTTTTATGGCTATTGTTTTAAGAATTCATCCACCGCTTTATTAAGTAAACTAATCATTGCTTCTCTCTTTTGCTTTGGTGTTGTGTTATCTTCCAACTCATTAAAGATTGGAATTGCACTTTTTAACTTCTGTTTATCGATACGCTCATTTACAAGATCCTGTCCTAACATTGAAATGAATGTACCAATTACAACCGCTTGTTCTTGTTTAGTTAATTTCATTTATCTCACTTCCTTTAATCAAGCGACCTTGGATGGGATCAGCTGTGTGTTCAATTATAGAGTCAGCTACTACTTTCCCGCCTAATGAAATACCAACCTTACAATCCATTCCTACCGCTTTGATATATTCAATCTTTTTAATTCCTACAGATTCTTTGACTATTCCTCGAACATAAGTTATATCAGCTTTCGTTGCTAATCTATCCGCCAATATTGTTACTCTTTGTATTCATTCTTCAATCGTTTGTTGTAGTCCAATAACTTGCATTCTTAATTCAACAATTCCACCTTTCATGTTGTTGGTTTTATTCCCCTCCTTCATACTCCTCCTAAAGTAAAAAATAGTCCTTCGGCTACTTACTCGCAACTTGACGAACTATCCAATGAACTTCCTGCATCATACTATGAATGGGATGAAAAAAAGATGCATGGCTACCACTATCATAATTTCCATAATCTGAATTCGAACTAATTATATTTGGTTAATTTAATTTTTTTATACCATATTTTATACCATATTTTATGCATATAGCATGATAATTAACTTTCATTGTTTCCATTTAACATATACATGTTTTCCATGCTTTTTCATACAATATTGTATCCTTGTCTGAAAGGGGATGATTCTTATGAAGAATACATTTAAATATTCTAATTGTAATCCAAAACGGCCACTTTCTATTATTTTCCCTACACATCACGCTATTCAAAATGTCATGTACCATGCTCTTGCAAAACAAAATCAATTAGTCTATACAAACTCTGACGGCATAACAGCCTATAATAGCTCTCCTATCCTTTCACCGAGCGCTGTATCTTATATCAACTTCTTTGTAAATGGTGTCATTCAACCTTTAAATACGTATTCGGTAGAAACAGGAAAGTTAACTCTATTATCCGAAACAGCACCTATACCTGGGACACCCCTTACCCTCCAATTTCTTACTCTGTATTAGTAATCACAATATACCTTGACTAGCATATATTGTAACGAAAACAATTTTTGCGAGAAAAGGAGGTTATACGATGGCTTTACAACTTATGAAAATCGCGGTCGCTGGTTCTACTACAACTACGATTGATCCAGCGGATTCTCGTTTCTTTTACGTCACAACAGCACCTATTACAGGCGGCAGTACCTTAACAATTGATGCAGCTGATTTTTTAGATGATACTGGAGCATCTGTAACTACTTTACCAACCTTGGTTACAGACAATAGTTATTTTAACGTATATGTCAATGGCGTATTGCAAATGGAAGGAATTTCAACTTATACAGCAGGAGCTACAGGCGTTGGTTCATTAGCAATTGCCGTTCCGGGAACAGTAACTGACACTATATTAGCTGGTACACCTATCGTACTAGAAATTGTACAATTCACTCCTAATTCAACTACGACTGTTGCAACATAAGAAAAGGGCCTGTAAAAGGCCCTTTTCTTATGTTGCAACAGTTTTTCAGATAGAAATTTGCACCCATACTTATTTTCTTCTGTGTAATCTTATTCTACACCATTTTATCACGCATACCTTTCCCCTTGTATCATGGACAGTTGATTTCAAATCTAGAAACTTTCATCATGAACCGTCTAGATAAAAGATTAACGAAATTTTTATGAATTACATTTTCCAAATCTTCTCACCATACAAATATAACACGTTTCTTCCAAAACACCCGACACTTTTCCTGCCAAAAAGTGGTCACGATTCTGCCACTCTTTATCCACTTATTTCAAACTTTTTAATTTCATTTGTTAATTCTACTGAAGCTCCTAAAAATGTTTGTTCCAAATTCATGATTTTTTTTGAATTAGCCATTCTGGATATGCCAATTGCTCAAGTATCATTCTATAATAATCTGGGTTTAGTCTTAATGTATTAGGGTTTTCTCTCTGTTGCATTTGATATTGAACCAATGCTTGTAATAACTCTTCACACATCATCTGTTCCACCTCTCATTCATTCTATATAACTTTTATACGTCATGTGCATATTTTATACCTTCCAATTACCCATATGTTTAATTGTGTGTAACTGACCCCTTCGCCAAATCCCTTGGTATCATTGATTTCATTTCACTTTCTCTTTTGAGTTACACAGTACGAAATTTATGAGTAACTGTATAGATTTAAAAAGAAAAAAGCAATGATTAGATTTTAAACCTAGTCATTGCTTTATCCATCGCATCTTGGTTTACACCTATATAACGTAGTGTGACCTTCTCTGACGAGTGATTGAATATCTCCATGAGTAATGCTATGTTTTTCGTTTGCATGTACATGTGATACCCGTACGTCTTTCTCAACGTATGCGTTCCTATTTCATCTAATCCGAACTCTGCTGCCGCTCCACTTAGTATCTTATATGCCATACTACGACCGATTGGACGATTTTTTCCCTGCCTACTTTTTAATAGGTACTCATCATCTTCTCTGTTTTCATTGAACCATCGAAGCTCTCTCTTTAGTGCTGCTGTTATTTGTATGCGTTTCTGCTTACCTGTCTTCATTTCTCGCATTGAGATATGACTACCTTTTAAATCTCCAACCTTTAGTTTTAAAATATCACTGATACGTAACCCTGTATTGATTCCCATTACAAATAAAATATAGTTACGTGCATTCTTTTCTTTTAAATATTCGTAACTACTCAGCCACCTTTCGGTGTCTTTTTTAAATTTTACTAGTTTCATATGCCTCCCATTTGTAAATACTGAGTATATCAAACAGGGGAGGTGAATCTTATGGTCGATCGAAAAATTATTTTAGATACATATAAAAAAGGACCTGAAGCTGTTATTTCTTTATTCGAAGAAACATTTTCTAAGTTAGAAAAACGTATACAAGAACTAGAAAATGCTTCAAAAAAAAACTCCAAAAATAGTCATAAGCCACCTTCTACAGATGGTTTGGGTAAGCCCGTTACAAAAAGTTTGCGCAAACCGTCTCATCGTCAAACGGGTGGCCAGTTGGGCCACAAGGGACATACTCTTGGTTTGACAGCGACTCCAGATCATACGATTACACATTCTCCTACATATTGTACTTGTTGTCATACTTCCTTGAACCACGAGCCTGTAAAAGGGTATCGCATTCGCCAAGTGTATGACTTACCACCTATTCAGATCGAAGTGACAGAACATAAAGTAGAACAGAAAGAATGCCCACATTGCCATTCTATCCAAGAAGCCCAATTTCCTTCGACAGTATCTCGTCCTGTTCAATATGGTCCAAATATAAAAAGACTGATTCCCTATTTAACGCATTATCAATGCATTTCTTTGAAGCGAACAAAAGAATTCTTTCAGGATTGTTTTGGACATTCTATAAGCGAAGGAACCCTGGTAAATCATACACAGGCTTTCGCTTCTCAATTGCAGCCATTCATAAAAGAAGTAAAGGAAAAGATTCTGCAGTCTCCTGTTGTCCATTTTGATGAAACTGGTATGCGTGTAGAAAACAAAACACAATGGTTACATACTGCCAGTACACCGGAGGTGACATTGCAACATATTCATCAAAAACGTGGAAAAGAAGCAATGGATGCTGGAGAAATCTTGCCATCTTTTTCTGGAATTGCGATGCATGATGGTTGGAAATCGTATGATGCGTATACAGATTGTCGTCACGTTTTATGTAATGCCCATCTCTTACGAGATTTACAAGGAATTATAGATAGTACTGGAGAACAATGGGCACAACAGATGCAGAAATTTCTAACGCAAGCGTTGACGATGAAAAAGCAATCCGAAGGTACCATGCCAAAAGCGACGCAAAAGAATCTGTTTATTATGTATCAATCCATATTGAAAGAACAACAGATTCTTTCCACGAAACAAAAGAAGAAAGGAAAGCAGACGCCTTCTCAAAATTTATGGAATCGCTTCGTCAAGTATTCTGACAGAATTCTAGCGTTTTTAGAACATCCAGCCATTCCATTTGATAACAATCAAGCAGAACGGGATATTCGGATGACGAAAGTAAAACAGAAAGTGTCTGGGACTTTCCGAAGTAAGAAAGGCGCAGAATCTTTTTGTCAGATACGAAGCTTTATGAGTACCATGAAAAAACAAAAACAATCGGTCTTACAAGCGATAAACCAAGTCATAGAAACTAGAACGGTTCCTTGGAATAACACGACTTCATAAGAGAATTTCTCTATTTGGCATAGATTCTTTCTCTGATTGGAGTATTTTCTTTTCATGTTTTCGAATCGGAAACATGTATTTGGCCTGTTTTTTTATTTGAAGAAGCTGAGTAGTTACAAATATTCTTTGATTTGTTGTATTTGCTCTGAATCACGTATGGGCTGAACAAAATTCATGATTCATTCCCTCCAGTTTCTTCAGTTTCATAAACTTCTAATCTAAGAGCAAAGGCCAATTTATAAAACGCTCTCGCTTTCACACGTCGATACGTACGTTCACTCATGCCAATTTCGTTATACACCATATAATCGCACACATCTTCGTCTTCTAAATACCGTTTAACTATAATGTCCCTCTGATTTTTTCCAGCTGTACTGTTTCCGAATCGACTTAATGCTTGTTCCACTCGAAATGCCATTTTCTCTAACCATTCTTCCCGCTTACTTTGTTGCATATTAGAGATTGCTACATCCTCTAACGGTTTGCCAACTGCATGTGTAGGACCATGCTCTCTCCTTTCATAAGAAGGAGTGACTTTCATTTCCTTACGCATCATTCCAAATTGCTTATATATACGTACACTTTCAAGAATACCCTCTACTTTCTCTTGTGTTGCTGCTCTATCGATTTTTGGTAAGAAAGATAATTGCTTCGTCATTCCAGACCACTCCTTTTATTTTTTATTTTTTATTGCTTTTGCCTTAACGCTCCACGTCTACGCTCATAACAAGGTCTATGCATCCCCATTAAATCCTCAATTTCACGCGTGCTAAAATTCTCTTTTGTTTTTTTCTTTTTTGCTTGTTTAGTTTGTTTTTCCCATTTACGTAATTGATCTCTTAGTGCTTTCATTTTTCCATCCCCCTTACAAAATAAGAAAGAGGACACCATTTCTTAAAACAGCTTGATTGCTGCTCTAAAAATTGGTGTCCTCTAGTTTTCTAGCCGGACTATATTTATTTCATGATGCTAGGCTGTATAAAAAGATTTCTCCAAGCTTTATCTAGTCTTTCTTGCTCTTCTTTTTGTACAGCCTTTGTACGACGAGCGATTGCTTTTTTTAATTTCTTTTTCTTCATCTTATTCAAACCCATCACTCCTTCTCTTTAAACACCCTTACTGTCCATTTTCGGGCGTTTTAACTAATTTGATACCATTACATTCAAAAATAATTAAAATGTGAATTGTACCTATTTTATAAATTCCTTTCCCTCACAAAAGGATTATTTTATTAGGTTTTCTATGAATTATTTTCCTCTATCTCTTGGATTTCTTCTCTTATTTGACCGATTAATGAAACTACTGAACCGACCGCTTGGACCCAACTCCCCGTAATCACTATAAGCTGGCCACCCTCCTCATCGCCTTCCGAAATTTTCTCTACTTTATCCCGACTAGCTTTCAATTCATCTATTCCACCTATTGCCTGTAATGAATTACCAGTCGCTTGTAACAAATTCCCGATAATGTTATAAGATTCATCTATAT
Source organism: Bacillus sp. CPT56D-587-MTF (assembly GCF_058792335.1). NCBI lineage: Bacteria > Bacillati > Bacillota > Bacilli > Caryophanales > Bacillaceae > Bacillus > Bacillus sp. CPT56D-587-MTF. Next base: position 310,263 of record NZ_JBYTEF010000001.1, on the reverse strand, counting down.
TGGAACTCTCCTCTATTTCCCCACCTATTGATGTAACACCACCTAATGCTTGTATCCAATTTCCTGCAATCACTAATTTTTTCTGTGTTTCATCTTCAAATTCTATAATGAGTCCTGTTAGAACCGTTACATTACCAATTGATTGGATTTCGTTCCCAATCAATTCAAGGGATATTTCTCCTTGTCCATCAGCTTCCAGACCATTCCCCGTTGCCTGTAATACATTCCCCCATACATTCAAGTCTTTTCTTAATCCGCTGTTCAATTTTTTTAAAGGTGTACTCCCAATCGCAGCAATAATTGTCCCTACTGCAACAAACCAAGCGCCAACTATCTCCTTAATCGGATCATCCATTCTCAATCTACTCCGTCATTAATTTAGTACTTACAGGATATGAATTGGCACAGCTTCATGTTAATGGCCTACTTCTCTCCCCCTTGGAGAAACGAGTAGTTAGCTTTTGCTAGCTGCTCTTTATTTGTAAGAAGCACTCAATTAACTGGACTAACATATACTATGCTGAGCTCCTTTCTTTATAAAATAGTCGTTATAAAATGAGACTCGTCACGAGAGCACTTTATTAAGTGCTCTTTTTTGGTTTTAAAATAAAACAAAATGAAATTTTTGTTTCGTTTTCTTTCATGCATATTACTTTGACATGTGTTTATACTATAGATGTAACTTTTTGTTACAACATATATCTGTATTGATTGAAACCTCTAAAATTGTACAACAGGGCAGTTAGCTATTTCGGCTAGCTTGCTTTGTTGTATAAAATAAATTTTTGATATTATTTCGGTCACACTTTTTACAAACAAACATTTATGTTTTCATTAAAAACTTGTCACCTTTTAACTAGACAAGCATATGCTATTGTATGAGGAAACTCTCCACTCATAAAAATCTACCTTTCTTGTCAAAGAGCATGCTTATATGCGTGCCCTTTTCGCTTGTTATGAAATAAAAATTTTCTTTAAACTTGCACATAAACTGAAAGCATACATAAGATTTAATTGCCGATACTTTTTCATATAGATCTTGATCAAAGAGCGCTTTTCCGTGCGCTCTTTCTTGTTTGAATAAGAATTAAGAATATTTAATTACAGCACTCATATACTCTTATAGGTATAGTTGTTAGCGTCATGGAGTGCTCTGGTCAAGCACTCCTATTTTTTATGCCAAATAAGAATTTCATTTCCATGAACCGTTTTATCCAATTTACATATAGTAATATCATCCAAGTGAATACCTGGGTTGCTCTGGACCAGCTTCCTGGTGTTCCTTGTGTTCCTGTTACAAAAGAATCCGTTTAGCATCAGCGGGTTCTTTTATTTTTCTGTATAAAATAACTCTTTTATTGTGTTTTTAATTTACAGTACTGCTCTCAAAAAACATTCATATATATGTATTGAATACAATTTGAGATCCCTAATATATCAAATATTTTTAAGAACTGACTCACCAATACAATTCGGTTTATCTTTACAAACGCATTAAAAATAAAATAGATACACAAAAAGGAGCTTGATTATTTGTGAATGATCAAAATGATAAGAACTCAAAAATTCATAAACCTTGTCCTTGCTCTTGTCCACCTCCTACAGCTAACAGCTTAAATGTTGTTCAGACTACCCCAACAATCGTTTCTGTAAATTCTGCAATTCCACTAGATACCGTGGTACATTCTAATGGTACGGCAATCTCATTTACACCACCAACAACCGTTTTGCTAGAAGGTGGAAGAACCTATTTGGCAATCTATGAAGTACAAGTAATTATTCAACCCGGAGGCAATTTCGCAGGTATCACTATGTATCTGAATAATAATGCCCTCATTGGCTCAGGCACTTCTTTAGGATACACTGCAGGATATACCTCTGTATCAGCACCCGCCATTTTTACTACACCTTCAGGTATAACAAGTACACTTACTGTTCATGTAGGACCTTATTCTGATTCATTAAATACTTTGGGGTTAACTCTTGCTGTTGTAGCATTAACCTAATAAAACCTTATTCCTTCTATATTAATTTTTCTTTGTAGTCTTGTTGAGGTTTTTTTAACTCGTCTCTTAGAACTTTGATATAACTACATATAAAAATTACTTAAATTGATAGAACTAGTGAATTAGCTAGAACAATTGCTGATTCATCTTTTTTTATATAAAATTCAAATTTTATCGCTTAAACTTAACAGTAGATGTGGTTTGTGTATGAGACACTTTTCCATCTACCCAATGAACAACTTGTTGTCCATATCTGCTTTCTGGCGGTTTAAAAAAAATGATTTTCCCATCTTCCACAATGTAGATGCCATTTGTTTTCATGTCTATTTCACTTTTCATTTATATCCGTCTCCTTTGCATATGTTTGTCTATTACACGAAATACAAGAGCTCTCTTGATGAAAAAAAACCTTAATCTAGCTCCATAATTTCTTTCAACGTTCGATTGGACACATATACTTGAATGATTTGAATTCTCCCGTACGTTTTTTCCGCTTCTTCTTTTGCTTCAGCCTCTGTATTTACTTCAAACCAATGTAACTTCTGCTTTTCATCTTGGTCAAAAAATTCTACTGCGTAAGTTGGTGTAACCAAATGACTAGAAAGGAGTTGTTCAGACGTGCTGCATGCAGCATAATCCAGGTTTCCTACAACATCTTCAAAGGTTAGCTGTTTCATGCCCCTAACCCCAACGCCCTTTTTCCAATCACACCTTTTCTTGCTAAATCCATAATCAGTAGCGCAACTTCATCTGGATCACGTTGCATTTTTTCACCAATTGTGAATACACTTTCATTGTTGTTCCATGCTTCTTTCACTTGCACTACTTCATCTTCATCCCACAGCATGTCTAGCTCTTCTAAAGCAATGTACAAGTTACGTCGCTCATTCTTCATGTACTTTCGTTGCTGAGCTGAAATTGTATAGTTTTCTAACTGTAAACCCTTCATAAGCCTACACTCCTCTCCTATTGGCATATATTAAGAACTCTCTCCGAAACGCTGTAATCTTTGTTTAGCAATCTCTCTTCGATAGCTTGTTGCTTTATTTTCAATTGTCAAACTCGTTTCCACCATACGATCATAAGATCGCTTCCCCACTTGTTGTAACATTTCTTTCGGCTTTAAATTACTTGTATACAAAGTAGGCATCTCTTTTCGATAACGTCCATCAATGATATTAAAAATCTTTTCTTCCACCCATTCCGTCGCTTTCTCAGCTCCGATATCATCAAGAATAAGTAAATCGCATTCTAATAGTGCTCTCATAATTTGCGTTTCATTCTCCTTGTTTTCACTGTTAAACGTACTACGGATACGTTGAAGCAATTCTGGGACACTTTGAAATACGACGATGTATCCTTGCTCTGTCAATGTTTTTGTAATGGCGGCTGCTAAATGTGTTTTCCCATTGCCAGGTTCTCCCCATAACCAAAGTGATTCTCCTTGCCATCCTGGAAAAACTTGTACATATTGTGTCGCTAACTGGCACGCCGTCTCTGAACCATTTCGCTCTAGAAATGCTGAGAATGTACTTTTATCAAAACGATTTCCCACGTTATGAATGCTAAATATCTTTTCAATTTCCCTTTGCTTCGAGAAATTTTGATACTCTCTTATTTTCGCTTCTGCACGCTCTACTACACATTCGCACGTGGGAAATACTTTATTTTTTATTCGTAATGCTGGTACTTCTACTACGATTGCTTTAATAAAAGCGCTACAGTGTTCACAAGTATAACCTTCGTCGCCCTCTTTACAAGCCGATGTATTCAAAATCCTCGTCATCGCTCTTCCTACCGCTTCCATGATTTTTTGCCCCTTTTCTAGCATTCATTTGGATTGTTAGTTGATCAAACTTTTCACGTAGCTTTTTAGGAGATAAGATGTTTCCTTGCCAAAAAAAATCTACTTGGCACCAATCAATCACATCTTTTATCTCTTGTAATTCACGTTGATCCTTTTCACGCATTAATCTAAAATCATTAGACCAAGAATCAAAATTAGGTTCTTTTTGCTTCGGATTATTACTTTTAATTTTTTCAAACAAATATTTTGCTGCATTGACGTCGCAAGTTTCAAACTTGTGACAATACTTCTTTTTATTTGTAGTAATCTCTGTAGTATTCTTTGTATTTGTCCCACGTTTCAATGTGGGAGCCTCCTCCGTTTTAATGCGGGAGCCTCTCTCGTTATAATGTGGGAGGGTGTCACTTTCTGATGTGATAGGGTCTTGATATAAAATAGATATTTTTTCAATACTCTCCACGATTGGTTCTACATACATCACGTTGTTATGCCTCTTTCCGTTAACTATGATCGTACGAAATTCAATGGCGATTAATTCTCTTTTCACTAAGTATTTGCACGCCTCTAATACTTGTCTTTTGGTAAAACCAAATGAATCAGCTAATTGTTGATAACTTTTTTGAAGTTTGTCTGCTTTAAATTTTTGTTTATACTGGATTTCATTCGTTCTTTCATCCTTTATTTCAGTTGGTTTATACCAATAAAAAATCTCGCTAAGTATTGTAATTGCAACCATATAGGGCTTACCATTTTCTAAAGTAAGATACTTAAACCACCCCTGATCTAAGGTGTTACCTTGGAGGTTTATTCTTGCGACTTTCAGCACATTGATATTCATCCCCGTCACCCTTCTCTAACCAACAATCTTTCTAGATATTTTTATTCTCTAGTTATTTCATATTTCTCGACCCAATCAATTGAATATTCTTTCTGTTACAATCATGATTAAATCGTATTCTTTCACGAATTACCCTTTCTCTTGATCTGTGAAAACAGGTCTTTTTTGCATCTCGCATGCAACATGTGTTATGATGAACAACACATATATTTTTATTAGATTACCAGCCCCAACTGGTGGTTTCTCTTTATCATCCTTTTCCCTGAAAAAAAGGATTTTTGTTTCATTGGCTTATAATTTGGATTCATTTTTAAAAATGCACGTGTCTTTTTCGTATGAACAGTAGATTTTTTCATCTCTAATTTCACAGCAATCTCCTGTTCGGTAAAACCATACCCAACATGCATAATAATTGTTTTTTCCTCTTCTTCCCATATACTTGTGACTTCCTGAATTCCTACTGATACCATTACTTCTTTTTCCACATTAATTGGTGATACGGCATAAAATCCATTTTCTACTTCCTCCTCTCGATGCAAATCAATCGAATGAATATTCATTTTATTCCTATCCTCATAACTCACTCGTCTGCTGATTTTAAAAGGCGTTCCTTTCAAGTGAATTTCATCACTCATTGCCCATTTCATGCCTTTCATCACGTATGCATTGAAGGTATCTCCTCTCTCTGGATCAGACCTCACACAATGCTCCCATAAATACATATGGCCAACTTGCATTAAATCATCCAACTCCATATTATTCATTTTTGCAATCTGCCTAGCTCTTGCGATACTTCCAAATTGTTGCTTTATTGCTGCAATTACTACATGTTGTTTTTCTTCAAATAATTCTTGTGCCGTCATTTCCTTTTACCATCCTTTCTTGTTTTTAGTTATCATAGTTTGCTATACTATAAGAGCATTCCGGTTACTTAACTCACTCCTGTTAGGTATACTGCTCTAGACTGATATTGCCGATGAGAAGACCTAATTCTAGGTCTTTTCGTCATTCTGGAAGCATTTACATGAAGATAATTCAGAATATATCTGATATACTAACTGTGATGAATGTCAATGCAATTCAAGTAGTATGACTTATGTACAGAAGGAGTCCTATTTTATAGGGCTTTTTCACATGCAACTGATTTCCTACAAAGCGTACTAAAATGTGTTCTCTCCACAACTGAAGCATCAATCCCCCTACTTCTTAAATGTGTTACAATCCCTTTTATATGCGTACGTTCCTCATCATACTTTTCTTTTGCACGATAGAGTGCCGCCAATTCCCTTCGAGCTAATCGAGCTTCTTTGAGCCAGATGCAAAACTGATAGGGATTATTCTTTTTTAGCGCTTCGACTTGCTTCTTTTCACAGTGCTGTAAGAATTCATCGAGTATTTGTTTCTTTTGTAAGTCTTTTGTTAGAACTGGTTTAGTCATGATGGTTTCTCCTCTTCTTTACATGCAATAGCACACATTAATTGGACACTTTTACCAGTGTCTTTTTAAAAGAATTCATGATAATTTAAAAATAAATAGAATACTTTGACACTCATTTAACTTGTATTCTATTGCATAGATACCATATTCTCATTAACCGCCCATTAGATGGTATCGAAAAGCCCTTTATAGGGCTTTTTCTTATGATTCATGCATAATTGCATATTATTTATCTATATAGGTTTAGAAAAGTTATGCTATAATACATTCGTGTAGAATACTCACATTCCATGTTGACGGCTCTAGCATTCCGCTAGAGTCCTTTTTCTTTTTCACAAACCCTACGCACTTGGAATAACTCGTCTTGAGTTCGTATGACGATGCACCAAATGTAGTCGTCCATCTGCTTTCTTATAGATCAACCAATTTTCTAGATTTAACTTATACGAGTTAATATGTATCTTCTCTCGCTTCGTTGGTCGTTTACCGTTTTTCACTTGTTTCCTCTCCCTCTATTTCTCAAACAGCTCGTCCACTGTTGTTTTGAAGTATTTTGCTAGTTTTTGAGCCTCTTTTAGGGTGAAATCACTTTTACCGTGTTCTTTAGCAAAATAGGTTCTCGGTGCAATGTGAATCAAATTTGCTGCTTTCTCTTGTGTCATGCGTTGTTCTTTTCTAGCGATGTATAGGTTTTTATGCATGGGGATCGCTCCTTTTAAAAATAATTTCTAGATTCTACAGTTTAAGTTACCTCTGTTAACTATAAAATTAAAAAAAATCAATAAACAACTCATCTATAGAAACCTTAAAGATACTTGAAATCCCCAATAACTTCGCAGTTGTGGGTTGCAATTTACCATTTTCCATCAGGTTTACTAAAGAATGACTACAATCTAATAACTCTCCTAATTCTCTCTGTGAAAAACCTTTATTTTTCCTTAATAAATAAAGCTTCTTACCATTAAATTTTTTCATCTTCATCCCCCTAAGTTACTTCTGTTAACATCATATAACAAAATACTTTCTTCTGCAAACCTTTTTTATGTACTTTAATGGTTTTACTAAAAAAGCATTGCTTCATTTACTTATTTTAGTTATTATAATCATAGAAATGTTTAATTCAGTTAACCGGAGGGTGTTAGTAATGGTAACATTAGGAGACCGTATCAAAGCGATTCGTACTAAAAAAAATATCTCACAACAAGAGTTAGCAGACGCTTTACATGTTAATCGTTCTGCAATATCCTTATACGAAACTAATAGAAAAAGCCCTTCGAGAGAAAATACCTATAAAATAGCTACCGTATTAGGTGTATCGATAGATTATTTATTAGGTTTACAAACCGAGCCTTCTTTTCAAACTGAAAAGATTAATTCTGAAACTGCCCAACTTATGAAGCGTCTTGATAATATGCCATCCGAAACAAAGCAAACGATTATAAATTTAATTGATGACTTACTTAAAATACACGAAAAATAAACCATGATTATTGAGTATTAATCATGGTTTTAATTTTATTGACCATATGTATAAACTCTTCATCCTCACTAAAAATTTGTTCCAGTACTAACATCGTTTTAATTTTTTCTTCTACGTTTTGCCATTCCTGTTGAATTTTTTCCCCGTTTACTTTATTCATATTATCTAATCTCCTCTATAAACGATTATCTCAACACCTACTGTAAATTAGCCCCTTTTCTATAATTTTATTACTAGTTCCGATAAAAATCTTCAGATTAACCCAAAAACAAATTGTTTTTTTTCAGCAAAATATATTGACAAATAAAAAACCACTTAATGAGATACATTAAGTGGTTCCCTATAATTCAACCGCCTGGCCTAACATCCATATAATTAACAGATTTACATAAATTTCTTTCTTCTAATCCCTTATTAGAGACAAATGGTATCAGTATTAAAGTCAACATCGCTGAAAATATCAATATTTGCTTCTTCAAACTCATTCCCTCCAACCTCTTGTTTATAATCCATCATCCACTTAATTATAGCAGAATCTTCCCCACGCTTATATAATTCTCTTGCGCTTAAACTGGAAAAAAGGTAATTACCTTGAGTAAAGAATTGCTGAAGACATTTATGTAAGCTTTCATTTGATCCATCTTTCATTGCCCTAAATAAAACAATGAAATCTTCATTGTCTTTCTGATAAAAAACTTGAGCATATTTATCAACGTCAGCCAATACACTAGCCATTCCTTCTGTTTCCGCAGCATAATACATTTCTACCATTTTCATATTATAAAATGCTTCATTCTCGTAGCCTTGATCACCAATCCCTTTAGATAAATCATAACCTTCCTTTAGCATTGATAAACATTTCTGCTTATCTTCAAGTAAATAAGACATGCCAATTATATATGATGCATCTGAACTAGCCTTGAGGCCAACGTTTGCATTTTTAATAATATAAGCATATTTTCTCGCCATATCCCTATTATTTGAGCGCAGATGTACAGGCGCTAAAACCTCATATACCTTATAAAAATAGCAATGTTGGATAAAATCTTTGCGCCCACCGCTTAACTGTTTCAGCCCCTGCTCTACTTCTTTACCAAGTCCAATCATCATTGAGAACTCTTTAGAAAAATAGTAACCATAACATTTCATAATACTAATTAATATTCTCAAACAACAATCCGTAGGTTGGCGTAGGCTATTTATTTCTTTAATCAGTGATTCCCCATCAATCTCTCTTAACATATATCGATACAGTATTTCATAAACGTCCACAAATTCCTGAATACTCCCTTTATCTTTTCGATATTTTCCTATCAAACGCTTTAACAATTCCATATCCCTGATAATCGAAGCATACTCGAAGCTTTGTTTGATTAATTCAGTGGTATCAACTTTCAAGCAAAAATCACGCATGGTAGTTTTGTAGTTTTCATCAGGCAACGTTAATACTTGCGACAATTTCAAGAGACCGCAAAAACTAATGGTCCCACTTTTTTTGAACTTAGACATATATTGAGGACTTACTCCAATAGCCTCAGCAACACTCGCATATGTTAACTCAGGTCTACTGTCAATTAATTCACAAACTTCAACATGTAACGACTTCAAAGTAATCTTTCCTCCATCCAGTATAACATAAAAGCCCTCAGCTTTAATTTTCTCAATACAGGACACATTCTAAATTTACTAGGTGTGTGTTACACTGACGAGGAACTCGTATGATGCAAATGTTTGTCCTAAGGTAGCTAGGATGAACGGTGTGAGAAGTTTTGTAGGATGTACCTCTTACACACGCTCTGCGAGTTTTTATGTTTGAATTTATTTTGTTTTTTTTATGATTATTCTGTCTAATTGACTAACAGAAACCCCTATACTGTATACAAGATTAATGTTATCACGAACCTATATTCCCTTCCAACCCCTTACAACTTGATAAATATATGTCTCGAGAAATTTGTTCTATTTCCATAAAAATATCTTGGGATATTTTCCATTTTTAATGAATCTTGGTTCATTTTTATTATATTCTACCGAAATTAAATCCAGAAGTCAGCCAATTTCTGATGATTGTACCCAACCAATTTCGATTCTAATTACAATATTGCAATGAGCAAATTCGTATTTTTCTCAATATGTGTCAACCTATTTTTATGGTATTATGATTTTATCCTTACTTGTATCATCCTGATTGGTGTCCCTCACCAATCTCCCCACTAATCCTAGTGGGGAATTTTATTTTTTGAGTATTTTCGGATTTAAATATGCTATACTGTTTTAAACGGCAATTTTATTTTCATGTAGGTAATATGTTATTAAAATTAAAGTGGTTAAAGTCAAAGAGAGGCTCTCAATTTATTTTGGGAGCCTTTTCTTTTGGTAACAAACAAGTTATAATCTACTCAATAATTGAATCATCAATCTTTATACATACAGGAGGGATTCCTATGGTGATCTACAAAGATAAAGAACGTGGAACATATTTCTTCGTTGTCAGAGTCCGTCAGTTTGATGGTACTCAAAAGCAAGTAAAGCGTCGTGGGTTTAAAACAAAAAAGGAAGCACGTGAAGCGGAAGCTAAAATGTTAGTTGAAAAAGAAACGAACTCTAGTTTAACTTTTGCTCAAGTTGCGGATAGTTATTTTGATTGGTATTGTCAGAGGAGGAAACAGTCTTCAATTAACACCATTAAAGCCATCCTTGAAAATCATTTACTAGAAAAATTCGGGAAATCAAAAATTAACAATATAACTGCTAAACATATCATGGTCTACCAAAATGAAATTATTCATAAGTATTCAGCTGTTTATTTAAAAAAGATTCATACCGTGCTGTCCTCAATTTTTAATTTCGCAATAAAATTTTATGGTCTCACAAGTAATCCTGCGAGAATTGCTGGCAACTTTGAAAAAGAATCAAATAAACGATTAAACTTTTGGGAATTTGATGAATTTAAACAATTCATTCATGTAGTAGATGATTTACTGTATCAAGCTTTTTTTACGACTCTTTATTATAGCGGGGCAAGAACTGGCGAATTGCTAGCCTTAACATGGGCAGATATTGATTTTGAAGAAAAATCGATTGATATTAATAAAACCAACTATAACAGACAAATTACAAAACCCAAAACCAAAGCATCAAATCGCATTATTATGCTACCGTCTCTTGTCATAGACTTATTGAAAACATTAAAAGAACATGCTACATTAAGGGCACCGATAAAAAATGATTATATTGTATTTGGTGAATTTTATACAAGTATAGCGACAGCTACCCTTCATAAACGTTTTGCCAAATATATTGTTGCTTCTGGAATACCCAAAATTCTACTTCATGAATTTCGACATTCCCATGCATCATATTTAATAAATAAAGGGGTAAGTCCACTGGTGGTAGCCCAACGCCTAGGACATTCGGATGTTTCAACAACGTTAAATACATATAGTCATTTATATCCTTCAAAACAAGCGGAAGTGGTTGCATTTATGGAACAAGATTTATCATTTTCGTTACCAATTTGTGACCTAATCTCTTTAAAGAGTTGATAACGTGCACTTCACAATGATCAGAGTAATCATTATACGTATATTTTTGGAACCATGATGTAACAGTCCATTGTGGAGATTTCGGCTGTAACACCTTATTCTCTATATACGATGGGTTCGCATGGTCTTTGCTTGCAATAATATAATCTAAATATTCGGCAGTACTATCAGGGAAATTATATTTTGCAATACTGTTTGTCGTTGCATCCCAAGTCGCTGTATGTCCAGTATAAGATGGTACAGAAGCGTTCAATGTTTTAAACATAGATGCATACTCTGAATCATTATTGTTCTCTGCATTTATCTTATTTACGTTCATATCACCACCAATTAACACATACTCATTATTTGGTATATTTTTATTTTTAATAAAATCTTGAATTTCTTTTAATTGGTTCGTACGTACAGATGCTGGTGAAGTTTTTCCGCACATACTATCTTCAGCCTGCAAATGCGTCCCAATCACGTGAACGAAACGATCATTTTTCTTAATTTTCGTGTATACAAATCCTTTATTCGATAAATTATCTGGCCCGCATCCTTTTGCAAATACATATTGAATCTTTTCAGCGATTGGCCATTTGCTCACAATCGCAACGCCACCATCTTCAGGAGTTGAAGATGAATAGTTTCCTAACGTTTTATCCCATTCACTTCCACTACTACGACCTAATACTGCTGTTTGATTTGGATATTCTTTCTTCAAATTCCCTAATAAACGATCTGAAGCGCTATTATCAAACACTTCATTTAATATAACTACATCTTGATTCTTTATATAATCTGCCGCCCCGATTAAATCAGCACGCTCAGTTTGTCCCCAGTTCGGATATAAGTTTGTTGATAGCATATATACATTATGCGTCATCACTTTTAATGTATCATTTTGATTTGTAGACACTTCTGCTTGAGCTGACGTTCCGCTATATAAAGCTCCTAAACCAACACCTAAGCTAAGTACACCTTTTAGCAATTTACCTTTCACGTTTCATACCTCCATGTATTGTATAGTGATAAAAAGGCCAAATACTCTATTCTGAGATTTGACCTTTTTTAAATACTTAACGATTTCCGTACGTATCAAACCAAAGCTGAATATATCCAGCAGTAACACGTTGTGCATCCATTAAACGCTTACCTGTCATTGGTGTAACTTCAGCGCGCCATTTATCTGCATATTCTTGTGATACAGCAGCTCTCACGAACCAATCTTTCGTATTATCATTTACAATGCCAGCGTAATCTTGTTTCGCAACTACTGCCGCTCCATGAATCCAATCTTCTGGATTCGTACCTTTCCAGTTCCAATATCCATTTCCATCCGTTACTTTATAATTATCTTTTATCGTATCTACAAAGTTTTCATATTTAGAATGGAATCCTTGTGGATACGATAGATTCGTAAAGTTTGCCGCATGCATCGGTTGGTTTACATCCCCTAAATAATGAAGAGATAATCCTAAATAGAAGAACGCTTGTTTCATATCTTTATTTTTATAAGACTCACCAGCTAATTTAAAATATTTAGCTCCTGTTTCCTTTGCTTGCTTTGCATACGGAATATAAGTTTTCCCATTGTCAGGGTCATAGAAATGTGAAGCAAATGTGCTATTATCATAATAAGGATTTTCATAGTCAGCAGCATAAATACCGTTCTCTAACTCAGTACGCCATTCATTTAATAGTGCAACTCGATCTTGTTTTACAAGTGTTGTATTACGAGACATAATATCAATTGCACGGTTTACAATCCATAAATGAGAATTCACGCCTTCTTTATGTTTATCTTCAGCAGACCAGCGCGGAATAACTCCAAATCTCTGTCCCCCATCATTTTCATGAGCAAATGCAACACTTTGTAATGGAGCAACTAATGTAATAGCTGCCGCTAAAGCAAGTACTTTCTTTTTCATATAAAATCCTCCATTTTATAATTGAATTATTGTAAACATTTTGTTAGGATCCTATGATGTCGTCCGGTTAACCTATGACTAGAATATCCCACCTTTCATGAAATTTCTATCAATAAATTAAAATATACAAATGTTCATATCATTATAACTTTATACACAGTGAATATAATGAATGAATACACTTTCATTTTAATAAACTATTATTAAGGCTTGTCTAAACTAATGTAAAAAAAAGTAAAGCATCTGAATGCTTTCAGAGTGTTGGGAAACCCTTTAGGGTTCCCAACACTCTGGAATCTTTTTTGATTTTAGCGAATAAAAACAACATAAAATAATAGAATTTTAAAAAATAGCCCTCCACCTGACCCTTTTTGGTCAGGTGGAGGGCTATTTTTTTCATGTTTTGACAAGCTGCGGTGAGATAAGCTTGCATTTGGACAGACTTCAGCCCTCGAAACCGGGCATAGCGGTAGCCATGTAGTTCTTTGGCGTCTGCAAAGCTTCGCTCTATAGTGGAACAGCGTACTTTATACAACCTTTTCCCTGTAGCTGTTAGCTTGTTTTTTCTAGCAATATCCTTATATTTCTCCCACACATGATGAGTGATAACTTTTTGTTTTTGTTTCTTTGAAAAGCACACCTCACGTAACGGACAAACAGCGCAGTCTTCTGGATTCGATTTGTATTGACGGTATCCTTCACGATCAGTTGTTACATATTCTAGAATACATCCCATCGGACAAGCGAAAACATTCATTTCTTCTACATATTTAAATTGGCTTTTCGGTACTTCTTTATTCCGTTTTCCAAATCGGCGATACCCCATCACCATAAATATATTCCGTTCTGATAGTTTCTTACAGATATATCCTGTAAAATAGCCAGCATCAAGGGCAACAGCTTCTACTTTGAAGTCGAATTTATCAATCTGAGCTTGGAGGCGTGCTAAATACGGCTCGGAATCTGCCATATTTCCAGCCGTTACATAGGTATCTGTAATAATATTGTACTTCGCATCAGTCGTACGATGATCCAAGAAATGAAAACCATTTGGTTTTCCATCTCTCATTAAAAATCCACTATCTGGATCCGTTGTACTTATACGAGTTTTTTTGGTAGGGGTATCACTTTCCTTTCTAGGTTTTAATTCTTTTTTCCATGTACCTCACGATCTTCGATTACCGCAGCTTCTAGCTCGTCTATATAAAACTTTGCTTTTTCTTTTTTATATTTATGTACAAATTTATTTTTATTGGCATTGGCCTTAATATGTGTAGAATCTGTCATCAGTGCACGTCCTCCTACCATCCGGTGCTCCGTCGCTTGTCTCACAATCTCATCAAAAATTTCTTCGAAAATATTTGTATGAATAAAACGAGTACGACGATTCCAACTGATTGTAGAGTGATCCGGAATAGTATCCGATAGAGAAAACCCTAAAAACCAACGGTAGGCAATATTCGTTTTAATTTCCTTTTCCAATTGACGCTCAGAACGAATACCGTAAAAATATCCAATAAACATCATCTTAAATAAAACAATAGGATGAATGGACGGGCGTCCATTGTTTTCACAGTAATAAGGGCGTAACTTCTCTTCAATAAAATCAAAACTAATTGTCGCTTCAATTGCACGAAGGAAATGATCTTGTGGAACCAACTCTTCTACAGAAACAGATACACGCTCATCACGATGATTTTTTAAAGCACCCATCATAAAAAATCTCTCCTTTTCCTCTTTTTTATCAGTGTTGACACATAAAAAGAGGTTCAGACACAAAAACAGGCTGTGGAGAAGACTTTCTCCACAGCCTGAAAGCATCTGAATGCTTTACTCTTTTTTTCTATTCGATAATATACTTGGCAATTGTACATTAACTGCTAACTTATGAATAAATCCAAACACTAGTCCAATCCCAATAAATATGTATAAGATTGTAAATATCTTTCCGAAATCAGTTTGCGGACTAAAATTCCCATCACCGACAGTCGTCAACGTGACCACACTAAAATATAAAGCGTCAATAGGACGTAATCCTTCAACTGTACTATAAAAAATCGTACCCGATATTAAAGTCAAAATTGTTAATACAAATAATACTTGAAATTCTTTATCTTTCCACGCTCGTAAACAGGCTCTTAACATTCGCTTTAAAGTTAACAAAAATGAAAGCATTAGATTCTCCCTTCCAAACAAAAATACATTGAGTCAAAGGAAAGTCTATCACCTTTCAGTATAGAAAAAAAGTAGCCCTCTTCTATTTCTAGAAAAGGGCTACTCTATTCGATTCTATCTTATTTAGGTGAAACAAGAATTTTCACTTGTGTTTTATCTTTTACAAGTGCTTCAAATCCTTCTTCAACAACTTGATCGACTGTAATTTTTTTCGTAATTAATTTCTCTGCTTGAATTTGACCAGAGCTAATTAATTTAATAACGGCTGGGAAGATGTGACGGTATCCTAAAATACCAATAACTTCTTTTTCTTTTAATACTAAATTATTTGGAGTAATTGTTGCGTCTTTTTCCCATACACTAACAATTACAGTTTGTCCTTCGAAGCTTGTACTTTCAATCGCTTGGCGTAGTACAACTTCAACACCTGTTACTTCAAAGCTAACATTTACACCTAAACCATTTGTTAAGTTACGAATTTCAGCTAACACATCTTGAGTTGCTGGATTTAATACATAATCCGCACCTGCTAATTTCGCTAACTCTTGACGTTCTTTAGAAAGTTCAACTGCAATAACAGGAGTTGCTCCTGCTGCTTTAGCTGCTTGGATAACAAGAAGTCCAATTGGACCGCAACCAAATACAGCTACAGCTTCCCCTTCTTTTAATTTACTTTGACGTACTGCATGAACTGCTACTGCTGCTGGTTCTACAAGCGCACCTTGTTCATACGTCATTTCATCTGGAATGTGATGAACCATATCTTCTGGTACTACTGTATATTCAGAGAAACCGCCGCCTTCTCCGCCAAGACCGTGGAAAACAAGTTGTTCACAAACATTGTAATGTCCATGTTTACAAGCTTCACATTTACCACAAGAATAAATTGGCTCTACAACAACGCGGTCTCCCACTTTATGAGATGTAACTCCTTCACCAATCTCTATTACCTCACCACTAAACTCATGACCTAAAATAACAGGTGCTTTCACATGTGTTAATGGATGTTCTTCTGTTGGAATAAAAATAGGCCCTGCTAAATATTCATGCAAGTCTGTCCCACAAATACCACACCATTTAACTTTGATTTTCACTGTTCCTGGTTTTACTGTTGGTTCTGGTACTTCTTCTACTCGTACATCACGTTGATTATGCCAAAGTAGTGCTTTCATTTTATACATCCCTCTCTATGTATATACTTAACCTGGTGAAGTTTACAATTCTATTATAATACTTCTATCCATATATTTCAAAAAAACAATCACATCCCCACTAATTTTTTACAAATAACGTTCAATATTTTGTCACTTTGTACTTTTTTCCACATCTGTTAATTCAATTTCATTGCAGGTGAAATTAGCATTGTGCCATAATAGCATAGGAGAGGTGAATATCGCTTGAAATATTTTATTTACTTTATCGTTATCGTGGCATTTTTAGATACATTTTCACAATTACCTATTATGAGTACTTTCGCTCAAAGCCTTGGAGGAACTCCTCTTATTATCGGGCTAGTTGTCGGTATGTACTCATTCGCTAATATGATCGGTAATATTATTGCTGGAGCCGCTGTCGATAAATTTGGTGCAAAAAAAATCCTTTATATAAGCATGGGAATTACGAGTTTCATAGTCTTGTTATACACCGTTGTTCAAAGTGGTGAACAACTATTAGTTGTGCGCTTTATGCATGGATTTAGTGATGGCTTTTTAATTCCTGCTGCCTTTACATTTTTATCAAAACAAACAAATGCAAAAAGACAAGGAAAAGCAATGGCTCTATCTGGTGCTGCTGTTGGAACAGCCGCAATCGTAGGACCTGCTTTCAGCGGTATTATGAAAGCAACAGCTGGCGTAGAGTGGGTCTTCATTACTATTTCTATTTTAATGGCTCTTGGTACGATCGTATCTCTATTCTTCTTACCAAATAACGTATCAAGAAAAGATACATCAAGAACACAAATGATGAACAAAGAAGATATGGTTGAACTTTTAAAATCAGAACCGTTATTACAAGCATATATTGGTGCTTTCACATTAATGTTTTCACAAGGAATTGTCACTTATATGTTACCAGTAAAAGTTGAGGCATTAGCGCTTAAAGCATCTACAACAGGCATGATGTTAAGTGTATTTGGTATAACTGCTATCCTCTTCTTCTTGCTTCCAACAAATCGTATTTATGATCGATTTAATCGTTCGAAACTAATGCTAATCGGAATTGCAGTTATGGCATTCGCATTATCTTTACTCGGATTATTTGCTACAAAAGGTATGCTCTTTATCGTAATGATGATTTATGGAATTGGATTCGCAATCCTCTTTCCGTCTATTAACGCTTTACTTGTTGAAAATACTACAGACGATAATCGCGGAAAGGCATTCGGATTATTTTATGCCTTCTTCTCATTAGGAGTTGTTGCTGGCTCCTTTACAGTCGGCGCAATCGGAGCATCACCTAGCATCAGCTTCATTATCGGGACAGCATTTTTATTAACATTTGCTGGGATGATTTATGTAAGAAGCAAAGTAAAAAAGACAATGATGGGATAATCCATCGTTGTCTTTTTTACTTTGCATATTTATATAATCCATAATACAATGGAA
Organism: Bacillus sp. CPT56D-587-MTF; assembly: GCF_058792335.1. NCBI lineage: Bacteria > Bacillati > Bacillota > Bacilli > Caryophanales > Bacillaceae > Bacillus > Bacillus sp. CPT56D-587-MTF. The sequence goes on along the minus strand of NZ_JBYTEF010000001.1, from coordinate 292,455 downwards.
GCGTTGGAATAATGCCAATTAATTTAAATATAAAAGGTAATGGCTCATCTCGCTCTTCATATAAACGAAAAACAAAAACTGCAGTTAAAGTCCAACTGACGCTAAACAAGAAGATACATTTCCAAACAATCGAGGTTAATATTTGTATATCAAATACAAAACCAAAGAGCCCTATCGAATAGAACTCTTTTTGCCCAATATATTACTTTTGTGTATAACCAAATAACAATGTAAATAAATTGAGCCGTAAAGGCAATAATACATCTCTTCTTTTAAACAGAAAGTTTATAAATACTGACGATACTTCGACAATTTCCTCGGAAATATTTCCTTTCCCCACATAATTTGATACAGTACACATGAATAAACACTTGTATTACATAAAGTGAAACTTTAATCAGTGGGGGTTTTGTTCCTCCCCACTGATTATTAGTTGAACCAATCGGGCTTTTACGGGCAGTTGATCTCCCAACTAACTTCTTTACTTCCACTGAATTTTGAGGTGGGGATCTTACTGACCGTTAATGCGGGATAAACTAAAATAATAACTTACTGTACAAATTAAAAAGCACACTCTTCATATGAAGAATGTGCTTTTATGTTATTAACGTTTAATCCAAACAGCGCCTGCCGATTTATCTTCTGCCTGTCCAACAACTTGGAATTTAAGTCCAAGGTTTGGAACTTTTCTTCCTGCGTCTGCAATTTGCTTGTTACTATATACGTAACTACTCAGCTTCTTCAAATAAAAAAACAGGCCAAATACATGTTTCCGATTCGAAAACATGAAAAGAAAATACTCCAATCAGAGAAAGAATCTATGCCAAATAGAGAAATTCTCTTATGAAGTCGTGTTATTCCAAGGAACCGTTCTAGTTTCTATGACTTGGTTTATCGCTTGTAAGACCGATTGTTTTTGTTTTTTCATGGTACTCATAAAGCTTCGTATCTGACAAAAAGATTCTGCGCCTTTCTTACTTCGGAAAGTCCCAGACACTTTCTGTTTTACTTTCGTCATCCGAATATCCCGTTCTGCTTGATTGTTATCAAATGGAATGGCTGGATGTTCTAAAAACGCTAGAATTCTGTCAGAATACTTGACGAAGCGATTCCATAAATTTTGAGAAGGCGTCTGCTTTCCTTTCTTCTTTTGTTTCGTGGAAAGAATCTGTTGTTCTTTCAATATGGATTGATACATAATAAACAGATTCTTTTGCGTCGCTTTTGGCATGGTACCTTCGGATTGCTTTTTCATCGTCAACGCTTGCGTTAGAAATTTCTGCATCTGTTGTGCCCATTGTTCTCCAGTACTATCTATAATTCCTTGTAAATCTCGTAAGAGATGGGCATTACATAAAACGTGACGACAATCTGTATACGCATCATACGATTTCCAACCATCATGCATCGCAATTCCAGAAAAAGATGGCAAGATTTCTCCAGCATCCATTGCTTCTTTTCCACGTTTTTGATGAATATGTTGCAATGTCACCTCCGGTGTACTGGCAGTATGTAACCATTGTGTTTTGTTTTCTACACGCATACCAGTTTCATCAAAATGGACAACAGGAGACTGCAGAATCTTTTCCTTTACTTCTTTTATGAATGGCTGCAATTGAGAAGCGAAAGCCTGTGTATGATTTACCAGGGTTCCTTCGCTTATAGAATGTCCAAAACAATCCTGAAAGAATTCTTTTGTTCGCTTCAAAGAAATGCATTGATAATGCGTTAAATAGGGAATCAGTCTTTTTATATTTGGACCATATTGAACAGGACGAGATACTGTCGAAGGAAATTGGGCTTCTTGGATAGAATGGCAATGTGGGCATTCTTTCTGTTCTACTTTATGTTCTGTCACTTCGATCTGAATAGGTGGTAAGTCATACACTTGGCGAATGCGATACCCTTTTACAGGCTCGTGGTTCAAGGAAGTATGACAACAAGTACAATATGTAGGAGAATGTGTAATCGTATGATCTGGAGTCGCTGTCAAACCAAGAGTATGTCCCTTGTGGCCCAACTGGCCACCCGTTTGACGATGAGACGGTTTGCGCAAACTTTTTGTAACGGGCTTACCCAAACCATCTGTAGAAGGTGGCTTATGACTATTTTTGGAGTTTTTTTTTGAAGCATTTTCTAGTTCTTGTATACGTTTTTCTAACTTAGAAAATGTTTCTTCAAATAAAGAAATAACAGCTTCAGGTCCTTTTTTATATGTATCTAAAATAATTTTTCGATCGACCATAAGATTCACCTCCCCTGTTTGATATACTCAGTATTTACAAATGGGAGGCATATGAAACTAGGGTGTGTCTAAAAACTATTTCTATGGTAGGATTACCTCAAACCATTTAGAGAGAGGTATTTTCTATGACGCCACGCCGCTACGAACTTACAAATGAACAATGGGAACAAATCAAAGACTTTTTCCCACCGTATTCTACTGGTCGTCCGCCTAAAAGAAGTAATCGTGAAATGTTCAATGCTATTTTATGGATAGCTAGGAGCGGCGCTCCCTGGCGTGATTTGCCGGACCATTACGGCTTATGGAAAACCGTGTATGCTCGCTTCTGCAAATGGCGTGATGAAGGTGTCCTACTGACCATTTTTCAAGAATTAAATGCTGAACCGGATTTTGAAAATCTCAGCATAGATTCAACCAGTATCAAAGCGCATCAACATAGTGCTGGTGCAAAAAAAAGGCCATAAATCATGAGTTTCATCAGCATATTGGCATGAGTCGCGGTGGAAAAACTACCAAAATCCATACAATTGTTGATGGTTTAGGCAACCCCATTTTATTTCATTTGACTGGCGGAAATATTTTTGATAGCACTCCAGTTTGCGAGCTTTTGGATGAAATACCAATTAAGGGCAGCAATATTCTTGGTGACAAAGCCTATGGTTCTCATACGATTCGTAACTATATTACCAATCATGAAGCAACCTATACCATTCCACCCAGATCAAATGCGAAAGCTCCTTGGAATGTGGATTGGTATTTATATAAAGAACGCCATTTAGTGGAGTGTTTTTTCAATAAAATCAAGCATTTCCGTAGAATCGCAACACGGTATGATAAGCTGGCATCTTCTTTTTTAGCCTTTGTGTATATCGCTGCCATTTTTCGATTAACACAATGAACAACAGTTTTTAGACACACCCTAGTAAAATTTAAAAAAGACACCGAAAGGTGGCTGAGTAGTTACCTATATACTTTTGAATCATCAAAAGTTGTAACACCTTGTAATCCAGAATAGTTAAACTGACCACGTGTTAATGAATTTACACTCCATGCTGGTGTTTTATCAAATGAAAATGCTGCATCTGCAATTTGCATGCCTGTATTACCGTATGCTGGTTTTCCGTTTAAATTACCAACTAGCGCTTCTGGATGAGAATCTACAACACCAAGGAATCCTTCACCTGGATGCACCCCAACCCAGTTATCTTTGAAACTATCATCTGCATACCAAACGACAAGACCTGTATTATACACTGGACCTTTTCCTGCTTTTAAACCATTATCTGATCCCGCATAATTTCTCCACTCTAAGTAGTAATAATGAGCTTTCTTCTCTGTCCCATCAGAAACAACAAAACCATTTAAATTCATTTTAGACTGTCCTTCTGCATCATCAAAAAATACAACTTGTCCATCAACAGTTACATTTACATTGTCTATCGCAAAACCTTTATATGTTACAGCCGGATCTGTAATATAGTCGAATTGTAGTTTCACTTTTTTGCCTTTAAATTGACTTAAATCATATGATTTATCAATCCATTTCCCATCTGTTGTATCTTTATCTCCTTGGACTACTTTTTCCCCAAGTCTATCAATTAATGTTTTCGTTCCATCTTCTGTTACTACATGTACTTCGACGAAATCGCACTCTGCTTCTAACTCATAATTTGCTTTATAATCGAATTTTGCATTTGTTCCCTTTGTTAAATCAAAGAATGGTGTCTCTAACGTTGTATGCATATCATCGCCTCTTGTACTATAATATGCATGCTTTCCAAACTCCGGTTTAATCGTTTCAACACTTTTACCTGGTAAGTTAACACGTACAACGCCTGGACGATTTGATTTCGTAACACTTTGATCAATATAGGTAGGAACTCCCACACCACTCTTAATTTTATCGTAATCTACTTCTAATATTTTTGCCCAGTTACCACCCATATTCTTTTGTAAGAAGTCTTTATTTTGTGGTGAAAAACTAGTCGGCTCTGTTCCTGCGATTTTCCCTGTCCAACTACCTCCACTCATTAATGACCAAGCTTCGACTGGTGAACCATTTCCAGTATATTTCGTGTCATATTCATCTGGTAATCCAAGATCATGTCCAAATTCATGTGCAAACACACCTACAGCTCCATCTTCTGGTTCAATTGTGTAATCATGTGCTGCTACTTTACCACCAAAGTAATCTACCTTTGATTTCGTACCTTCAATCGCTACTGGATCTACTGCTAATTTTGAACGATGTGACCAGATCGCATCATCACCTAATTTACCGCCACCAGCTTCTTGCCCAACACCAGCATGGATTACCATTAAATGATCAATTACACCGTCAGGTTCATTTTGATTCCCGTCCCCGTTTGTATCATATCTATCAAATTGATCAAACTGAGATAAATCTAGTCCTTTCTCAGCAGCTGCATGCAAAGCTTCTTTCACTAAATCACGTGCACCCTTTGGACCTTTATTATCGTGACCACTGCTACCATCAGCTCCATAATCAGATGCTTTTCCTGGAACAGTTAGCCACTCCGTTACATATCCATCTGTCGTATAACTACCACCAGACTGCTCTTCATAGTATTGTTTAAACGTTTTTACTTTTGAACCATCAAATAAAGTATACGGCTCATTACCGAACAACATCTTTTGATAATGTTCTCTACTAAAGTCTTCCGAATACATATAACCTGGTGTTTGATCAATATTATTATGTTTATAATCACTAAATTCAACGAGTAACACTAATACTTTATCCGATCGAACAGATCCCTTATATGGAGCTTGCTTTGCTTTTGAAGTTGGAACTTGCCCATTCAATTGCTTTTTATTTGGTTCTGGCTTTTGCTCAAGGCTAACATTTTTTTCAGCCTTTTTTACATTTTCCTTTTCTTCCATCTTTTTCTCTTTTACTTTTTTTGTGAAATCAGATGTTTCTTGTGAGTGAGCATCTGGAAGAATTTCTTTATTCGCCTGATCTCCTTGTTTCTTTTCAATATATTGCTCAACAGCTTTTTTCGTCTCTTCTTTAGAAGATGCTGGATTAATTGTTCCTCTTTCTTTCAGAGCTTCCGCTAAACGATCTTCTTGAATTAAATTGTAATCAATTGGTGTTGTAGATACACTATCTTTCTCTTTTGCTACCGTTTCTGCATATGCTAACGGAGCACTCATTACAGATGTACATCCGATAATTGCCGCAATTGCTAATGATGACAACACTTTAAATGGTGCTTTTCTTCTCATTCCATTTCTCCCCTTTATAAAACTTAAAATTCAGATAAATCGGTGCATTTTTGTCCAAATCTCTGTTTACTACCCTCCCTATATAAAAAGACATAATTCTATAAACATTAAGCTTTTTGTTATAGAATCATGCCCTCCAGTTTTCTGGTCAGACCCTCTATCTTTTTATCTCTTGGTTCAATTAATAATCAGTGGGGGGATGAACAAAGCCCCCACTGATTAAAGTTTCACTTTATGTCGAAATATTAAAAATAAAGAGTTATGTGACATATATTAAATATCTTATATAACAAATTTAAAAGACAATATGCAAAATTGCATGAAAATTCTTTTAAATAAAAAAGAATCCTAGTCAATTAAACTAGGATTCTTGCTTTTCTATTATTTCTCTTGTGTTTTTTCCCAATCAGCTAAGAATTTCTCAATTCCTTGATCTGTTAATGGGTGCTTCACTAATGAAGCAATTACGTTTGCTGGGATTGTTGCAATATGTGCACCGTTTAATGCTGCGTCAGTTACGTGAACGCTGTGACGTACAGATGCTGCGATGATTTCTGTTTCGATACCATGAATTGCAAAGATTTCTGCGATTTGACGAATTAAATCCATACCGTTATGACCGATATCATCTAAACGACCTAAGAATGGTGAAACGTACGTTGCACCAGCACGAGCAGCAAGTAATGCTTGAACTGCTGAGAATACTAATGTAACGTTTGTACGAATTCCTAAATCAGAGAACGCTTTTACTGCTTTTAAACCTTCTGTTGTCATTGGAACTTTTACAACAACGTTTGGAGCAATCTTCGCTAATTCTTTTCCTTCTTCAATCATTTTATCAGCTTCTAAGCTAATTACTTCTGCACTTACAGGTCCTTCTACAACGTTGCAAATTTCACGAATGCGCTCGTGGAAATCTACGCCTTCTTTTGCTACAAGTGATGGATTTGTCGTTACTCCAGCTAATACGCCTAATTCATTTGCCTCTTTAATTTCGTTAATGTTTGCTGTATCAATAAAGAATTTCATTTGTTGTTCTTCCTTCCTAATTTTCATTTTATATTTATTTATTTTTCTTAATAAGCTCTAATTCAATCGGAATAGATTTGTCCACTTTTTTACCTTGTGTTATCTCTTTTGCTGTTTGCATCGCCTTCTCTCCGATTAATTCTGGTTTTTGAGCGACTGTTGCAGCCATACGCCCATCGTTAACCGCTTTCACAGCATCTTCTGTTGCATCAAATCCAACAACTACTACATCTGTTTTTCCAGCAGACTTCAATGCTTCAAGTGCACCTAATGCCATCTCGTCGTTATGAGCAAACACGGCTTTAATATCGCTATTTGCTTGCAAAATGTTTTCCATAACAGATAATCCTTTCGCTCTATCAAAATCAGCCGCTTGTTTGGCAACTACTTTTAAAGACTTATCGGCTACGTTATGGAATCCTTTCCCACGTTCACGAGCAGCAGACGATCCAGGGATTCCTTCTAACTCAGCAACGTTTGCTCCTTCGCCGACTAATTCACGAATGTAATCACTAGCCATTTGACCACCTTCGATATTATTAGATGCAATGTGAGAAACAACCTTACCTGAATTCGCAACGCGGTCTACTGTAATAACAGGAACATTTGCTGCGTTTGCTGCACTTACTGCTGAAGCAACAGCATCTGAATCGGTCGGATTAATAACAACTACATCGACACCCTTTTGAATTAAATCTTCAACATCGTTCGTTTGCTTTGCTGCATCATTTTGCGCATCAACAGCAATCAATTCGATGCCACTATCTTTCGCTTTCTTTTCTGCCCCCTTTTTCAAAGTTACAAAGAAGGGATTATTTAAAGTTGAAACAGAGAATCCAACTTTAATAGTTTTATTTCGACCTTTATCGCTAGAATCCTTTGCCCATTCTGGCGGTTCCATTGAACAACCAGCAGTAATGACCATAATACATGCAACGAGTATAAGTAACCATTTCTTCATGAACTGTCCCTCCATTACGCTTCTTTTCTACGATCAATTAATACAGCTAATAAGATTACAAGTCCTTTTACAACTTGTTGGAAGAAAGAAGATACACCTAATAAATTTAAACCGTTATTTAGTACACCGATAATAAGTACACCGATGAATGTACCAACAATCCATCCTCTTCCCCCAGAAAGACTTGTTCCACCTAATACAACTGCTGCAATTGCATCTAATTCATAAGAAGTACCTGCAGTCGGCTGTGCAGAATCTAATCGCGATGTTAAGACAATACCTGCAAGCGCTGCCAAAATTCCGGAAAGACCGTAAATCATTACTTTAATTCTCGTAACATTAATACCTGATAGTGCTGCTGCTTCTTCATTTCCACCAATTGCAAATGTACGGCGACCAAATGTCGTTTTCTTCAAAATGAAGTACAGTACTGCGAAAGCGATCATCATTGTAACAGCGGGTACCGGAATACCAAGAAAATAACCGCGGCCAAACATTTGGAACATTAAATGATCACCAAGACCAGTGATCGGACGTCCGTCCATATAAACAAGCGTCAACCCACGAAAAATAGTCATTGTTGCTAAAGTTGCAATAAATGGAGCTACTTTTCCTTTCGCAATGATGATACCGTTTACAATTCCCATTACAAGACCTGCTAATAGTCCAACTACCATTGCAAGGAACGGATCCATGCCACTTGCCATCATTCCAGCAACAAGTGCACTTGATAATGCTAAAATAGAACCTACCGATAAGTCAATACCCCCTGTTAAAATTACGAAGGTCATTCCAAATGCAATAAGCGCATTAATCGATACTTGACGCAGTATATTAAATAAATTTGGAATTTCAATGAACGCTGGATTTAAAGCTGTAATTACGACGATAATTAATACTAAACCGATTAAAGAACCGAGTTGTTGTAATACATTCCCCTTCTTAGCCATCCTTACTCTCCCCCTGTAGCTAGTGCCATAATAGACTCTTGTGATGCCTCATCTTTCCCTAAAATTCCGCCGACTTTTCCTTCATGAATAACAAGAACTCGATCACTCATCCCTAAAACTTCCGGAAGCTCAGATGATACCATAATAACGGCATCGCCTTGCTCTGTAAGCTTATTCATAATAGAGTAAATTTCTTTTTTCGCTCCAACATCGACACCTCTTGTTGGCTCATCTAAAATGAGTAATTGCGGATGAATGCCTAGCCATTTTGCGATTACAATCTTTTGCTGATTTCCACCAGAAAGAGATTTCACTGCCTGCTCTCCGCTAGATGCTTTCACATTAAGAAGCTTCATCATATCCTCTGTAAACTGTTGTTCTAGCTCATTGCTTAGAACACTTCCCTTTGAAAGATTTTCTAAATTCGGTAAAGCTAAATTTTCTCGAATTGAAAAATCTAACACTAATCCTTCAGACTTTCTATCTTCTGTAATGAAAGCAATTCTTTGTCTAATTGCATCTATTGGACTATCAATCTTTACTTCTTGTCCATTTATAAAAATTTGTCCAGAGTCTAAAGGTTCATAACCAAATATCGCTTTCATAATATCAGTGCGACCAGCCCCCATCAAACCAGCTACACCAAGGATTTCACCTTTCCTCACTTGAAACGAAACATTTTCAAATTTCCCTTTCTTCGTTCCATTACGCATTTCAAAAATGACATCACCAATTTGACTATTTCGCTCTGGGTAACGTTCACCAATGCTGCGCCCCACCATCATACTCACTACTTCATCAAATGATGTTTCTGGAATTAATCTCTTTCCCACGTATTCTCCATCACGCAAAATCGTAATAGCATCACATATTGAGAAAATCTCTTCCATACGATGCGAAATGTACACGAATGAAACACCTTCTTTACGTAACTTATTGATTACTGTAAAGAGCGTTTCGATTTCACGATCCGTCAGTGCCGCAGTAGGTTCATCCATAATAATAACGCTCGCGTTTGTCATTAATGCTTTCGCAATTTCGATAATTTGCTGTTGTCCAACCGATAATTCCTCTGCTAACATAGCGCCTCTTACATGCAGCCCTAGCTCTGCTAGTTGCTGCTGCGCAATCGCGTTCATTTGTCGAGTGCGTAAAATACCTGTTTTCCCATACATTAACTCTTTACCGAGAAACATATTTTCAGCTACTGTTAAATTCGGCAATATGTTTAGTTCTTGATGTATAAATGCGATGCCGTACTCTTCAGCTTCTTTCGCATTTTTAAAGGTGCGCTCTTGCCCATCAATCTTGATTGTCCCACCATCTTTTTTGTATACACCTGTTAAAATCTTCATGAGCGTTGATTTACCCGCTCCATTTTCCCCCATCAATGCATGGACTTCTCCTGTTTCAATCATAAACTGTGCATTCTTCAAAACAGGATTGCCATTGAACGCCTTTGAAATGTTTTTCATTTCAATATGCATTCCCATCACTTCCCTTTATTAAAAAATCACGCCTGCATGTAAAATTACATTTGCATAAGGCGTAGCCTCGCCTGTACGAATAATTGCCTTCGCTTTCTTTGTATGCTCTTTAAATTGTTCATGAGATACATACTCAAATGCTGGCTCTATTAATTTCCGTTCGATCTCTTTATTTACTTCCGCATTATTTATAATGACTTCTTCTGCTAACGTCACTTTTTCGATTGCCATATCATCAGCTACAACTTGTAACACCTCTAAAAAACTCGGTTTTCCAATCTCAACAGCTAAATCAATTCGTTTTACTCCGTCAGGAATTGGTAAACCGCAATCAGCAATTACAACCGTATCTGTATGCCCAAGTGAAGCAAGGACTGCCGCGATTTCACTGTTTAATACACCATGCTTTTTCATCCAACAATCACCTGCACTTCACGCACTCGATCTCTCGTTGGCATACCGCCCTGTGCCCCAAGTTTCGTTACAGAAAGACCACCGGCAATATTCGCGAAACGAATTGCTTTTTGAAGTGTCTTCCCTTCAGAAAGTGCAACTGCTAACGCACCATTAAATGTATCACCAGCTCCAGTTGTATCCACTACATCAACAGCAATGCTAGGAACATGTACAATCTCTGTTCCATTATGGAAACGAACACCGTTAGAACCTTCTGTCATCAATAATTTATTTGGATACTTCGCCAATAAATCTTCAATTGGTGATGTAAAATCATCTAATACGATGCGGCACTCATGTTCATTTGGCGTAATATAAGTTGCTTTTTCTAAAATTTCTTCTGATAAAACTTGTGCTGGCGCTGGATTCAACATAACAGGAATATTATGTTCCTCACAAATAGCCAATACATATTTTACTGTTTCAAGTGGAATTTCTAGTTGAAGAACAACCATATCCGCTTTTACAAGAAGGTCTTTGGAGCGATCTACAACTGACTTATTTACAAGAGCATTTGCCCCTTGTACGACAACAATACTGTTATCTTCTTCTGCTAAAACGATATGAGCAATTCCTGTCGTTCTATCTGTAACCGGTACCACATAATCGATAAAAATGCGTTCGTTCTCTAAATTTTTTCTAACTACTGTTCCATAATCATCATTTCCTACCGCTCCAACCATTGCTACATTTGCTCCTAACCTAGCTGCAGCAACTGCTTGGTTTGCCCCTTTCCCTCCTGGGATTGTATGAAACGCTTCACCAATTACTGTTTCTCCTGCTTTCGGCCGTTTTTTTTGAAACAGCCACTAAGTCCATTGAAATGCTTCCTACTACTGCAATATTTGGCATCTGTTTCATCTCCTTACTTCGTTGTATTTCGTTCTATAATTTCAATTGGCAAACGATAGTGTTTCTCTTCTAATGTATTTCCTTCCATTTGCTCTAACAACAACTCTGTTGCAATTTTCCCCATTTCATATATCGGTTGTGCAACTGTTGTAATAGATGGATACATCATTTCCGTTAAAGAAATGCCATCAAATCCGATAATTTGTAAATCATCTGGAATGGCAATCCCCTTTTGAAGTGCAGCCTTTACAATACCAATCGCAATTAAATCATTCCCAGCAACAATACCATCAATATGCGGGTATTCTTCTAATAATTCCATCGCTACACGCTCACTATTTGCTGGCTCAAACGTACTCTCCGCAATCATATACGAAAGATTATTTTGCGTAATAACGTCTACAAAACCTTCAAAACGTTCATTTGCAGTACTCACATCACGTGGTCCGCGAATATGTGCAATATGTTTACATCCTTTATCTAGTAACAACTTTGTCGCAGCCTGACTTCCTGCATAGTTATCTGCATATACAGTAGGAATACGCTCATTAAACATACGGTCAATCGCAACAACCGGAACAGATAAATTCATGTAATTAACACTATTTTGTGGATTCGTTGCTACAATAAATCCATCTACATTATTTTGTCTAAGTACATCAATGTATTGTTTCTCTTTTTCTAAACTTTCATCAGAGTTACAAAGAACAACTGTGTAACCTTGTTTATGTGCTACATCTTCTACGGCACGTGCAACTTCTGGAAAGAACGGATTCACGATATTCGGAACAACTAAGCCAATTAAACGAGACTTTTTATTATACAGTGAACGCGCTACTGTACTAGGCTTATAATCTAACATCTCTATTGCACGCTCTACCTTTTTTAATGTATCTTCATGAACATATCCATTTTTATTTAGAACTCTGGAAACGGTCGCAACAGATACTCCCGCTAATTTCGCAACGTCTTTAATCGTACTCATTCTCTTTTCTCCTCATTTCATGTAACCGTTTACAGAAAATAATATAACGTATTTCTAAAAATACGTCAATCATTTCTCACTAAAAAGCTTTTAAGGTTATACTCAAAAAAGCACCGCCATAAGGCGATGCTTCTTCATTACGAGTATGATACAGTTTTTTCTTTTTCTTCAACAGCAGGCTCTTCAGCATCTTTTTTACGATCTGATAGTTTAATTTTTTGTAAGAAAATCGTAAAGATGGCACCTACTACGATAAATACTAATCCTGTTAAGAATACAGTATGAAGCGAGTCTACTAAAGAGTTTTTCAAAATAGGTACAATGCTGTTAGCAAACGCTTCTGGCATTTGTTTTAATGCCTCTGGGCTAAATAGCATCGAATATAAACCTTGTGGATCTGTGTGAATCATATCTTTAAATTTCGTTACCATTTGTCCCGCTTCTTTCGGGAATGTATCTAATACAGGTACTAATTTATTTGTTAACGTTGTACCTGAAGTGTTATTCATAATTGATCCTAAAATTGTAATACCAAATGTTCCACCAATTTGACGGAAGAACTGACTTGATGACGTTACGACACCAAGGTCTTTTTTCGGGAAGCTTTCTTGTAACGCTAATGTTAATGTCGGCATTACAAGACCCATTCCTAAACCGATAACCATCATATAAGAAGTAGCTGTAAGCTTCGTTGTGTGCATATCCATCGTTGTTAATAGCCAAAAACCACCGGCCATAATAAGCATACCTGCGATAATTTGTGGTTTTACACCAACTTTTAATACAAGTTGCCCACCGATAATACTCATTACAATCATTGTAATCATCATTGGAGTCATAATTGTTCCTGATTCAGCAGCACTTACTCCTACAATACCTTGCATGAAGAATGGTACGAACATAATCGCGCCGAACATTCCAATACTCATAAAGAATCCAATCGCATTCAGTATTGTAAATGTGCGATTTTTAAAGAAATGCATTGGTAAAATCGGCTCTTCAGCTTTCGTTTCAACAATAACAAAGCTAACGATACCAATTACAGCTAGTGCGAATAAACCGATAATTTGCCAAGAATCCCATGCATAATCTTTTCCGCCAAACGTTAGCGCAAGTAATAAACTTACAACACCTAGAATCATCGTAAAGATTCCAGCGATATCAATTTTAATTGGTCCTGTTTGTTTATGTGATTTTAATCCCATTGCAATAAAGATTGTTGCTAAAATACCAACCGGTAAGTTAATGTAGAATACCCATCTCCAGTTCACTGCATCTACAATCCAACCACCAACTTGCGGTCCAATTACAGAAGCAAGACCGTATAACGCACCAAAAATACCTTGCCATTTCGCACGTTCTTTTCCCGTGAACATATCTCCAATAATAATCATAGCCATTGGCATCATAATACCGCCACCAAGACCTTGAATACCACGGAAAATAATTAATTCTGTCATACCATTCGCCATACCACATAACGCCGAACCAATCATGAAAATAACTAGCCCTGTTATATATACGTTACGACGACCAAGTAAATCCGCTAATTTACCTGCAATTGGTACAACTGTCGTTGATGTTAACATATAAGCTGTCGTTAACCATGTCATTAAACTTAATCCGCCTAGGTCACCGACGATACGTGGCATTGCTGTACCAACAATTGTTCCATCTAATGCAGCAAATAGCATCGCGATTACTAAACCGATTAACAACAACTTTCTATTTTGATTTTCTTGTTGCTCCATGTAATCTCCTCAATTCCTCTTAGTTATTCTCTTTTTTCTCTTGTGTCCCGCAAATAATGGTTTCTAACTTCTCAAAGAGACGTAATAAATCTTCTCTTTCTTGCAACTCTAAATGTGAAAAGTATTTTGCAATATGCTCGTTGCGAGCTGTCATTGCCTCTTCTACTCTAGCTTTCCCCTTTTTCGTTAACTCGATGATGACAACACGACGGTCATCTTTGTCGTGATAGCGTTCTACAAGTTCTTGATCGATTAGACGATCAATCATCACTGTAATTGCGCTAGGCTTCACATACATCTTTTTTGCTAATGTTGTCGCTCTTGAAGCCCCATAATGATCTAAAATCTTTAAAATATAAAACTGCGGTGGTGTAAGTCCTGTTGCTTGCATTTGTTCTAATAACTCCGTCTGCATTTTCTTTCCAATCGAAAAGGCAAGAGCTTGAATTTTATCGATATGCGTCATATCATTTGGCATGTTATCCACCTCTTATTTAAACAATAAAATATTTAACGTATTTAAATATTAATCCCGCGAACAAAATCCGTCAATACTTTTATTCATAAAAACGTTTACATTTTTGTCACAAAGTTGTATAATTTTCGACGAAGTTAATATTGACAGTCACGGAGAAACGGAGTACACGGCTATGAATCATAAAAAAGGAAACTTTTTTATATTTCATGGCCTTTTTATATTCTCTGTCTTAAAACGCTTCGAATTAATTAGGGGAGGATTTTCATTTTATGTTTTTCACACAATTATTTAAACCTGCGCCCCACGCGGAACGCTTACCAGCTGATCGCGTTGATAGCGAATACCGTAAATTACGTTTACAAGTATTCTTAGGTATCTTCATCGGTTATGCAGGCTACTACTTTGTTCGAAAAAACTTTTCACTAGCAATGCCATACTTAATCGAGCAAGGCTTTAGTAAAGGGGAACTTGGGGTTATCCTTTCAGCAGTTTCTATTGCTTACGGATTAAGTAAATTTCTTATGGGTATCGTATCCGATCGTTGTAATCCTCGCTACTTTTTAGCAGCTGGGCTATTTTTATCAGGTATCATTAATATTATTTTCGGCTCATTTTCTTTCATTACAACGAGCATTATACTTATGTTTGTACTTCAGTTTTTAAATGGATGGGTACAAGGTATGGGATGGCCTCCTTGTGGTCGTACGATGGTTCACTGGTTCTCTATTAGCGAACGTGGTACAAAAATGTCTATTTGGAACGTCGCTCATAATGTTGGCGGAGCGCTTATGCCTTCCCTTGTAACATTAGGCTTATACTTCTTCGCAGATGACTGGAAAAGTATTTTTTACTTCCCAGGTATTCTTTCAATTTTAGTTGGTATTTATGTATTAATTACGATGAAAGATACACCTCAATCTTGTGGACTACCTTCTATTGAAGAACATACTGGGGAATATCCACCAGATGAAAAAGTAAAAGATCGCGAACGCGAACTTTCAGTAAAGGAAATTTTATTTAAATACGTATTAAACAATAAGTTTTTATGGTACATCGCTATTGCGAACGTTTTCGTATATTTCGTACGTTACGGCGTTGTAGACTGGGCTCCTACTTATTTAGTAGAAGAAAAAAGCTTTACTCATAGTAGCTCACGTACTGCTTACGCTCTATATGAATGGGCTGGTATTCCAGGTACACTTCTTTGCGGATGGATGAGTGATAAACTATTTAAAGGACGTCGTGCACCTGCTGGTATTCTATTTATGGTTGGTGTATTTATCGCAGTTCTTGTTTACTGGTTAAACCCTCCTGGTAATCCAATGGTTGATAGTATCGCACTTGTCGCAATTGGATTTTTAATTTACGGACCGGTTATGTTAATTGGTCTACACGCTCTAGATTTAGCACCAAAGAAAGCTGCTGGAACTGCAGCAGGCTTAACTGGATTCTTCGGTTACTTAGGCGGAGCAGCTTTCGCTAGTGCAGCTATGGGCTTTATCGTAGATGCATTCGGATGGGATGGCGGATTCATCTTATTACTTGCATCTTGCGTACTTGCAATGTTCTTCCTTGCTCTTACTTTAAATACAGGGTCAGTAAAATCAAAACAAGCTTAAATAATATATAACAAGCATAAAAATAGCTCTTAGCATTTACATACATGCTAAGAGCTATTTTTTATTTTCATTGCTGTTCCTACTAATGATAACAACCCATTCCTTCCCTACTATAAGATTAAAAGATTTGATGAAACACCTTTATTAAAACGGCTAACGTAACAGATGCAGCAAATCCCCCTAAACAAATAAGACTGACACCTTGGCTATATGACAAATTTTGAAATGATTTCATTACTTCCATCCTCCCTATCTCCCCTTTGATACTTTTATTTTACCAATGGGAAAAATTTCATAACATCGATTTCTCTAACAACTAACTTACAAATTTGTAAGTTAACATCTTTTCAACTTATATATCTAGTATTTCCACAAATAAGAGTCATTTATACATAAAAAAAGACCTCAGTTATACTAAGGTCTTCGTTACATTCTATTTCATTTTACAATCATCACTGGACATTTCACACGCTTTGCTATTTTATGACTTACACTTCCCAGCACCATTTCTTGCAGTGTATTGAGCCCTCTACTTCCAGCAATGACAAGATCTATATCTCCTGTATTCACATATTGAACAATTGTATCTCCAGGATCACCATGTAATATCGTAATTGTATAAGAAATGTTCTCTTTCTTTAATAAACCTTCAATCTCTTTTAATTTATCTTTTCGACTAGCTGATATTGTTTCTAAATCTGTTTGACCTTGTATAATATCTGATTTTGCCGTTCTATTATCTACTACGTACACAACTTCAACATTTGTTTCTTCGCTACATTTTGCAATATATGTTGCATGTTCCGCTGCTCGAAGTGCATGTTCAGAACCGTCACATGCTAATATAATTTGTTTGTACATATGCTGAATCCCCTTTTCGTTATCCTACTCGTATTATATAATAAAGCCCCCTAAAAAGGAGGCTTTTAACTAGCAATTCTTTTATTATAAGTAGCTAAATTTGCAACAAGTTTTGAGCTACGTTCATTTAATCCTGTTATACTTACTTTCACGCCACTTTGTTCATATTTCATAATAACTTTATCAATTGATGCCACTGCCGAATCATCCCATACGTGCGCATGAGTAAAGTTCATTTCGATTTCTTTTATATATTCATCCAATGAAAAAGCATTTATAAAATCTGCTGTAGATGCAAAGAAGAGTTGACCGTGAATTTCGTATATTTTCTTATTTTCAATATATAAATGTTTCACGTGAATCTTTGCCATATTGAATACAAATAAAACCGCACTAATTACTGTTCCGATAATTACACCTAATCCCAAATTATGAGTGATAAGAACGACCACGACTGTTACGATCATGACGAATGCGTTCCCTTTTGGCACTTTATGAATCGTTGCTACAGAGTTCCAATCAAACGTTCCGATTGAAACCATAATCATAACTGCAACTAAAGCTGCCATCGGAATATGAACGACATAATCTCCTAAAACGAATAGTAATACGATTAAAAATCCGCCCGCTACAAATGTTGATAGGCGACCTCGTCCACCTGATTTAATATTAATAACAGATTGACCGATCATTGCACAACCTGCCATTCCTCCGAAGAAACCAGCAACAATGTTTGCGATCCCTTGTCCACGTGCCTCTTTATGCTTATTACTTTCCGTATGCGTCATATCATCTAAAACTGAAGCTGTTAATAATGATTCTAGTAAACCGATAATTGCAAGCATAACTGCATAAGGTAAAATAATCCCTAATGTCTCAAGTGTAAAAGGCACGTCAGGAATACTAAAGAACGGTAATTCTTTCGGCAGGCTTCCCATATCTCCTACTGTTTTCAACTGTAATCCGCTCATAAGTGCAATACTCGTCACAATAATAATTGAAATAAGCGTAGAAGGTACAGCCGTTGTAATACGTGGAAATAAATATATAATTGCAAGTCCTAATACAACGAGTGCATACATTTGCCAAGTTGCATTTTTAAAATGTGGCAATTGCGCTGTAAAAACTAAAATTCCAAGTGAATTTAAAAAACCACTCATAACAGATTTCGGAACAAACTTCATAAATGAGCTCAGTTTGAACACGCCAAAAATAATCTGGACAATACCTGTTAATATTGTTGTAGCAAATAAATATTGCAAACCATGATCTTTAACAAGCGTTACCATTAATAATGCCATTGCACCTGTTGCAGCTGAAATCATTCCAGTTCTTCCGCCAACAAATGAAATGGTAACTGCAATACAAAAGGCTGCGTATAGTCCAACTGTCGGATCCACGCCTGCAATAACAGAGAAGGCTATCGCTTCAGGGATTAACGCTAAAGCAACGACAATTCCTGATAACACGTCCCCTTTCACATTAG
Organism: Bacillus sp. CPT56D-587-MTF; assembly: GCF_058792335.1. NCBI lineage: Bacteria > Bacillati > Bacillota > Bacilli > Caryophanales > Bacillaceae > Bacillus > Bacillus sp. CPT56D-587-MTF. Next base: position 274,043 of record NZ_JBYTEF010000001.1, on the reverse strand, counting down.
AAAACCAGTCATTTTTTATCGTTTGAAACAAAATATCACTCCTCTACTCCTTTATAATTTGATTTTCTCCATAAGAAAATCTAGCCGACTGCACGAAAGCTATTATATAACGAGTAGAAGATTTTTTGCTATGTAAAAGTTTCCTAAAAATGATATTACCTTCGTAGCTTCTTTTTTAGGAAACTTTAAATATACTATCACCTATTGTTGATTTAACGTACAATGATTTCGGATTCTACAGTATGTCAAATGAAGAAAACTTTGTTTGGATGGATGAAAAATGCACATGTAATTTAGTTCATTTAAAGTTCTATAGATATTTCCACTTCATATATGAGGTTTAGTTTGGATAGTTTAGGGTTAGAGGAGTTTATACTAATTTAATGAAAATAGTAAGAGCACTCTTTCGAGTGCTCATTTTATGCAGATACAGTTGCTTTATCCTTACGGAATATACCCATTAACCCACCGATTAATAGTAATACGCCTGGTAATAAGTAAATTATAGAAATACAAATAAATCCACCGATAGCAGCCACAGTCATCATAATACCGCCAACCTTCGCTTTACTTCTTACCATAACAGATCCAACAATTCCTAAGATTGATAGAGCCACAGCTCCCCAACCTAAACCAATAACAGTATTTGCTCCATCAGCTTCAAAAGCAGCTCCCATACCGCCGATCAATAAAGCAACAAATGCACAAATAATACCAAAAATACCTCCAATAAGACCTAATACAAATTCAGCTGTTCTTTTCATTTCAATCTCTCCTTATTTAGCAACTTCAAATTCAAATTTCACTGATTTCTCGTCAAATGTAAATGTAGGTTTAAATGTACCAACAAACTTATCGCCTTCTGGTACATCAAATAACATTTTGTTTGTAATTTGGTTACCTGGCGCAATATTTTCATTTATAAACGTATTTTCCCCACCAAAGTACTCTTTGAATTGGTTGCCGTTAGTATCAGCAATTTTTAATTCAGAAGTTCCAAAATATATATCTTTTTTGCCATTATTTTTAGCGTTAAAAGCGATTTCTAGTACTTTCCCTTTTTCAGCTTTTACGTATTCGTTAGGCTCAACGAATTTAGCTGAACTGAAAGTAAGTTGTAGACCATTAACTTCTACAGTATCTCCAATTTTATAAATCTTGCTTTCAGCTTTTTCCTTTTTATCTTTCTTTTCAGCCTGTTTAGGAGCATCGTTTTTACTCACTTCTTTAACTTCAGTTTCACCACAAGCAGATAAACTAAAAGCAAGTGCACCTGTTAAAGCAATAGTACCCAATTTTTTATACATTCTTTTTCCTCCGATTATGTAAAATGTAAGATTTTCGAAACTATCATAACAGAAACAGTTACAACTTTTTTGTCATATTTTGTCGAGGAAAATAAAAAAAGACGCTATATCAGTAGCATCTTTTCTCATTTCATTAATGTCCACCGTGTCCTTGACCACTTTCCTGAACAATTTCTAACCTCTCATCTAGTATTCCTTGTGTTTCAAATGAAATATCACTCGTACTTCCTAATAAGAAACCGTGATTATATGGTCCAAGTGTTGGATCATCTTTAAACTTCGGCTGAATGCTTGCAAGGAAGTCATACACTGGTTGTGAAGCTTTACCTTCTTCTAATAATACAGCAGGTGCGTGTTTACCCATATGTGAAAAAGGTGCCCCAGCAACTGCTAAATCTGGTGTTTTACTTGAAACAAATGATAAACCGTGACCAGGTTTTGTGAATCCCCAGCCAAATTTTGTTTTTTCATCTTTAAATTTAGCGAACGCAATCGAGTTTTCTGTAGGGGTCTCTCCACTAATACGCGTTACTTTCCCGTATTTGCTTAGCTCTTTTTCTACTTCTTTTGAAACAATTTTTTCTGGCCCTAATACATATATATTTGCTTTATCTTTTCTCATTTTTAGTGCCTCTATTGTCGCTTCTGGCACTTTATTCTTTTCTGTATAGAGTAGTGGTTCCGGCATATGAGAAATCCAATTTACAGCGGGGGTTGTATATAAACGTCCTTCTTCTGCAGACGAACCGATAATAACACTATTTGGGTAGCTTCCTGTTATATCGGCATACTCCTTATCAACATCCTTCGCAAATATAGCTGGGTCCGTTTCTTTTATTTGTTTTACTTTATAACCTTTTAATTGCTCAAGCGCGCTAGTACCTACATCCCCCATCACCATAATTTGTGTTCCATCTTTCGTTCCGATTGGATTTAATCGTTTTATTTCTTTTAACGTCATTTCCGGTATCTTTTCTTTTTCTATAAATAAAATCGGCCCGTTATTCGGATGATGAATAAGGTCTGCACTCGCAATACCTAATTGCCACTCGCTTGCTGGTACTAAAATAACAGCACCTGGCTGGTTCTCCTTATGAGTTGCTGGCCATATCGTTTGTGAAGTTAATACTGCCATTTGCAAAGGGTCGTTTGTGTTTAATCTCGTTACATTTTTTAAACTTGTCGTTAATAAATCATTAGATGCACCTTGGTTCATTTCTTTTGGCGCCGTTACCTCCTGATTCATTTTCATTTCCTTTTGCTCTGTTTTCTTCTCTTTTGTAGATTCATGGTTTTTATGGTCTGTATTCGTTTGTCCGCATGCAGCAAGACCAACTACTGTAATTATTGTTATCCCAAAAATTCGGGTCATTTTTTTCACTATACCGCCTCCGTATTAATCATTTTTGAGCCAATATGATTACCTAAAATGTAATTTCAACTCCACAATAACAAGCAATTCTGAAGAAATTATGCAGACACATCATAATCTGCACCATTTCTTCATGATTTTGCATTACACTTTAAGTAACGATTATAAATATGGAGGGCTCTCTATGATTGATATACTGCTCGTAGACGATGAACCGAGAATGCTTGAATTATTAACGCTTTATCTTACACCAATTGGATATAACTGCGTATGTGCGACTTCAGGAGAAGAAGCTATTTTACATATAGAAAATCGAAACTTTAAATTTGTTTTACTCGATATTATGATGCCAAAGATGGACGGATGGGAAACGTGCAAAAAAATCCGATCTTTTAGTAACATTCCTATTATTATGGTTACAGCTCGTGATCAAACAGTAGATGTCGTTCAAGGATTAAAAATTGGAGCCGATGATTACGTAACGAAACCTTTCCATGAAGAAGAACTTTTCGCAAGAATTGAAGCCGTTTTAAGACGTACAAATGAACATAAACAAATCCAATATCACGGTATTGTATGGGATGAAACAAAACACTTCGTTTCTGTCCATAATGAAGAACTCCTTCTCACACCAATTGAATTTTCTTTACTCGGATTATTTTTACGCCATGTGAACTACGTATTAAACCGTGATCAGCTCATCGAACGAATTTGGGGGTTAAACACAAATACAGAAGATCGCACAGTCGATTCACATATTCGTAATTTACGTGATAAATTGCGAAAAGCAAATTTCCCTATTGATCATCATTTAAAAACCGTGTATGGAATAGGTTATCGATGGATTGATACTGAACAGTAAGGGGCAAAACGATGAAACGAATTTCAATTCAATTCGGATTTTATTTTTTAATTGTTACACTTTTAATTGAAAGTGTTCTCTTTATTTTGCTCTATTATAGTCTTGTAAACACTAGAGTAAATGAAGAAATGACAGCTTTATTAAAGCGAGGAAATAGTCATCGAGATGTACTTGAAAAATATTACGATGAGCAAACCATCTCTCACGTAGCATTAATGGAATCTGAAGCTGAAACAACTGTCGTTATTACAAATGCAAATAAAGAAATACTAGCTAAATCTAACGAAATAAACACGACTATAAACGATCATATTAGTAAAATGCAAACTCGAACAGACCATAATGGAGCGATTATAGAAAATCATTGGAAAACATCTAATTATATATGTACAGTTAGCCCCATTGTAGTAGATGGAAAACATGAAGGCTATGTGTACATGTTTCTTGGAACAGAATCAATTGAAAAGTTAGTTAATGGATTAACAAAACAATTCATTATTGCTGGTGCCATCACATTTCTACTCACAGTCATCACAATTTTCCTATTATCACGTTTATTAACAAAACCATTGTTACACATGAAACATGCCACTGAAAAAATGAGTAAAGGTGATTTATCTGTTTCATTAACAACTACTCGAAATGATGAAATTGGTGAACTAGCATCATCTATTCAGACGCTCGCAAATGATCTACATTATATGAAAACAGAGCGAAGTGAATTTCTAGCAAGTGTTGCTCACGAATTACGAACACCGTTAACATACGTAAGAGGTTATGCTGACATTGCTTTAAAAGAAAGCACCCCTTCTGAACAACGTTTGCGATATTTATCAATTATAAAAGATGAGTCTGATTACATTACAAACTTAGTTCAAGATTTATTTTCACTTGCACAAATGGAACAACATAACTTTTCTATTCAAGTAAAGGAAGTGCATTTACACACCTTCCTTACGCGTATATGTGAAAAAGTAAACGCCATGTATAAAGAAAGGTACATTAAAGTTTCTTTCTCTTGTCCTCCTACACTGCTAGTAAACTTAGATGAACAACGATTCGAACAAGTTGTTGTGAATATTTTAAATAACGCTTATAGACATTCAAAAGAGCATTCTCATATAAACATTTCTATTACAGAAGAACATAAACGTATCTCCATTACAATTGAAGATGAAGGCGAAGGTATTCCGCTTGAAGACCTCCCTCACATTTTTGACCGCTTTTACCGTGTCGATAAAGCAAGAACACGATCTACAGGCGGAACTGGTTTAGGGCTATCTATCGTAAAAGAAATTGTAGAACTACACGGCGGAAATATTACTGTAACGAGCGAAGTCGATTACGGGTCTTGCTTTATAATTTCATTACCATCCATAAAAAAACACGACTATCATCAATAGTCGTGTTTTTTTATCACTTTACTTTATAATATAAATTTACAAATTGCCCAAAACGTTTCGTATCCATCAAAGTTAAATTAATTTCTGGGTTCTTGTCTTGAAATAACGGAACTCCAGAACCTAATATATGCGGTGTAATCGTAACAACATATTCATCAATTAGATTATTCTTAAAGAATTCTCTCAGTAGCTCTCCTCCACCAACCATCCATATTTTAGACCCTTCTTGTGCTTTTAACCTTTTTGTAAACTCCACTACATCTTCATTTACAAATTCCACGTTTCCGTCTGAACCTTTTTCTGAACGAGAAAAAACATAACATGCTTTATCTAAGTACGGGAATGTTTCCGTATGCTCTACTACATAATCGTACGTTTTCTTTCCCATAATTATTGTATCAATCGTTTCGTACATTTCTGTATAACCGTTATCTCCCTCTCCTTCCGTTTCCATTAACCACTCTAAATCATCATTTTCTTTCGCAATATATCCATCTAAGCTCGCCGCAATAAATAAAACTATTTCACGTGACATATCTTTTCCTCCTTGTATCTCATCTTGATAACATATGATGTAAACAATATACTAACAATAAAACATGACAATTTATGTCACGTTAAAAAGAAAAGGTGATACATTTGTCAAAAGCTAAACGCTTATTAGATATTCTTATATTTGCTTCTGCCAAAAAGACATTTACAGCGCAAGAAATAGCTGATGAATTTAATATCTCCGTTCGTACTGTCCATAGATACATTTTAGATTTAAGTGATATGGGGTTGCCCATTTACGCAGAACAAGGTCGTAACGGCGGCTATAAAGTATTAACGAATAGAGTAATTCCGCCTATTTTATTTACGGAAGAAGAAGCAGTCTCTATCTTTTTTGCTTTTCAATCTTTAAGTTACTATCGCGACTTACCTTTTAACACAGAAATCAATTCCGTTACACATAAACTGTATAGCTCCCTACAACATGATGCGAAAGTGAACGTTGATAAAATACGTTCTTATATCGCCTTTTGGAATCCGAAGAGAACAATTGAGACCCCACTTTTAAACGAAGTGTTAACAGCGGCTATTGAAAATAAAAATTTACACTTTCAATACGAATCTAAATCAGGGATAAAAACAAAACATGTTCATCCGATTGGTGTATATGCTCACGACGGGTTATGGTACTTACCGTCCTATGACTTCGGTAGAAAAAAAGTATTACTGTATCGCGTTGATCGTATTCTCTCAATATTATCGATGGAAGAAAATACAGATACATTCATGAATTTAGAAGAGTGGTTTGCCTCTAACTCTAACGTAGTACACAATCCTACTCAGTTACATGTTTTACTGACAACAGAAGGCGTACGCCAATGTAAAAGCGTTCCTTATCTTGAGGAATTCGTTATAGTAAACGAGGATGGGACAGGATATATACACTCAACAATTGATAAAGGTGAGATTAACTTTATTACTCCTTTATTTTATAGACTTGGAAAAGATGCAAAAGTTTTAGAACCGAAAGAATTGATAGATGGTTTACGTATACGTGCGAAAGAAATTTTACATATGTATGAAGACGAAAAAAGCTGCTAGATGTAAGCAGCTTTTTAGTCTCTTTGTTACTATTGACGAATATCAATCCACCAACGATATTCCGCATTCATATTTTCAGTGCCACCATTCCCTCTGTAATGGAAAGCATCCAAAAAGATTGAATCTAGTTTATCCTCATCTACAAAATAACCTAAGTTAACCTTCACCGTTTGTCCTGGTGTGATACTGCCAATATTATAAAAGCTTTTCCCTTCTCCGTGAGGTTCCAAGTAATCAACTTCACCCGTCATAATACGCGTTGCGTCCATTCCCTCTTCTTTAGCGTAGTTCCATGCATTCCCTTCAAATTTAAGCTGTTTTATGGATGGATGCATATAGATTTCTTCTGTCGACTTTTTACCAATATTTTTCACTGTTGTTGTTAAATAGACAAATTTAACATTAACTAATTTCGAATCTACTAATGTATCAATTGAATCTTTACCATTCCCTAATTTATATTCATCTCGTCTGTACGATAGTAATTTTCCCATCTGATCTAAAGCCTTATTCTTGCTTAATATCTCTAGGCCAAGTTCATTAAAATTCTCTTGTTTAAAATCTTTAATTGAATCAAAGACTTCAACTTTTTCTATCACATATTCAATTTGGCTGTTATCCATAGATATCGTTACTGGAACCTTTTGTCCTATATGAAATAGTCGTTTACTATCTTTTTTCAATGGAATCACCTTATTTTCTTTCGGTTCAGCTGCTTTGGTAAAGCGATTTTCATCATAATCTGCTATATATGATGCCTTTTCTTTTGACGTAGGCTCAAGTGAAATACTTCCTAACACATCTATCATTTGTTCTTCGTTTACATCGGATCCAATATAACTTTCTAACATAATCCCTTCTTTCTCAAAAAAGAGAAAGACCTTTCTGTCAAACATTACGTTGTTGTTTCCAGTTTCTTTATGGACAATTACTGCTTTCCTGCCATTTATCTCTTTTTCTTCATAACTTTTTGAATATAAAGTTTGAAAATCCGCATTTTCTCCCACTCTCGAAAGAACAAATGAAAACCCGCCCATTGCGTCGTTATCTTTAAATGAATATTTCATAGCACTATCATCAATTGCTTCCATATTTTCTGGCAATTTACCAATCTTCAACTTATACCACTGATCACTCTTTTTCGAATCCTTATTTGTTAAGGAAACATTTACTTCGTAATTTTGTTTTTGAACAATCATATTATAGACTTTTACTGTACCAAAAACAGTTGTTGGCATACCAATTAATAAACAGGCAGCAGCGATTAACATACGATGTCTTTTACGCTTTTTCTGTGGTCGCTCGCCTCTCAGCTTCATTTCTTCCATAAACAATTTCTTTTTGCGCGTATATGTATGTGAAAATTCATGTTGTTCTTCGAGTTTATCAAAATCATCTAAAGCAATTTTTTCAGCAAGTTCATATATTTCTTTGGAGTTCTTTGAATTCGTCATGTTGTATACCTCCTATCATATTTTGGACTCGTTTTCGAGCACGCTCAAACTGCTTGCGGACATTGGCCTCCGTTATCCCCATGACACTTGAAATTTCTTGATACGTTAAGTTATAGAAGACTTTGTACTTAAACACCTGTCTGTTAGATTCATTTAACTCTTTTAGCAATGTATCAATTTGAACCTCAGACATTTTACGTTTTTCCCACTCTTCAATATTTTCATCTACTGCTTCTATTGATTCTCTTTCATATTCTTCTAAAAATGTTTCATGTCGTTTATTTTTCCGGTAACTATCAATCGCCTTGTTTTTCGCGATCCTCAAAATATAGCGTTTAAGCTCTTCAGTGCTCAAGCTATGGAGCTTTTCCAAGTTCTTATAAAGAGTAATAAACGTCTCTTGAACCGCATCTTCAGCCTGTTGAATATTATTTAAAATAGAATAAGCTACATAATAAATTTTTTGTTCATACAACTCATATAGCTCTTCCATCTTTTCATAATCTTTGTTTGTAACTTTCATATAATTCCTCCTCTCACTCTATATAACGAATGAGCACTGTAGCTTTGTGACACTGCAAAATCTTTTTATAGATAAAATTTAATAATAGAATAAGCAAAAAGCCCAATTTCTCTATTTTAACTAAGAAATCGGGCTTTTGTTTATTCGAATTTTCCTGACTGTTTCATAAAGAACATTCCTCTTATGCCTTTTCAGTCAGCAACACTTGCTCTATCTCTTCTTTTAACAACGTCTTTATTTCTTCCAAATTATGATTCTTCTTTTCTCCCGATTGTACCGTATAAAACTCAGCAAATGAACGCTCTTTATATCTCGGTACAACATGCATATGATAGTGCGTAAGTTCATTAAAGATTCCACCATTTTGACAAATCGTAATTCCGTCAGGTTTATATAATACCTAAATCGCTTTTGCAATCAGCTTAGAAGCATCCATAATGGATTTTGCTACAACATCATCTAATTCGTCTACTTCTACAACATGTTGCTTTGGCACAATTAAAGTATGTCCTGTATAGAAAGGTTCATGATCTAAAAAACATGTTACATAGTCATCTTCATATATTTTATATATTTTTTCCTCTTCATTTGCTAATTTACAACCTAAACATTCCATCATACTTTCTCCCTTTATTAAAAACATAAAAACGTGAGAGCCGTATTCTCACGTTTTTATGTTTCATTTTATTAGTTCAATTGTTTCCGTAACCTTTATACTATCTTTTACAGATTGAACAATCGTACAATTTTTCACTGCAAGTTGCAGCGCCTTGTCCAGCTGCTCTTCTGTAATGTTTTCTGCTTTAATTTTATAGTGCAAATGAACACTTTCAACTGGCTTCGATAAAGCTTCACTTCTACCAATTTCAGTTTCGATTGTAAACGTATCATATGTAATACGTTTCTTTTCTAAAATTGTTCGAAAGACAATTGCACTACATCCTGCGATAGAAGAAATGAGTAATTGTAACGGTGAATACCCGTTTTCTTTTCCAATCGCTAATTGACCATACGATAAATCTGCTTCTATATCATCGTGTTTGATTGTTAGTTTCATTTGTTTTTTCCATCTCCACTTTCATCGGTTTCTGCCGTTTCTTACTAATATAATAATATATATAGCAGAAAATGATAAATGGAATACCACAGTATAACGCCATTCTTTGTTCAGGAATAAACGCTAAACTAATAACAACAATGCTATTTGTAATTAAGGCTAAAATCGGGACAATTGGGTATAGTGGTGTTCTATACTTTAAGTCCTCTAACTTTCCTCCGCCTTTTATATACTGACTTCTAAAGCGAAGTTGCGATAGAGCAATAATGATCCAACTTGAAACAGCCGATAAACCAGCTATCGATAATAAATACATGTATACTGTATCTTCTGCAAGGAAACTTGTGAATAGAGATAATCCAGCTACCGCAATCGTTACGACTAGCGCTGTAATTGGAATACCACGCTTATTTACTTTCTGGAAGGAAGTTGGTGCCATTCCCTCATTTGCAAGTGACCATAGTATACGCGTCGCTGCATATAATCCAGAGTTCGCTACAGATAATAACGCAGTAATAATAACGAAGTTCATAATATCAGCTGCGTATGGAATACCAATTTTATCAAATACGACTACGAATGGACTTTCAATTACGCCTGCTTCTTTCCAAGAAATTAATCCTACTAAAATCGTCATTGTTAAAATGAAGAATAACATAATGCGCCATACTGTATTACGAATCGCACGTGGAATTGTTTTTTCTGGATTTTCACTTTCTCCCGCTGCAATTCCGATTAACTCTGTTCCTTGGAACGAGAAGTTAACTGTAATCATTGTAAGTAATACGGCAGCTAGTCCATTCGGGAAAAGTCCACCATCGCTTACAAAGTTAGAGAAAAGAGGTGCTGCTTCTTTTCCGTCATATGATATAAATCCTAATAATGCACTACCACCAAGCACAACAAATGCAAGAATTGTAATTACTTTAATACTAGAGAACCAAAATTCTAATTCAGCATAACTTTTCGCCGAAATTGCGTTTGAAGCATATAAAATAACGCCGAATACAAGGCACCATACCCAAACATCAACATTTGGAAACCATCTTTTCATCATTAAACCGATTGACGTTAATTCTAGACCCACTGTTACTGCCCAGCCGAGCCAGTATAACCAGCCAATCATAAAGCCCGTTCCTGGTCCAATAAACTTCGTCGCATACTTTTGGAAAGATCCTGAAACCGGCATCGCTACCGTTAACTCTCCAAGACAAAGCATTGTTAAATACATAATAAATCCGCCTACTAAATATGAAAGGATGGCTCCCCCTGGTCCAGCCTGATTAATGGTGTAACCTGAACCTAAGAAGAAACCAGTTCCGATTACACCACCAAGTGCGATCATAAATAAATGTCTACTCTTCATCGTACGATGTAATTTCTCATTCGTTGGTTGCTGCATCTAAATCCTCCCCCTACCATACCCCTATATCCTGTTAAAATTTTCTGATAATAAAAATATACACGAAAGCGATTACATTTTCTATATAAAATTAAAACTTTTCTGATAAAACAATATAAAAATCGAATTATTGCAAGATTTAGATTCTATTTAGAGGAAAATAAGGAGAAACAAGGGAAAAACCCTTACATATATTGTAAGAGTCAACGGAGTTCTAATCTTCTCGATAAAATTGATAAACTATAATTTACGATAAAGTACATACAAGCTACTACTATAAACGTCGGAATCATGTAATTCACATTTTGCCCGCTAATAATTTGAGCATTATGCATAAGCTCAGGGAGTGATATAACAACCGCTAGCGACGTATCCTTCAGCAATGAAATAAATTGACTGACAAGCGGCGGAACCATTCTCCTTAATGCTTGTGGCAAAATAATATGCCAAAGCGCTTGAACATACGTTAATCCCGAAGATCTTGCAGCTTCAACCTGCCCTTTTTCAATAGACAATAGACCACTTCTAACAATTTCAGATATCATTGCTGCCTCAAATATTGTTAAAGCAACAATTGCAGCTGTTATAATTTCTAATTTCAAGCCTGCTTCTGGAAGTGCAAAATACGTGAAAAATATAATTAACAGTAGTGGTAAGTTTCGAATCACTTCAACTATAACTCCTAATACTTGTGAGACGACAGGTATTTTCGTGTAGCGCAATATACCGATTACACTTCCAATAATAAAACTAAGTACAATTGCTATGAGCGCTACCTCTAATGTTATAAGTAATCCTTTTAATAAAAATAGAATATGATCTCCTGTAATTGCTCCCTTGAAATCCATTTACACCGCCTCCTTTGCTAAGCGTTTTTCTAAATAACGCACTAGCATACTGAGCGGAATTGTTAATATTAAATAAAACATTCCGACAAATATATAGACATCGAACGTAACAAATGTCTTCGTTGAAATTAAATCTCCTTGATACATTAAATCCATACCAGCGATAATTCCGAGTATGGAAGAGTTTTTTACTAAATTGAGAAATTGATTTCCTAAAGGAGGGATTACGATTTTCATCGCCTGGGGTAAAACAATATAATACATTCCCTGTACATACGTTAATCCTGAGGAACGTGCTGCTTCCATTTGACCTTTTGCAACGGATAAAATACCAGCGCGAATTACTTCTGCAATAAAAGCTGCCGTATATACCGTAAGCGTAACTGTTCCTGCTACAAAACCATTTAAAGTAATTCCTATTACAGGTAAAGCAAAATAGAATATAAATGCAATTAATACAAGTGGAATATTTCTTACAAACTCCACAAAAGCTGATCCTATCCAATTTAAAATGCGAATAGGTGCAATACGCATTACTGCCAAAATTACTCCTAAAATAAAACTACCTATCAATGCAATTACACTAGACATAACTGTATATTTAAACCCTTCTAAATACATATCAATGTTACTCGTTAATATAGAAAAATCAGGCACATATTCTCCCCTCTTTCTTTACAAGAAGAGGATGAGCATCCCTCATCCTCTCACTCTTACTCTTCAATAGGAATAAAGCCCCACTAATTAAAGTTTCACTTTACTTCTCTTGTTTTTGCCCAATCCATTTCTCATACAATTTATCGTATTCTCCATTCGCTTTCATATCTTTTAGCAAGCTATTAATCTCTTTCGTTAAATCATCTGCACCTTTTTGCACTGCGATTCCGTACGGCTCATCCGTAAAAATTTTCCCTACAACTTCATAATTTGAATCTTGTTTTGCCATGCCGTAAAGAATTGCATTATCTGTCGTTAAAACATCACCTTTTCCTGCTTTTAACGCCGTAAATGCCTCACTGTAATTTTCAAATTCTAATACAGTCGCTTCCGGTGACTTTTGACGAATATTATTTGTCGATGTTGAACCTTTTACGGCTAACACCTTCACACCCTTTTTCACATCATCAATACTTTTAATTTCGCTCCCTTTTTTCACGAGTAACGATTGCCCTGCTTTAAAATATACATCTGAAAAATCGACCTCTTTTTTACGTTCTTCCGTAATTGTCATTGTTGCGATAATTGCATCAATGTCACCATTTTTCAGTAATGGAATACGCGTTTTAGACGTTACTTCTTTTAATTCTAGTTTCTTTTCATCTCCGAGAATTTTTTTGGCAAGCGCCTTTGCAACATCAACATCAAATCCTTCTACCTGCCCTGTGGAAGGGTTTTTCAATCCAAATAAGTTCGTATCATTCTTCACCCCAACTACTAGTTTCCCGCGCTTCTTAATTTGCTCAACGGCCCCGCCTTGCTTCGTATTCGTTTCTTTCGCCTCATCTTTTTTACTTCCGCATCCAGCAACAACAAGCACGAATAAACATGAAAATACGATTAAAGTAAATAACTTTTTCATTTTAAGCATGAAATTCCTCCTCTAATGATTTAGTACCCGACTTAAAAATAAACGGGCTCTTTCTTGTTCAGGGTTTGCAAAAAAGTTCGCCGGTGTTGTATCTTCAATAATTTGGCCATCATCCATAAATAAGATCCTATCTGCTACCTCTCTAGCAAATCCCATTTCATGCGTGACAACGACCATCGTCATCCCTTCTTTAGCTAGCGTTTTCATAACATCAAGTACTTCCCCGATCATCTCTGGATCAAGAGCAGACGTAGGCTCATCGAATAGCATAATTTCCGGCTGCATCGCAAGTCCTCTAGCAATTGCCACCCGTTGCTGTTGTCCACCAGATAATTGATGTGGATATACACTGGCCTTTTCAGGGATTCCTACTTTCTCTAAATAAAACATCGCCGTTTTCTCAGCTTCCTCTTTTGAAATTTTATTTACTTTAATAGGTGCTAGTGTAATATTTTGAAGAACAGTTTTATGTGGATATAAATAAAAATGTTGAAAGACCATTCCAATATTTCGCCGCAAGTCATTCATGTCCGTTTTTTTATTGTGTACCTCTGTATTTTGTACAATTAATTCTCCATCTGTAATTGCCTCTAATTGATTTATACATCGAAGCAATGTACTTTTTCCTGATCCTGAAGGCCCGACAACAACTACTACTTCACCTTTTTTCACTTGCACATTAATATTTTTCAAAACTTGAAAGTTACCATAATATTTATTTACATTACGAAATTCTATCAACATACTCCCCCTTCCCCTAACAATGCATGTACATTCTTTTTATATTCAAAAATAGTCCCAAAAATAACTTTTAGCTTCAATTTGTCCATAAAAAAAGCAAAGGGTTTCCCCTTTGCTTCTTCATTTTTATTCGATTAAGATACTTCTTCTTTCTTATCTTTCCCGTATTCATGCTCCCAAAAATCAGCATTTTTAATTCCTAATGGCCCTGGATCGAATACTGGATCTTTTCCTTCTTTTTTCTGTTTTTCATAATCCTTTAATGCGACTAATGCAGGTTTTTGTAACAATAAAATCGCAATGATATTTACCCATGCCATAATTCCTACCCCAATGTCGCCTAAAGCCCAAGCCGTTGCTGCTGTTTTTATACAACCGTAGAATACAGCTCCTAAAAATACAAATTTTAATACCATAGACATCCAAGGACGGTCTTTATCACGATTTAAGTACGCGATATTCGTTTCTGCAATGTAGTAATACGCCATAATTGTTGTAAACGCGAAGAATAATAACGAGATTGCAACGAAACCATTTCCAAATCCAGGGAAAACAGATTCTACCGCCGCCTGTGTATATCCTGGTCCTGGCTGAGCGCCGTTTAGTTTATTAACGATAAAGTTTTTTCCGCTTGCATCAAATACGTTATACATGCCTGTAATAATCATCATAAATGCTGTTGCTGAACAAACAAATAATGTATCAATGTAAACGGAAAATGCTTGTACTAACCCTTGCTTAGCTGGATGTGATACTTCGGCTGCAGCTGCTGCGTGTGGTCCAGTCCCTTGTCCTGCTTCATTGGAATAAATACCACGTTTTACCCCCCAAGAGATTGCTAAACCGATAATACCACCGAAAGCAGCTTCTAATGCAAATGCACTTCTTATAATTAACATAAATGCTTCTGGCAATTTTTCAATATTCATAGCAACAATGACGCAAGCTACTAAAATATAGCCTATTGCCATAAACGGTACGACAACTTGCGCTACGTTAACAATTCGCTTTACTCCACCGAAAATGATAAGAGCTAATACGACAACTAATATAGCCCCTGATACGGTAGTATTAATACCAAAAGCCGTTTCTAAACTTACAGCAATACTATTTGCTTGCACGCCCGGTAATAAAAGCCCAGTTGCAAGAATTGTCGCTGCAACGAATACTAAAGCATACCATTTCACACCTAGACCTTTTTCGATGTAATAAGCAGGTCCACCACGAAACTGCCCTTGATGTTTCGTCTTATATATTTGCGCGAGTGTTGATTCTACATAAGCTGATCCTGCCCCTAAAAAGGCTACTGCCCACATCCAAAATACAGCTCCTGGTCCACCGAATGCAACCGCTGTTGCTACCCCAGCGATATTCCCTGTTCCAACACGTCCTGATAACGAAAGTGCTAACGCTTGGAATGAAGAAACACCAGCTTCTGATTTTTCCCCTTGAAATGTCAGCTTCACCATTTCTCCTACATGTCTTACTTGTAAAAACTTCGTTCGAATAGAAAAATATAAACCTACTCCTAAACATAAATAAACAAGTGCTGGACTCCAAACAATATTATTTAACCAATTTACGAAAGCTTCCAACATTCCCCCTCCTTTTTTATAAAGAATATTCAGAATATATATAAAATTATAAGTGTATACCGAATCTAGGACAATATTATTTTAATAAAGTAAACATATTTTTGTATAAAAAAACAAAGTATATATTTGTTTTATATACTTTGTTTTGAACTAAATGTATTATATATTCACAATTGCTTCTCTTTTAATAATTCTTTCGTATAGCTCTTCTGATAATTTCAAGAAGTTATCAGGCATATCTTTCCCTTTAAACTTCTTTTGAAGCGTTCCATATAAACCTATATCACGTAAACGTAAAAATAGTGGTAACGATTCATACCAACTATCCGCCAGCCTGTGCTCATACTCATATCCTTTTCGTAACACTTGTAACTGTTTACGAGCAAAATCTGTCTTCTCTTCCGCTGTCCACGTTGTAAATAGAACAGAGTAATAAAGAACCATTGCTAAATCGTGTATAAAGTAATTATAAGCCGCATCATCAAAATCAAAGATTGTTAGCTCTTTTCCATCATAATGAAAATTACCTGGATGAATATCACCATGCATAAGGCCGAATGTTTCTCTTTCAATTGGAAGAGCCTTTATCTCATCCATTAATACCGCAGCAATCTTTTTCACTTGATTATCCTCTAATTCATTAACAATCCCACTCTCATCTTCTTCCCACGTATCACGATGATCCGTTTTAGGATAGTTCATTGTTAGACGATGCAGTTGTCCAATCGCTTTTCCCCATGCTTCAAGGTAAGCCTCTCCCCAATATGGTGATTCCTCTCCTTTTACTTGCTCACCTTTTGCATATGTAAATAAGGAAACGAAAAAGAAAGTTTCATCCTCTGCTCCGATTTCTTCTACAAGATTTTGAAACGTTGAGTACAGGGGGCCTGCTACCTTTGCTCCGTTCTCTGCAACATATCGTAAAAAATCTAGTTCAGCCTCGACTTCTTTTTTAGAGCGATGCGACGAATGCGTTAAACGTAATACATAGTCTTCATCATTATCACCCTTCGCCTTAAAAATATAATTCTCAAAATCTCCAAGCGGCTTGTCTTCCACTGTTACATGAAACAAACTCGCTGCTCTTTTTAAAATCTCTTTCGTAAAAACACGTTCTACAGCTATTTCCATATGTATCCCTCCTATATATCTTCTTAATTCGACACAAATGTTAGAAGTACTGCTATGAAATTGAATAATGCGTGGGCAATCATAGCTGATAAAATAGAATTTGTTTTCTCATATAACCATGCAAATACTACCCCACTCAAAAAATTCACCAGTAATGTGTTATATGTAGGGATATGGACAACGGTAAATATTATGGAACTAATAAACATACCGCCCCACATGCCATATCTATCACGAAAAAATGTATAAAAAACACCTCGATATAAAATCTCTTCATAGATTGGTGATATAATTGCTGCTCCAATTACCGCGATACAGAATGAATAGATTGATTTATCATTTTGGACCGTCTCCGTCTTACTATTCTCAAAGGAAATACCCATTTTCTCCATTATCACTAATACAGCAATACTAGCTACAATTAAGAAAATAACCGCTCCAACTGTCCATAAAAGATCTTTCCATGAAAGCTTCCGAATTCCAATATCTTTCCACGAGAGTTTATATCTTTTGATACAAAAAAGATAAACTACAGTAGTAAATATCACTGCCATTATAAAGCCCATTAATACTCCAGCATATAGTGAGTTACCTATTATTTCTAAAATATATTTATAAAAAAGAGATTCAACAGTTACTGGAACAATAACAAATACAAACATAAATAAATATAAAATTTCTTTCCATCCCCACATATCCCTCAAAGTCATTTATATCATCCCCTATACCCTATTTTCTATAGTATAAAAGATGACGTAACGTAACTTTCAAGCTACTTTGTTAAAAATAATCCAAGCATAAATTTCTCACAAAAAGCAAAAATTAACAGAAGTAACTTTATCTAAAAGAGGTGGAAATTATGACGGAGCAAAAAGAACAACAAGAGAGTACGGGCCAAAAGCATATGTTTCCATCACTTCCGGAGAACATTAGTTACATTGAAAATAAACTTTCTCATTCTGATGATATAAAAAAATTAGATCTCCCTTTTCAAAACGGAAAAGGAATAATCATATATATCGAATCTTTAGCAGACCCAAATCTAATTCATCAATTAGCTCTTGAGCCATTATTAACGCGATCGGATTTATCTTTAGATAAAGCTTTTTCTACATTAAATATGAAAAAAGAAACGAATTTAAATTATGGTGTGCAGCTTTTATTACAAGGTAAATCTTTATATTTTCATGAACATGTCGAAAGCTTTTGCACTTTTGAAACGGCTCTATCTTTAAAAAGAGATATAACAGAGCCTGATAATGAAGGTATTGTACGTGGACCGCATACTGGTTTTGTAGAAGATTTAGCAACGAATTTAGCCTCTATTCGTAAACTCATTAAGAGTCCAAATGTAGTTGTTAAATATTTTACACTCGGTGAAGAAATGCACACGAAAGTAGCTATTGCTTATATGCAAAACATAGCGAATGACGATTTAGTTACAGAAGTAAAAAGAAGGTTAGAAACGATTAAGACAGATGCACTTATGCCTCCAGGATATATACAAGAATTTATAGAGGATACATCTTTCTCACCATTTCCGCAGCAATTAAATACAGAGCGTCCAGATAGAGTCGCAGCAAATTTAATGGAAGGACGAGTTGCTATTTTATCTGATGGAGATCCCACAGCGCTTATCGTTCCTGTTACGTTATTTGCTTTCTATCAATCACCAGACGATTATAATAACCGCTGGATTGTCGGTTCTTTCGTCCGAATGATTCGCTTAGTGAGTTTCTTGATTGCTTTTCTCTTACCAGCTATATATATCGCAACCGTAGCCTTTCATCCTGATGTATTGCCGCTCGAACTTGTGTATACAATTAAAGCTTCATTAGAGAAAGTACCACTTCCTCCTATTTTTGAAGCTCTCTTAATGGAATTAATCTTTGAATTATTACGGGAAGCTGGTATTCGCTTACCAAGCCGAGTTGGACAAACAATCGGTATTGTAGGTGGTTTAGTAATTGGTGATGCAATTGTAAAAGCTGGACTTGTTTCTTATACGATGATCATTGTTGTAGCTTTAACTGCCATCTCATCTTTTCTCGTTCCATCAAACGATATGAGTTCAGCAGTTCGAATTCTTCGTTTTCCATTAATGATTCTTGCTGCTATATTCGGATACGTCGGAATATCATTCGGTCTAATTATAACTTTCGTTCATTTATGTCAATTACATTCATTTCATACGCCATATCTTTCTCCTGTTGCCCCGATGCGGATAAAAGATATGAAAGATTCTTTTGTAAGACTTCCAATTTGGTCGTTTTTGGAACGACCAAATGATCCAAAACCGAAAAAAATGCAACGACAACATGTAACGAGAGAGGATGAGGACGGTGACAAACACGCAAAGTAAAATTTCGCTCGTTCAATTTACCTTTTTCGTTATTCAATGCCAAATCGGAGTTGGTATCCTTTCTCTACCTAACCGTCTTCACCCAATAGCAAAAGGTGGTGGATGGATTTCCGCGCTCATCGCCGGGCTTGCGATTCAGCTTATTATTTTACTAATGTGGCTTTTCTTAAAACGATTCCCTGATGCAGATATGTATGAAAGTGTTTGTATGCTATTTGGTAATAAGTTTGGAAAACTATTAGGCTTTGCTTATGTTTTTTATTTTACTCTTATCGGTATGACAGTTATGTTAAATGCTTGTAATGTCATTAAAGTGTGGGTTTTGCAAGCGACCCCTTGGTACGCAATTCTCTTACTATTTACGATAGCTTGCTGCTATATAGCCTATAATACATTTAAAGTCATCGTACGATTTTATGTCATGGCTTCTATTCTCATTTTGCCCATGGCTCTTTTAATTGCCCTAGGGCTTTCCCGAGCTGATTTCTCTTACATTTTTCCCATTACAGAAGCCGGCTGGTGGAATATAATTCAAGCATCCAAGGAAACAATTACAGCCATGTATGGTTTTGAAATCATTCTTATCGCTTTCCCAAAAGTAAACGGGAGTTCTGTGGCAAAACTGAAGGCAATTTCTATCGCTAACGGATTTGTAACTCTTTTTTATACTTTTACTGTTTGGATTTGCTATATCGTATTTAGCCCAAAACAAATCGAGCTTATTCCAGAACCAGTTGCTTACTTATTACGCTCCTTACATATCGGGATTATAGACCGGACGGATTTACTATTCATACCAATATGGATGATAACAGTTGTGGCTTCTATTGCTAGTTATTATTGCGCTGCTTCAATCGGAGTTGGGCATATATTCAATCTTGCTAATCATAAAAAAGCTGTTCCAATCGTCGGTATTATTGCTTTTAGTGTAGCCTTATTTATAGATACACCTGAAGAATTAAAAGTAATTTCAACTTTCACTGATAAGTTCACGTATATTTTCATCGTTGTCCTCCCTCTTTTATTTCTACTTTATTCAGTAATAAGAAATAAGAAAGGAGAACAGTATGTTCCAAAAAAGAGTTAAATTACTTTTTATATTATGTACTAGTTCCCTCCTTTCTGGCTGTTGGGATCAAGAGCCATTAAGAGAAGCCAGATTAGCTTATAGCATTGGTTATGATATTACGGAAGAGAATAAACTTCAGCAAACGCTTGAACTCGTAAAAAGTTCAAGCGGCGAGCAATCTTCATTCGAAAATGAAATACATTCAGCAAACGGGCATAACATAAGGGATACAAGCGATGCCCTAAAAAAAAATGTGACTGGGAATATTCGCTATTTTAAATATGGCGTTCAATTACTCGGAACCAAAATCCTAAAAAAAGGTATATTACCTTATTTAGATGTCAGCTTTCGGGACCCAACAAACCCAACTGCTTTAGTAAAACTTATTGCAGTAGATGGTGAAACATCCGAGATACTAGAAAAAAAGAAAGTAGGAAATTTACTAATTGGAGATTTTCTAAAGAAAAAAGTGAAAAGTTTAGAAGATATGAGTGTGTTTCCAAAAGAAACTTTAGAAACAGCTGCTACAAAAATGTTAGATCCCGGTAAAGACTTTACCCTCCCTTCTATAAAAATAAAAGGAAAAGAAGTGATTACAAACGGTCTAGCTTTATTTAATAATGATAAATTAACTGGGCATTTACCTTTGAAACAATCTGTTTTATTCGTATTATTAACTGGAAAAATGGGAACAAGTGCCCGTATAACCCAAAAGCTTACTAGCGATGAATCAGAGAAAACATCTGATTATTTAACAATGGAAATTAGCAATCGAAAGTTAAAACGCGACTTAAAAATAACAACAGATAAAAAAGGAAATGTTTATGCTCACATTAAGCTCCAACTAAAAGTTATAGCGCTTGAAGCTCCGAGAGATAATCTTTACAAAATGGATGAAAGAAAAAAAGTAACTACTCAGCCACCTTTCGGTGTCTTTTTTAAATTTTACTAGTTTCATATGCCTCCCATTTGTAAATACTGAGTATATCAAACAGGGGAGGTGAATCTTATGGTCGATCGAAAAATTATTTTAGATACATATAAAAAAGGACCTGAAGCTGTTATTTCTTTATTTGAAGAAACATTTTCTAAGTTAGAAAAACGTATACAAGAACTAGAAAATGCTTCAAAAAAAACTCCAAAAATAGTCATAAGCCACCTTCTACAGATGGTTTGGGTAAGCCCGTTACAAAAAGTTTGCGCAAACCGTCTCATCGTCAAACGGGTGGCCAGTTGGGCCACAAGGGACATACTCTTGGTTTGACAGCGACTCCAGATCATACGATTACACATTCTCCTACATATTGTACTTGTTGTCATACTTCCTTGAACCACGAGCCTGTAAAAGGGTATCGCATTCGCCAAGTGTATGACTTACCACCTATTCAGATCGAAGTGACAGAACATAAAGTAGAACAGAAAGAATGCCCACATTGCCATTCTATCCAAGAAGCCCAATTTCCTTCGACAGTATCTCGTCCTGTTCAATATGGTCCAAATATAAAAAGACTGATTCCCTATTTAACGCATTATCAATGCATTTCTTTGAAGCGAACAAAAGAATTCTTTCAGGATTGTTTTGGACATTCTATAAGCGAAGGAACCCTGGTAAATCATACACAGGCTTTCGCTTCTCAATTGCAGCCATTCATAAAAGAAGTAAAGGAAAAGATTCTGCAGTCTCCTGTTGTCCATTTTGATGAAACTGGTATGCGTGTAGAAAACAAAACACAATGGTTACATACTGCCAGTACACCGGAGGTGACATTGCAACATATTCATCAAAAACGTGGAAAAGAAGCAATGGATGCTGGAGAAATCTTGCCATCTTTTTCTGGAATTGCGATGCATGATGGTTGGAAATCGTATGATGCGTATACAGATTGTCGTCACGTTTTATGTAATGCCCATCTCTTACGAGATTTACAAGGAATTATAGATAGTACTGGAGAACAATGGGCACAACAGATGCAGAAATTTCTAACGCAAGCGTTGACGATGAAAAAGCAATCCGAAGGTACCATGCCAAAAGCGACGCAAAAGAATCTGTTTATTATGTATCAATCCATATTGAAAGAACAACAGATTCTTTCCACGAAACAAAAGAAGAAAGGAAAGCAGACGCCTTCTCAAAATTTATGGAATCGCTTCGTCAAGTATTCTGACAGAATTCTAGCGTTTTTAGAACATCCAGCCATTCCATTTGATAACAATCAAGCAGAACGGGATATTCGGATGACGAAAGTAAAACAGAAAGTGTCTGGGACTTTCCGAAGTAAGAAAGGCGCAGAATCTTTTTGTCAGATACGAAGCTTTATGAGTACCATGAAAAAACAAAAACAATCGGTCTTACAAGCGATAAACCAAGTCATAGAAACTAGAACGGTTCCTTGGAATAACACGACTTCATAAGAGAATTTCTCTATTTGGCATAGATTCTTTCTCTGATTGGAGTATTTTCTTTTCATGTTTTCGAATCGGAAACATGTATTTGGCCTGTTTTTTTATTTGAAGAAGCTGAGTAGTTACGAAAAAAACTAAATAAAGAATTGTCTACACAACTTACGAAAGAAGCTAAAAAGATAACGAAAAAGTTACAAAAAGCAAACTGTGATGCTTTCGGTATCGGCAGACACCTTATCGCCTATCACCCTGACTTATGGAAGAAGAAAAATTGGAATAAAGATTATGCAAAAGTAAAATTCAAACCTGAGGTAGAGGTAAACATTTTGTACAGTGGTGTCCTAAAATAAAAGGTTGTATGCCCATGCGGCATACAACCTTTTCAGAGTGTTGGGAAACCCTTTAGGGTTCCCAACACTCTGGAATCTTTTTTGATTTTAGCGAATAAAAACAACATAAAATAATAGAATTTTAAAAAATAGCCCTCCACCTGACCCTTTTTGGTCAGGTGGAGGGCTATTTTTTTCATGTTTTGACAAGCTGCGGTGAGATAAGCTTGCATTTGGACAGACTTCAGCCCTCGAAACCGGGCATAGCGGTAGCCATGTAGTTCTTTGGCGTCTGCAAAGCTTCGCTCTATAGTGGAACAGCGTACTTTATACAACCTTTTCCCTGTAGCTGTTAGCTTGTTTTTTCTAGCAATATCCTTATATTTCTCCCACACATGATGAGTGATAACTTTTTGTTTTTGTTTCTTTGAAAAGCACACCTCACGTAACGGACAAACAGCGCAGTCTTCTGGATTCGATTTGTATTGACGGTATCCTTCACGATCAGTTGTTACATATTCTAGAATACATCCCATCGGACAAGCGAAAACATTCATTTCTTCTACATATTTAAATTGGCTTTTCGGTACTTCTTTATTCCGTTTTCCAAATCGGCGATACCCCATCACCATAAATATATTCCGTTCTGATAGTTTCTTACAGATATATCCTGTAAAATAGCCAGCATCAAGGGCAACAGCTTCTACTTTGAAGTCGAATTTATCAATCTGAGCTTGGAGGCGTGCTAAATACGGCTCGGAATCTGCCATATTTCCAGCCGTTACATAGGTATCTGTAATAATATTGTACTTCGCATCAGTCGTACGATGATCCAAGAAATGAAAACCATTTGGTTTTCCATCTCTCATTAAAAATCCACTATCTGGATCCGTTGTACTTATACGAGTTTTTTTGGTAGGGGTATCACTTTCCTTTCTAGGTTTTAATTCTTTTTTCCATGTACCTCACGATCTTCGATTACCGCAGCTTCTAGCTCGTCTATATAAAACTTTGCTTTTTCTTTTTTATATTTATGTACAAATTTATTTTTATTGGCATTGGCCTTAATATGTGTAGAATCTGTCATCAGTGCACGTCCTCCTACCATCCGGTGCTCCGTCGCTTGTCTCACAATCTCATCAAAAATTTCTTCGAAAATATTTGTATGAATAAAACGAGTACGACGATTCCAACTGATTGTAGAGTGATCCGGAATAGTATCCGATAGAGAAAACCCTAAAAACCAACGGTAGGCAATATTCGTTTTAATTTCCTTTTCCAATTGACGCTCAGAACGAATACCGTAAAAATATCCAATAAACATCATCTTAAATAAAACAATAGGATGAATGGACGGGCGTCCATTGTTTTCACAGTAATAAGGGCGTAACTTCTCTTCAATAAAATCAAAACTAATTGTCGCTTCAATTGCACGAAGGAAATGATCTTGTGGAACCAACTCTTCTACAGAAACAGATACACGCTCATCACGATGATTTTTTAAAGCACCCATCATAAAAAATCTCTCCTTTTCCTCTTTTTTATCAGTGTTGACACATAAAAAGAGGTTCAGACACAAAAACAGGCTGTGGAGAAGACTTTCTCCACAGCCTGAAAAGGTTGTATGCCCATGCGGCATACAACCTTTTATTTCGTATATCGATACACAATTGATTCATATGGTCTTAAGCTAAGTTTTGTAATATCCTTGCTAGCATCTTTATAATTCGACAGTAGTACTTCTTGTTTCATTCCATCTAATTGAACGTGCGCTGGTACAGAGTACGTTATTTCTTCTCCATAGAAGTTATTTATAACAAGTAGTACTTCACTTTCTGTAGTACGAGTATATGCCCAAATTTTAGGATCATTTTTATCCAAAATAGCATATTCTCCTTCTGTAATTACATCATATGTTTTTCTAAGTTCTATTAACTTTTTATAATGATAAAATACGGACTCTTTATCTTCTAATGCCTTCTCTACGTTTATTTCTTTAAAGTTTTCAGCCGCTGAAATCCAAGGTGTACTTGTTGTAAAACCACTGTTCATCTCTTCATTCCACTGCATCGGAGTGCGAGAGTTGTCACGAGATTTTTGCTTTAAAATCCCGATAATCTCTTCTTTTGATAGCCCTTCTTTTAGCTTTATATCGTATATATTTAACGATTCCACATCACGATATTGCTCGATGGACTCAAATTTAGGATTCGTCATACCGATTTCTTCCCCTTGATAAATATAAGGCGTTCCTTGCAGCATGTGCATGGCTGTCGCTAACATTTTTGCAGATTCGTTTCGGTACTTTCCATCATCACCAAAGCGTGACACGATGCGAGGCTGGTCATGATTACACCAAAATAACGCATTCCATCCTCCGCCCTTTTGCATTTCAATTTGCCAGCTAGACATAATCTCTTTTAATTTAATAAAATCAAAATCAGCCTTCGTCCACTTATCACCATTCGGATAATCTACTTTTAAATGATGGAAACTAAACGTCATACTTAATTCATTACGCTCAGGGTTTGAATATTTAATACAATTATCAATTGTCGTAGATGACATTTCTCCAACTGTAATTACATCTTTTCCTGCAAAAACATTTCGGTTCATCTCTTGTAAATATTCATGAACACGCGGACCATCTGTATAATACTTGCGTCCATCACTTGTCGCAGTACTACCTTCATCGTTTAAGAAACATTGGTCTTTTGAAATTAAGTTAATGACATCTAATCGGAATCCTGTTACTCCTTTATCCAGCCAAAAACGCATCATATCATATACTTCTTCACGAAGTTTTTCATTTTCCCAATTTAAATCAGCTTGTGTTTCATCAAATAAATGTAAATAATATTGCTCCGTCTTCTCATCATATTTCCAAGCAGATCCACCAAACTTAGACTGCCAATTATTTTTTTCATCACGCCAAATATAGTAATTACGATATGGACTATTTTTATCTTCCTTCGCTTCTTTAAACCACTTATGTTCAGTCGAACTATGATTTACAACAATATCAAGCATAATCTCAATGTTACGTACTTTCGCTTCTGCTAAAAGTTCTTCAAACTCTTCCATCGTTCCGTAAGATGGATCAATGCTGTAGTAATCACTTACATCATATCCATTATCATTTTGTGGTGATTGGTATATCGGTGTTAACCATATATAATCCACTCCGAGTTCTTTTAAATAATCTAGTTTCTCTGTAACACCTTTTATATCCCCGGTTTCTCTATTGTAATAACTATTAAAGCTCTTCGGATAAATTTGATAGACTACACTTTTATGCCAATCCTTCATGTTTAACTTCCTCCTACTTCTGTTTGACTCTTTTTGCAAATAACCATGTTAAAGTAAACGGGATTACAACTGCAATAATCATTCCTACAATAAACATTGGAATCGATTTCGGAATGATAGAAATAAATGCTGGCAATCCGCCAATTCCGATAGCAGGCGCTAATACACCATTTAATGTAATGAATATCGCTGCCACAGCAGATCCTATAATCGCTGCATAGAACGGGAACTTATTTCGTAAATTCACCCCAAACATCGCTGGTTCTGTAATACCGAAGTATGCTGAAATGGCTGATGTTGATGCCATACTTTTATCATTTTGATTTTTAGAAATCCAGAACATCGCAAGTGCCGCACTACCTTGCGCAATGTTAGAAAGAGCGATCATCGGCCAAATAAATGTCCCGCCATGTTGTGCAATCAATTGTAAATCAATTGCAATAAACATATGATGCATACCTGTAATTACAAGCGGTGCATATAACGCTCCAAATAATACTGCTCCAACTACTGGTACTGTTTCATATACACCTACTAATCCTACTGTTAATAAATCTCCAATATGACGTGTAACCGGACCGATAATTCCTAGTGCTAACACACCTGTCACAACGATTGTTGTAATTGGTACAACTAATAATTGAATTGCATTTGGTACATGTTTCTTTAAGAAAATTTCCACTTTACTTAATACAAATGCTGCTACTAAAACAGGTAAAATTTGTCCTTGATATCCTACCTTCTCAATTTGGAATAGTCCTAAAATATTGAAGTACTCAATCTTTTGACCCTCTAAACCAGTCGCTGCTTTTCCATAGTCCCAAGCGTTTAATAAGGCCGGGTGCACAAGCATTAATCCCATAACAATCCCTAGTATTGGACTACCACCAAAACGCTTCGTTGCTGACCAACCGACAAGTGCTGGTAAGAATACGAATGCTGTATTGGCCATCATATTAATTAAATCCCAAAGCCCGCCTAAGTTCGGATAAACATCTAATAAATTTTTCCCATCAAAAAATAAGTCCTTTGCGCCTAATAGATTGTTAATACCCATTAGTAAACCAGCTGTTACGATCGCTGGTAATATCGGCATAAATACATCCGAAAATATTTTTACAAACTTTTGAGCTGGATTTAACTTCTGATTTCCAGAGTCTTTTACGTCCGCTACAGTCGATTCTTTCATATCTGCAAGCGTTATCAATTCAGCGTAAACACGATCTACATCCCCTGGACCAATTACAACTTGAAATATACCAGCGTTATGAAACGCTCCTTTCACTAATGAAACAGACTGTAATTTATCATTATCTATTTTACTTTCATCTTTTAAAGCGATACGGAGCCTCGTCACACAATGTGCAGCTTGTTCAATATTGTCTTTCCCACCAATATACTGCAACACTTCCTCTGCTGTTTTACGATAGTCTTTCCCCATATTCCCGTCCCTCTTTTCTTTTTGTGATACCGTTTACAATTACATATTAACTCGTATATATAAGTTAGTCAACACTCGTATATACGAGTTTGTGTTTTTTTATAAAAAAAGAGATGAAACAATATTTTGTTCCACCTCTTTACTTCCTGCGTGCCACATCCGAAAAGTGAAAAATATCTAAACGGTGGCGTGATTCTGTATATTCAAACTGACTTCCATCATACAAATGTGTAAAGTTTTTCACAACGACAACATAGTCTGTTCCATTTAAATCTAAATACTTTCTGTCATCCTCTGTACATGGCTGTACTTCTATTACCCTCTGCGAATAACTAATATGTAGCCCAAGCTCTTTCTCGATGTATTTATAAATCGATGCAGTTGCAATTTCTTTCGTTAATCCTGGAATAAACTCAGATACAAAATGATTTATATCTAAAATTACTTTTTCTCCATCAATATTTCGTACACGTTTAATATGGTCAATCTCTGTTTTTTCTTTTACATTTAATAATTTCGCAATTTCTTTTGTGGCTTTTTCTTTGTCCATTTCCACAACTTCCGTAATACAATGACGTCCTAAACGTTCATTTTCTTCTTGGAAACTTACAATACCGCCAAAATTAAATTCAATATTTTTTCGCTTTAAAACAAAAACACCTTTTCCATGAATTTTTTGCACATATCCACGCTCTTGCAGTAAATCTACAGCTTTTCTTACCGTGCCTCGGCTTGCCTCATACTGCTTCATTAATTCTGTTTCTGATGGGATTTTGCATCCCTCTTTTAATTGTTTATTATCAATAGATTTACTGATTTCTGTATAAATTTGTTCATACTTACTCATCATCTACAATAGCCCCTTGTCACCTTCTAATTCTATATGTATTATAACATGCTTCACTCTTCTGCCAATCTCTCACTTATTTTCCAGTACAAGAAAAATATAGGTAAATATTTAATCTTTAAAACGTATTTTTATAAAAATTTTTATATTTTTCTTTTCATTCAAAAAAACATGTAGTATACTAACTTCAAAATCAGAGGAGAAAGGGAGCAAAGAACTATGCTTACTTATACAACAACTGTAGTTACATTTGCACAAAAACATCATCATCATACGTAACCCTTGAAACCTAGCGGAAAAATTACGCGTAGGTACAAGGGTTATTCCCGTTGTACCTACGCTTTGGCGAAAGAGCCATGTAGGTATTTTTTTATCTACATGGCTCTTTTTTTATTGTCAAAAAGCTAGTAAAAAATGATGTTTAAGCAAAACTTACTACAAAGGAGTTAACAAAAATGGAAACGAAAAAATGGGGATTATGGGTTTTAACAGCATTTGTTATCGGGAATATGGTTGGCGGTGGCGTATTTATGCTTCCAGCAAATTTAGCACAAGTATCAGGGCCAATGGGTTCTACACTCGCATGGAGTATTACAGGCCTTGGCGTATTTATGATTGCACTTGTATTTGGAAATTTAGCGATTCGGAAACCAGAATTAAAAGCTGGACCACAAAGCTATGCTCAAGCGATGTTTCCTTCAAAAAAAGCTGGTAAAGTTGCAGGATATAGTATGGCATGGGGATATTGGGCTGCTAACTGGGCTGCAACAGCATCTGTTATTATTTCCTTTGCTGGATATTTATCAACATTCTTTCCAGTTTTACAAAGTAAGCAAATTCTTTTTTCAATAAATGGATTTTCACTGGAACTCGGAAAAGGATTAACTTTCCTCGTATGTAGCCTTATGCTTTGGGGAATTCAATATATTCTTTCTCAAAATATTGATCGAGCTGGAAACATGAATCTACTTGCTACCATTGCAAAAATTATTGGATTTACAATGTTTATTGTAATTACATTATTCATTTTCAACGCCTCTAATTTCGGAGACGGTCAAACCTTTATGAATGAAGCAGGACAATCAATCTCATTAGGTGGACAAATCAATTCAGCTGCTATTGCAACACTCTGGGCATTTATCGGTATTGAATCAGCAGTTATGCTTTCTAATCGTGCAAAATCACAGCGCGATGTAAAAAAAGCTACGATTTTCGGATTAATTATCGCTCTTCTTATTTACATGTCAATTACTTTACTTACAATGGGAGCTCTTCCGCAAGATGCTTTAAAAGAGTCTCAAAAACCATTAGTAGACGCATTAAATTTAGCAATTGGAAATAAAGGTGCATATATAATGGCTTTACTCGCTCTTATATCTTTATTTGGATCTACAGTTGGCTGGATTGTTGTTAGTTCAGAGGTACCTTACCAGGCAGCAAAAAATGGACTTTTCCCTAAGTTTTTCGGGAAAACAAATAAAAAAGGTAGTCCTGCAAAATCATTATTGATTACAAATGTAATGACGCAAATTTTCTTATTTTCAACGATTTCTGGTACTGTTTCAGAAGCGTATAGTTTCGCTATCGTCGTAGCAACATTAGCCTATTTAATTCCATACCTTGTTTCTACCTTGTACCAATTAAAATTAGTTATTACAGGAGAAACGTATGATATACTGCCAGGATCTCGAGTAAAAGATGGAATCATTACTACATTGGCGTTGGTATACTCCATTTGGGTTATCAAAACGGGAACTGCTGATTTAAAAACGTTCTTCTTAGGAATTGGATTGTTCGTATTAGGTCTTATTCTTTATCCAGTACTAATGAAAGACTCACAAAAAACGGATTAAATAAAGAGAAGCTGCTGGCTTCTCTTTTTTATTAAAAATCTGTAATTAACTTTTCTTTTAGCTCTCCTACAGATAAAGGTTTCGCATAATAAAATCCCTGTACATAATCACAGCTCATTGATTGTAACAAACTCTCTTGCTCTACTGTTTCTACTCCTTCAGCAACTACTGCTAAATTTAAACTATGAGCAATTTCAATAACGGATTTTACAATCGTTCGTTCTGGTTGTGCGTGATCATAATGAAATTCACGAATAAAATTACGATCAATTTTTACAATATCCAGTGGTAGTTGTTTTAAATAATATAAGGAAGAATAGCCAGTTCCGAAATCATCCAAAGCAATTAAAACACCCATATTTCTTAATTCTTGTAATGTAGCAATAATATAATCAAAATGGCGAACTGCAATACTTTCCGTTATTTCTAATATTAAACGGTTCGGAGGAAAACCAGTTCTCTTTAAAATGCTACGTACTGATAAAATAAAACGTTTCTGCATTAATTGTTGTATAGATAAATTCACAGATAACTTTAGTCCTTCTTGATAATTCGGCAATGTTTTAAACAAGCGACATGATTTTTCTAATACCCAGTCTCCTAGTTTTATAATAAGTCCAGACTCTTCAGCTACAGGGATAAATTCGCTTGGTGAAATAGGTCCGTCTTCTGTCATACAACGTACTAGAGCTTCTATACCAGAATATCTCTTCGTTTTCAAATCAATAATAGGCTGCAATGCTACATCTAACTCTTCATCACGAATTGCCTTTTGCAAAGCAAACTCAACTTTCATTCTACGATTTATTTTCGCGCGTAGCTCATCTGTAAAGAAACACGCAGCGTTTCTCCCCTGTTCTTTTGCACTATACATAGCTAAGTCAGAGTTTTTCAATAACGTTTCCACATCTTGTCCGTCTTGTGGATAAGAACAAAGTCCTAGACTAGCTGAAATGTATACTTCATGGCCTTCCAGCATAAATGGTGCCTGAAAACATGACAACACAGATGTCGCTAACTGACTCATATCATCTTGTCTATGATTTTTTGTTAACAGCACAAATTCGTCGCCACCTAGCCTAGCCAGAACATCTTTCTCTCCTAGTACATAATGCAACCTTGAAGCAACTTCACTTAAAAGTAAATCCCCTATCATATGACCTAATGTATCATTTACTAATTTAAAACGGTCCAAATCAAAGTAAATCATACCAAATTCTTTTTTATCTGCAATCAATTCGTTAACGGTCGTTATTAATTGTAAACGGTTAGGCAAACTCGTTAAAGCATCATGATAGGCAAGTTCCCTATAACGACTTTCACTTAGCCGCAATCTATGTTCCGCTTCTTTTCTACTACTAATATCATTTCGAATTGCGATAAACTGGTATGGCTCTCCTTTTTCATTTAAAAATGGAACAATTGTTGTTTTGACCCAATAATATGTACCATCTTTTGCTCGATTCCGAATCTCACCTGTCCATACTTTCCCATTCAAAATACGCTTCCATAAGTCTTGAAAAAAGGTTTTTGGATGATGTCCTGAATTTAAAATACGGTGATCTTTTCCAATTAATTCTTCTCTTTTGTATTTAGAGATTTCACAAAATTTATCATTTACATATGTAATAAGACCTTTTCGATCTGTAATTGCAACAATTGAAGACTCATCTAATGCTAACTTTAAATCTCGCAATGAAGAGTCATATAATGCATGACCTCTCTGTTCTAGCATGCGCATCTCTCCTTGCTTCTATCTGACTAAAACACAACCTGTTTCTCTTCATAGAAATAGAGATATTTCATTTTCTAATACTAGCCCATTACATAAATTATCTTTTTGAATAGACCGATTAAAATAACATAATATTATTTGTAATAAAAAGCAATATTATACCGTTCTAATTATAAATAGTAGCTTCTCATCTCCCTAATTATTTCGTACCTTATTA
The DNA here is from genome assembly GCF_058792335.1 of Bacillus sp. CPT56D-587-MTF. Taxonomy (NCBI): domain Bacteria; kingdom Bacillati; phylum Bacillota; class Bacilli; order Caryophanales; family Bacillaceae; genus Bacillus; species Bacillus sp. CPT56D-587-MTF. The sequence goes on along the minus strand of NZ_JBYTEF010000001.1, from coordinate 241,602 downwards.
TACTGCAATCCCTTTAAGTGGCTCTATGCAAGCCTTGTTTCCAACTAATACCACTCACATCTGATCTCTTTGTTTTTAATAACGAAATAGAAATTAGAACATACTACATAACTATTCACGAATAATAATATAAAACTCTACATCAATGTATATGTTTTTGAATTACAATAACAAAATATTAACATATTTTCACCTTAATTTTGGAAGTATTTTATAAATAAATACCGTATTAAACTAAAAAAGAGGATAGCCTCTTTTTTAGTTTAATACGAATATGGTATTTGCTGATAACCTGGGTATGGCATTGGATACGTTACAGGGTATGGCGACGGATAAGCTACTGGATATGGAGCCGGATAATACCCTCCACTTGTTGCACCTGTTAATGCACCAGCTGTTAGTCCGCCTAACACTCCTCCTGCAAAGCTTCCAGGGAAAAATCCGCCTCCCCATGAACTACCACCACCCCAGCCCCATCCGCCTCCGTGATGATGATGGTGATCATAGTGATTGTGTCCTCCATGGTGATGATGTCCACCGTTATGATTGTGCCCACCATGATTGTGTCCTCCATGATGATTTCGATAATACAATCCATTATTTTCTATATAATTCATGTTTCTCCGCTCCTTTTCGATTTTTTCATTTTCATATGCGTTAAGAGTGGGATAAAAAATGGGATAGTACACTGTATGTAGGACAAATGCGGAAAGTATAGGTGAAATGTCTATATTTTGTAAAAAAAGCAAAACACCTTATAATAAAGATGTCATATTACATCTTCTATTTAAGAAGTCTATATTGAAAAAAGATTAGGGGAATTATATAGAAATGAAGAAGCCTATCGTTCAATTACTATTAATATTTACAATTGTATCTATCGTTCTGTTCCTATCAAATACATCGTATATCTCGTTATATACATTTGTCGGTGCTCTATGGTCCATCACAATCGTAGGAATTTCATTCGTTATTTTTATAGAAAATAGATCTCCACAAAGTACATTAGCATGGTTTTTAGTATTAGCACTTCTTCCTATTATAGGTGTGCTATTATACGCTATTTTCGGGCGCAGCCGCTGGAGAAGAAAAAAACATCTCCATCGTTCAGAAGAACAAAGAAAATTATTCCGTGAAATATTAGAAGGAAGAAGACTAGAGTTATTACTCACAGTCCCACTAAATGAACGTTCCATACATTTAACAGAAGTCATACAAAAATTTGGAGGCGGTCCTGCTGCAGATAAAACAACTACAAAACTTTTAACAAACGGAGATCAAACATTTTCAGAAATTTTGCGAGCTATAGAGCAAGCAAAACATCATATACATATTCAATACTACATTTATAAATCTGATGAAATTGGTACAAAAGTTCGAGATGCTTTAATACAAAAAGCAAAAGATGGTGTTATTGTACGCTTCCTTTATGATGGCCTTGGAAGTAATACGTTAAGACGACGATTTTTGCAACCTATGAAAGAAGCTGGGATTGAAATTGTAGAATTTGACCCTATTTTTTCAGCTTGGTTACTTGAAACTGTCAATTATCGTAACCATCGAAAAATTGTTATTGTAGATGGCGAAATTGGTTTTACCGGAGGACTCAATGTCGGTGATGAATATCTTGGCCGTTCCAAGAAATTTCCTGTTTGGCGTGATAGTCATTTAAAAATAGAAGGAAAAGCATTATATAAATTACAAGCAATCTTTCTAGAAGACTGGCTCTATGCCTCTAGTGGTTTAAATACTTATTCCTGGGATCAATTCATGAATAGACAATACTTCCCAGGTAAAGAGATTTCAAATGCAGAAGGTGCTGTTCAAATCGTAGCAAGCGGACCAAGCTCCGATGATAAAAGTATTCGTAATACATTATTAGCTGTTATGGGCTCTGCAAAAAAATCCATTTGGATCGCTACACCCTACTTTATTCCAGATCAAGAAACTTTAACATTATTACGCTTAAGTGCAATTGCCGGAATAGATGTACGGATTTTATATCCAGGTAAAAGTGATAGCATCATTAGTGATCAAGCATCTCAATCCTATTTCACTCCGCTTTTAAAAGCTGGTGCTTCTATTTACAGTTATAAAGATGGTTTTATGCATGCAAAAATTGTACTCGTTGATGATACAATTGCAACTATTGGAACAGCGAACATGGATGTACGTAGCTTTGAATTGAATTACGAAATTATTAGTGTACTTTATGAATCAAAAACAGTTCACGATATTAAACGTGATTTTGAAGAAGATTTTAAACATTCAACTGAAATTAAATGGAACTCTTTCCAAAAAAGAAGTATAAAAAAACGCATATTGGAGTCTTTCATGAGGCTCATTTCTCCTTTACTGTAGGCAATCAACTTCATCTTGATTGCTTTTTCTTTTCCCTTTATCCTCCTTCCTTTTCTTTGCATACCATATTAAAACAAGTTATCATAAGATGTATTACTTTATGAAAATAATGTTAGGTGGGAAATACATGTTAGAACAATTTCATATACATGCTGATTTAAAACAACAGCTTTCTACGATTCATGAAAAGAATAAGCAAGAAGCTGGTGAAAACGCACATTTAATCGGAACGAAAATATATAAAGCGTCTGATAATAGCATTATTGAAGATGCGATTACAGCACTTCTTCTTGGCAAGAACATTCTATTAAAAGGACCGACTGGTAGTGGTAAAACAGTACTAGCGGAAACTCTTTCTTCTTTATTCCAAAAACCAATGCATAGCATTAACTGCTCTGTCGACTTAGATGTAGAGGGTATTTTAGGATACAACACACTACAAACGAAAGATGGTGCATCTGAAGTTTCATTCGTTAACGGTCCTCTTATGAAAGCAATGAAGAACGGTCACTTCCTATATATTGACGAAATCAATATGGCAAAACCTGAAACGTTACCACTTCTTCACGGCGCATTAGATTACCGTAAAATGATTACAAACCCATTTACACAAGAGGTTGTATACGGTGATGACGAATACCGTGTAATTGCTGCGATTAACGAAGGTTACGTTGGAACAAGTGAACTAAACGAAGCGTTAAAAAACCGTTTTGTTATTATTGAAGTTCCTTACATTCAAGGTGATACATTAAAAGAATTATTATTAGCAGAATCAAAATTAAAAGATGTTGCAACAATTGAAAAGTTCGTTGCCTTTGCAAGCGACCTTATGCCTTTAGCTCGCGATGGACGTGTAAGTGAAGAAGCGGCAAGTATTCGTGGCATTATCGACGCATGTGATTTAGGTGTATATATTCCTGTTATGCGAGCGATTGAACGAAGCATAATTGCAAAACTTAATGATGAAACAGAACAAATGACTGTCCGTGAATTAGCAGAAAGTTATTTCTTTGAGGGATAATTTATGAGACAAATTTTTAGTGACAAAAAAATTGATGCGTCGCTGTTTCTACAAATGGAAAACTTAATGTATGCCCTTCTAAAAGAAGACGATGCCTATCTTGAATATGGCTATAAAGCATACTACGACGAAATTGAAAAGAAAGTTGTCATTAGTCACTTTTGGGATGATCGAAAAGAAGAAGATACAGTAATCGGATTAAAAAGCGAAGTGTTCTTAAAAGCACTTGGTAATAAACATTACTCGGACATGACTTTAATTCGTTCTTATGCGATTGAATTGCAAGAATCGCCCCTAAAAAAGTTTTTAACACAATTATTTGTTCTATTAGAAGATTTACGCGTTGAGGAAATTGTAAAGAACTTACGTCCTGGCACGAAGCATGTTTTTAAAAGAAGAAAAGAAATGTATCGCAATTACTTTAGCTCACAAAATGAAATCAATCGCGTTCGTAACTATCACGGTGATCGTCTATTTTGCCTATGCTATCTTTCATTAACGAGCGATAAATATGAAATGTTTAATAATGAATATTTCGAACAAATTGAAGCTATTTTGCATGAAACATTCCAAGCTCGTAATACGGAAGATATTATGTATATCGTTGAGAAAATTCGCTACCGCTTAGAGGAGCTTCTTGAAAGTGATATGCTTAACAACTATTTCGGACATGCACCGCTTTATTTATCTGTTCTTGCAGACGAAAAGAACTGTCGCGTCGAAAATTTAGCAAATGATGATACGCAGCTTATAGATGACGATGAAAATAAAAACAAAATGGATGAAAGTTTCTCCACATGGCATCGTGAAAATAAAAATAACGAAAACGAGAACTTTTTACGCTTTGAATTAGAAAGCGGAACAAAAACAAACATGATGGGCGATACTGCTCGTGAATCAGAAGATGGCGACCAAGCACTTGGTTCTGTACAAGGTACTTCTCAAAAAAGTACACAATCCAACTTTGATGGCGCTGATACAGAAGAAGCAAGGGCTTCACACGCTTCTAGTCAAAATGATGGTGCATATGGTAAATATAACACTGGCGCTTCTCATACATTTAAAGAAGCACGTAAACCAAATCCTGATGAGAAAAAGGATTACCAAGCTATCAAATCAGTCGTTAATAAAGATGTAAAAGAATTAAAGAAAATTATCGAAAAAACGATTGAAAATAAAACGAATGCAAATAGTGATAAATATTACGGAAGACTTCGTAAGAAATTCCTTCGTATTTATACTGAAAAGCAGCCTCGCATGTTTTATAAAAAAGGGCAAGAATCACAAGAGCTCGACGTTGCATTCCAACTGTTAGTTGACTGTTCTGGTTCTATGTATAACAAAATGGAAGAAACGAAGAAGAGTGTTGTACTATTCCATGAAGCTTTAAAATCTTTAAAAATCCCGCACGCTATTAGCGGATTTTGGGAAGATGCCTCTAGCGCTAAACCTGAAGATAAGCCGAACGTTATCCATGAAGTTGTAAATTATAAAAACTCAACGTTACCAAACGTTGGTCCAGAAATTATGCAACTTCGTGAAGAAGAAGATAACCGCGACGGATATATTATTCGTATCGTTTCTGAAAAGCTTGCCAAAAGACCTGAGAAACATAAATTCTTACTAGTCTTCACAGACGGTGAGCCTTCTGCGCTAGACTATCAACAAGACGGAATTTTAGATACGCATGAAGCTGTTAAACTCGCGCGTAAAAGTGGTATGGAAGTAATCGGTATCTTCATCGAAGAAGGCGAAGCGAAAGAAGCAACTTATCAATTGATGAAAAACATTTATAACCATCACTTCTTAGTTGCAAATCACGCTGAAGATTTACGACTGAAGATTAAACCATTACTGAAAAAATTATTACTGAAGACGATTGAATAGAAAATAGGAGCCTTGTGGCTCCTGTTTTTTCGTTCAATTACTTTGTTTCTGGTTGAAACTTGTATGGAATGGCTACTTCTAACAAATATTCAAATCCTCCGTCATAGTATGGGAAGCGCTCATTCGCAATTGTTCGATCCACCCACTCTACTGCAGAAATTTCACCTTCATCTTCCGCAATAAGTTCACCTTTTTCTACATTCGCTCGGAATGTAAAAAATAGCGCATGATTCCCTGATTCTTCAAAGAATTTTTCATTGATCGCAACAAGTCCACCTAACGTAGCAGTTAAACCTGTCTCTTCTTTCACTTCTCTTATTAGTGCTTCCTCTAATATTTCACCTTTTTCCACAGCCCCACCTGGCAATGACCAAACGTTTTGTTCTACATTATGTACCATTAATATTTTATCTGTTTCTTCGTCATGTATTAGTGCATATACGACATCAACTCTTTGCATAAGACTTCTCTCCTTCCAAAAATGAGGAAGAGCCGATTCCTAAGAATCGATTCTTCCTATTAATTCATCACTAACTCAGCTGTGAGCTTTTTTTTTAACTTAGCCAGCATGTCAGTTGTCATTTTGTCTAAATCGTATTCTGCTTTAAAGCCCCACTCTTTCATTGCTGCTGTTGCATCAATAGAGTTTGGCCAGCTATCAGCGATTGTTTGACGAGCTGGATCTACTGCATAATCCATTGTAAACGTCGGAATGTGTTTACGAATTGACGCTGCAATTTGCTCTGGCTCGAAGCTCATTGCTGTAATGTTAAATGCATTTCTATGCACTAGCTTACTTGGATCAGCTTCCATTAATGAAATGATCGCTTGTAAAGCATCAGGCATATACATCATGTCCATATATGTTCCTTCAGCAATGTATGAGGTGTATGCACCTTTTTTAATCGCCTCATAATAAATTTCAACTGCATAATCAGTCGTTCCGCCTCCTGGAGGCGCTACGTAAGAAATTAAACCTGGGAAACGGACACCGCGCGTATCTACGCCAAATTTTTGATGATAATAATCACACAGTAATTCTCCTGCCACTTTGTTTACCCCATACATCGTAGTAGGACGCTGAATTGTATCTTGCGGTGTATTATCTTTTGGCGTTGATGGACCAAATGCACCGATAGAACTTGGCGTGAAGAACTTACAGTTTAATTCACGAGCTGCTTCTAGAGCATTTACAAGTCCACCCATATTTAAATTCCATGCAAATAACGGATTTTTTTCTGCTGTTGCTGAAAGTAAAGCTGCTAAATGAATAATTGTATCTACTTCATTACGCTTTGCGATATCATGTAGTTTTTGTCCATCTGTTACATCTAACGTTTCAAATGGACCAGACGTTACTACTTCACTATCTGTTTCACGAATATCTGTTGCAATAACATTTGATGCGCCGTATACATCACGAAGTTTCATTACTAGTTCAGAACCAATTTGCCCTAAAGAACCGGTTACTAGAATTTTTTTCATTTTCCCCACTCCTCATTTGCAAGCTATTCAAAAGATGTCGTTACTTAAATGATGCCCATTTCTTTTCCTACTTTTTCATACTTAAGAATTGCTTCATCTAACATTTCTTTCGTATGAGCTGCTGTAGGCATATTACGAACGCGCCCTGTTCCTTTTGCTACAGTTGGGAACACGATAGATTTTGCGTATACACCTTCTTCATTTAGACGTTTACTAAATTCTTGTGTTAATACTTCGTCCCCAATAATACAAGGTGTAATTGGCGTTTCACTTTCCCCAATGTTAAAGCCAAGTTCTTTTAATCCTTGTTTCAAGTAGCGGCCATTTTCCCATAAGCGATCGTGTAACTCTGTGCTTTCCATTAAGATTTCAATTGATCTCATGCAAGCTGCTGCATCAGCTGGTGTTAATGCTGTAGAGAATAAGAATGGACGTGAACGAACTTTTAACCAGTCAATTAAGTTTTGTTTCCCTGCTACATATCCACCAATTACCCCAATTGCTTTTGATAATGTACCAATTTGGAAATCAACTTTATCAGAAAGACCGAAGTGCTTTACAGTTCCTGCACCTTTTCCAAGTACACCTGAACCGTGTGCATCATCTACGTATGTCATTAAATCTAACTCTTCTGCAATCTCAACAATTTCTGGTAGTTTTGCAACATCTCCATCCATCGAAAAGACACCGTCTGTAATTACCATTAATTTATTGTAAAGACCTGATTCTTTCGCCGCGATTGCTTTTTGGCGTAAATCTTCCATATCAGAATGTTTATAAACAATAATTTTTGCTTTTGATAGACGACTACCGTCAATAATAGATGCATGATTTAATTCGTCTGAAAGAATCGCATCATTTTTATCCATAACAGCTGAAATCGCTGCCATATTACAGTTAAATCCTGATTGATAAGCAATTGCTGCTTCTGTATGTTTAAACTTTGCAATTGTTTCTTCTAACTTAATATGCAAATCTAAAGTACCGTTAATTGTACGAACAGCCCCTGCCCCAACACCGTACTTATGAATAGCACCAATTGCTGCTTCTTGCAAACGGCTATCTGTTGCTAATCCCAGATAGTTGTTTGAAGATAAGTTAATATATTCTTTTCCGCCAATTGTAATGATCGGTCCATTTGAACTCTCAAGCGGATCAATTACGTTATAAAGCCCCTTTGATTTTAAATCCTCTAAATTTTCTTCTAAAAATTTCGCAAGTGTTTTACTAGACATCGTGAAGCCTCCCATCGTTCATGTAAGCGGATTATTGTCTTAATAGTTCTAATAATCCCTCTACTAGCTTAACACGTTTTCAGAATTTATTATAGAAAAATAGTTTAAAGTAACCGCTTACAATTTTAGATTATATATGATTCATTACAATAAATCTATCATTTACTTTTCATATTTGATAGAATTAAAAAAATATTTCGGGAGGTTTCAAACATGGCATTTACAGAATCTGATGTATACAATAACACAGCATTTTTCGAACAATATATGAAACGAAGATACCGAGAAAATAGCCCAAATGAATCCATTGAAAAACCAGTATTCTTTCAGCTCATTGGTCATGTGCAAGGAAAACAAATTCTCGATTTAGGCTGTGGTGATGCTAAGTTTGGCGCGGAATTATTAGAGAAGGGATGCTACTCTTACACCGGCATTGAAGGCTCCGAACTTATGTATGAAAAAGCTAAAAAACAACTAGAAAATAAAAATGGATCTGTTCATTTTTTAAACCTCAAAGATTATACCTACCCCTCTTCCACTTTTGATTTAGTAACATCTAGACTCGCCTTACATTATATTGAACATCTTGATACTATTTTTAAAAATGTATTTCAAACTTTAAAAACAAATGGCACCTTTACCTTTAGCGTTCAACATCCCGTTATTACTTCTTCATTTGAAAGCTTACAAACAAGTGGTAAAAGAACGAGTTGGCTCGTCGATGATTATTTTAAACTAGGCAAACGGGTTGAACCATGGATTGAGCAAGAAGTTATTAAATATCATCGTACAACAGAAGAGTATTTCACATTATTACAGCAAGCCGGATTTACCATTACATCATTAAAAGAAGCTACACCAAATCCAACCTATTTTCAAGATGAAGAAGAGTATAAACGTCGCTTACGTATTCCTCTCGTCCTCTTATTTTCTTGTACCAAATAAAAAAAACGATGAATCACTCATCGTTTTTTTATCTCATTGCCTGAGCAACTTCTTTAACTACACGTCTTCCTCTTCCGTGAGGGATACAAAGCGGTGTTCCAAACAACGGATCCGTACTAATTTGACACTCCATTCGGAATACATCACGTACTAGTTTCTCATCTACCACTTCTTCAGGTTTACCTTGTGCATATATTTGTTTATCTTGAATTGCTACAATGTTATCTGCATAGCGGCATGCTAAATTCAGATCATGTAATACCATAACAATTGTTCTTTGTTCTGTTTCATTTAATTCGAATAATAAATCTAGCACTTCAATTTGGTGAGTCATATCTAAGTATGTAGTTGGCTCATCCAGTAAAATGATATCTGTATCTTGTGCAAGTGTCATTGCGATCCAAGCACGTTGACGCTGCCCACCTGAAAGAGCATGCACATCACGCTCAGCAAATTCTGTCATACCTGTTGCTGCAAGTGCCTTCTGTACCATTTCCTCATCTTTTTCTGACCACTGTTTCAGCCATGTTTGATATGGATAGCGTCCTTGTTTTACAAGTTGCAATACTGTAAGCCCTTCTGGTGCTTGCGGTCCTTGCGGTAAAATTGCCATTTGACGAGCAATTTGCTTCGTTTGCATACTTTGAATAGCTTGATTATCTAACAAAATGTCACCAGTTGTTGGCTTTAATAATCTAGCTAGTGAACGTAATAAAGTTGATTTCCCGCAACCGTTGGAACCGATAAAGATTGTAATTTCACCTTTTGGAATTTCTAAATTCAACTCATCAATAATAATTGTTTCACCATAAGACAACGTCAAGCGTTTCGTCTCCAATGCTTTTTGCATATTCATCTCCCTTTATGAATTCCGACTTTTATAAAGTAAATAAATAAAATAAGGTGCACCAATTGCTGATGTAAATACCCCTGCTGGAATTTCAAGTGGTGTGAAAATTGTACGCCCTATTAAATCTGCAGCAAGTACTAGAATTGCACCGACAAATCCAATCCCTCCGGCGAAGGCAACTGCTCCCCCAATTAAAGCCGTACTAAGTAATAACATGAATACGCGTGACTTCGTTAAAGGAACACCAAGTCCTACCGCAATATCATCCCCTAGCTCTTGCGCATTTAAATGTCTAGCAGCTATAAATGATATTACCGTTAAAATGAGAACCCACGGTGCAAGTACCATAACATTTTGCCAAGAAGAGCCATAAACGGTACCCGTAATCCATACATTCGCTTGGCTCGCTTGATAAATTGGTGCTAACAACATAAATAATGTTGTTGCCGCCTTCGTTAATGCCCAAAATCCAACACCAATTAAAACGAGAATAATTGGTGATAATCCATCATTTTTCCATGCAAATAAGTATACAAAAACCGCTACAATCGTTGCTCCTGCAAAAGCTGCTAACGGCATATAATGAATGCTTACAGTTAGCGCATTATTTTTATCACTAAATAGCGCTAAAAATAATACAACTGCAACACTTGCCCCGCCCGTAATCCCGATGATATCAGGAGAAGCAAGTGGATTTCGAACGAGCCCTTGTAAAATACAGCCCGCTACTGCAAGCGCAATTCCTACGAGGATAGCAATTAAAATACGTGGCATACGAAACTTATTTACAACCATATTTGACATCGCATCGCCATTTCCAGTAATTGCTTGCCATACGTCATAAGGAGCAATTTTCATGTCCCCCATACCTGCGCTCGCAAAGAATAATCCTACTAAAACAACTAGTAAACTTAACAAGACGAGACAAGCTCGTTTATACATTAAAAACGAGAGCTCACCTTTTCCTATACGAAACGGAATATATTTCTTCATTTGCTAAGCCCTCTCTTACGTGCAATATAAATAAAGAATGGAGCTCCAATAAATGCTGTCATAACTCCTACTGGTACTTCTTGTGGCATAATGACATATCTTGCTGCTATATCAGCCAATATTAGTAGTATTGCACCTAACAATCCGCCATAAGGCACTCTCCATCTGTGGTCAACTCCAACAAGAAATCTCGCAAAATGCGGAGTAATAATTCCAATAAATCCAATTGGGCCAGCAACCGCAACTGAACCACCAGACAACAGTACAATAATAAGTAACACGAATGATTTCATTAAAATTGTTCGTTGTCCAAGTCCTTTCGCGACGTCTTCTCCCATCATCAATGTATTTACTTTCCCTGCCATCATAAGAGATGCAATCCATCCTATTAATAAATATGGGAATACAGATTGTAAAATTTCTAACTTTCTCCCTTGCACAGATCCAGCAAGCCAAAATAATACCTCTTCAAGTGCTTTTTCATTTAACACAAGTAATCCTTGTGTTAATGATGAAAATAATGCACTAATTGCGACCCCTGCTAACGTTAACTTAAGAGGAGTAGTCCCTTCTTTTCCTAAAGAACTAGAAGCAAATACAAGTACAGCTGCAACCGCCGCTCCTAAAAAGGCAATCCATGTGAAAGCTGATAATGATGTTACTGAAAAGATTACAATTGCTACAACTATAAAGAACGCAGCACCTGAATTTAATCCAATAAAATCTGGAGAAGCAAGTGGATTCTTAGTTAAAGTTTGCATAAGACAACCAGCAATGGCTAAACTAGCACCAACACTAGCTGCAATTAACGCCCTAGGCAGACGTACATTTTGAATAATAATATGTTCATTGGAACCGTTAAAATGGAAAAAAGCATCCAATGCTAGTTTCCAACTCGTATTTGTATATCCGAAAATAATACTTCCCCAAATACAAATAACGACTGCAATGATTCCAACAAATAATCCAATCCATTTTGCTCGATTTATTTTTAATAACATGCAGCGTTTCCCCTTCAATGTATAATGATACGTTGTTAGTGTATTTCAACTTAATTCTCATTGTCAACGGAAATGAGAATTATTTTCACCCATATGTATTGACAATCAAAAGATAAAGGCTTAATATCATGCTTGCTATTGAAAAATATTCTCAACATATAGGGGGTACATAATGAATTTCATGCGGAAGAAATCGTTTACAGTATTTGTATTTTTACTAGCATTTTCAATGCTTTTAAGCGCTTGTGGAAAATCAAATAACAAAGAAGAATCGTAACTACTCAGCCACCTTTCGGTGTCTTTTTTAAATTTTACTAGTTTCATATGCCTCCCATTTGTAAATACTGAGTATATCAAACAGGGGAGGTGAATCTTATGGTCGATCGAAAAATTATTTTAGATACATATAAAAAAGGACCTGAAGCTGTTATTTCTTTATTTGAAGAAACATTTTCTAAGTTAGAAAAACGTATACAAGAACTAGAAAATGCTTCAAAAAAAAACTCCAAAAATAGTCATAAGCCACCTTCTACAGATGGTTTGGGTAAGCCCGTTACAAAAAGTTTGCGCAAACCGTCTCATCGTCAAACGGGTGGCCAGTTGGGCCACAAGGGACATACTCTTGGTTTGACAGCGACTCCAGATCATACGATTACACATTCTCCTACATATTGTACTTGTTGTCATACTTCCTTGAACCACGAGCCTGTAAAAGGGTATCGCATTCGCCAAGTGTATGACTTACCACCTATTCAGATCGAAGTGACAGAACATAAAGTAGAACAGAAAGAATGCCCACATTGCCATTCTATCCAAGAAGCCCAATTTCCTTCGACAGTATCTCGTCCTGTTCAATATGGTCCAAATATAAAAAGACTGATTCCCTATTTAACGCATTATCAATGCATTTCTTTGAAGCGAACAAAAGAATTCTTTCAGGATTGTTTTGGACATTCTATAAGCGAAGGAACCCTGGTAAATCATACACAGGCTTTCGCTTCTCAATTGCAGCCATTCATAAAAGAAGTAAAGGAAAAGATTCTGCAGTCTCCTGTTGTCCATTTTGATGAAACTGGTATGCGTGTAGAAAACAAAACACAATGGTTACATACTGCCAGTACACCGGAGGTGACATTGCAACATATTCATCAAAAACGTGGAAAAGAAGCAATGGATGCTGGAGAAATCTTGCCATCTTTTTCTGGAATTGCGATGCATGATGGTTGGAAATCGTATGATGCGTATACAGATTGTCGTCACGTTTTATGTAATGCCCATCTCTTACGAGATTTACAAGGAATTATAGATAGTACTGGAGAACAATGGGCACAACAGATGCAGAAATTTCTAACGCAAGCGTTGACGATGAAAAAGCAATCCGAAGGTACCATGCCAAAAGCGACGCAAAAGAATCTGTTTATTATGTATCAATCCATATTGAAAGAACAACAGATTCTTTCCACGAAACAAAAGAAGAAAGGAAAGCAGACGCCTTCTCAAAATTTATGGAATCGCTTCGTCAAGTATTCTGACAGAATTCTAGGGTTTTTAGAACATCCAGCCATTCCATTTGATAACAATCAAGCAGAACGGGATATTCGGATGACGAAAGTAAAACAGAAAGTGTCTGGGACTTTCCGAAGTAAGAAAGGCGCAGAATCTTTTTGTCAGATACGAAGCTTTATGAGTACCATGAAAAAACAAAAACAATCGGTCTTACAAGCGATAAACCAAGTCATAGAAACTAGAACGGTTCCTTGGAATAACACGACTTCATAAGAGAATTTCTCTATTTGGCATAGATTCTTTCTCTGATTGGAGTATTTTCTTTTCATGTTTTCGAATCGGAAACATGTATTTGGCCTGTTTTTTTATTTGAAGAAGCTGAGTAGTTACGAAGAATCTACAAAAGAAGATAATAAAAAAGAAGTGGTTACTGTAGAACATGCAATGGGTAAAACAGAAGTTCCTGCTAATCCAAAACGTGTAGTTATCTTAACAAATGAAGGAACTGAAGCTTTACTTGAATTAGGTGTGAAACCAGTTGGTGCTGTAAAGTCTTGGACTGGTGACCCATGGTATCCACATATTAAGGATAAAATGAAAGATGTAAAAGTTGTTGGTGATGAAGGACAAGTTAACGTTGAAACAATCGCTTCTTTAAAACCAGACTTAATTATCGGTAACAAAATGCGCCACGAAAAAGTGTACGAACAATTAAAAGCAATTGCACCTACTGTGTTCTCAGAAACATTACGTGGTGAATGGAAAGATAACTTCAAATTTTATGCAAAAGCATTAAATAAAGAAAAAGAAGGTCAAAAAGTTGTAGCTGATTACGAATCACGTATGAAAGATTTAAAAGGCAAACTTGGCGATAAAGTAAATCAAGAAATCTCTATGGTTCGTTTCATGCCTGGTGATGTTCGTATTTATCATGGCGATACATTCTCTGGTGTTATTTTAAAAGAACTTGGATTTAAACGTCCTGGAGATCAAAACAAAGATGATTTTGCAGAGCGTAACGTATCTAAAGAGCGTATTTCTGCTATGGATGGTGACGTATTATTCTACTTCACATTCGATAAAGGAAATGAGAAAAAAGGATCTGAACTAGAAAAAGAATATATAAACGATCCTCTATTTAAAAATTTAAATGCCGTAAAGAATGGTAAAGCATACAAAGTCGACGATGTTATTTGGAATACAGCTGGCGGTGTAATTGCTGCTAACCTATTACTAGATGACATCGAAAAGCGCTTTGTTAAATAATACACCTCTAGTCAGCACCCTCCTATGGTGCTGGCTATTTTCTATTTCACTGAAGTGTCACATTATTTCATTTTGTATTTTTATTCCCAATATGTTATATTATAAAAGTAAATAGAATATATTTTCTCTATATCAGAATAAATATTTTAATCTAAATTTTCTGATTAATCACTATTTTATTTTCTTTTAGAATTCAATTATTACATTTGAAAACGCTTATCATCTCGTTTTCAGGGCAAAATACAGTAACGGTCGAAGAAAAATAGAACTTTTTTAGAAATTTTCTTTCTATTTCCATATAATTCTATTGACTTCTAAATATTTTGTAAATTAAAATGATTACATAAATATCCGTTATACAGGATTAGGGGGAAACAAAAATGGATGCAGCTTTAAAATTAGACAAAGCTGGAGAGCAACAATCACCAAAAAAACATCCACCAGGGTTATACTTGTTGTTCTTTACAGAGGCATGGGAAAGATTTAGTTATTACGGAATGCGTGGCTTATTAGTTCTTTATTTAACAACGAGCTTAGTAAGCGGCGGTTTAGGATTTGATAAAGCAGTTGCAGTTCAAATTTACGGTATTTTCACAATGTTAGTATACTTCACACCTATTATTGGTGGTTGGTTAACTGACCATTTCATTACGAAGCGACATGCCATTACTATTGGTGGTATCATCATGGCAATTGGTAACTTTGTATTATTCTCAATGAACACAAAAACTGGACTTTTCTTAGGATTAGGATTATTGGTTATTGGTAACGGATTCTTCAAACCAAATATTTCGACTTTATTAGGTCAATTATATAGCGAAAATGATTCTCGTCGTGATAGTGCCTTCACTATCTTCTACATGGGGATTAACTTAGGAGCTCTTATCGCTCCATTCATTTGCGGTTACTTTGCAGATTATAGATACGGTTTCTTAACAGCTTGTATCGGTATGATTATTGGGCAGCTTACCTTTAATTTCTTAGCACCTCGTTACTTAGGGTCTATCGGAACAACTGTTGTAGGTAAACAATCTAAAGAAAAAAATGCAAAAGCAATTGAGAAAAAACCTTTAACAACACAAGAGAAAAAACGTACTGCTGCAATTTTAATTTTAACTTGTTTCGTAGTATTCTTCTGGGCAGGATTTGAGCAAGCTGGTAGTTCTTTAACACTTTACACAGATAAGTTCGTCGATCGTACAATTGGTGGATTTACAATTCCAACACCTTGGTTCCAATCTGTAAACCCACTATTCATTATCTTACTAGCATTACCTGTTTCTGCGTTATGGATTAAGCTTT
Source organism: Bacillus sp. CPT56D-587-MTF (assembly GCF_058792335.1). Classification (NCBI taxonomy): domain Bacteria; kingdom Bacillati; phylum Bacillota; class Bacilli; order Caryophanales; family Bacillaceae; genus Bacillus; species Bacillus sp. CPT56D-587-MTF. The sequence continues at coordinate 225,750 of NZ_JBYTEF010000001.1, read as the reverse complement.
CAAAAACAAAAAATGGCGATTTGAAAATCCCAACAAAAATGGCATTAGGCATGATTTTACTAGGGATTGGATATTTAGTTCTAACTTTAGCTGTTTTAAAAACTGGTAGCGATGAAGGTAACATTACAATGAAAGCAAACTTACTATTCATTGTATTCACTTACATGTTCCACACAATCGGTGAGTTATTCTTATCACCAATCGGATTATCTATGGTAAGTGCAATTGCTCCTGTTAAATTAGCATCATTATTAATGGGTGTATGGTTAGCTGGTACTGGCTTCGCAAACTTATTAGCAGGACAATTAGCTGCTTTCACTCAATCTTTAGGATATTTAGAAGTATTCGCAAGTATCGGTATTATCGTAATTGTACTGGGATTAGTACTTCTTATGTTCTCTAAGAAAATTGCACATATGATGGAATAACAAAAAGACGCTTCTCAATTGAGAAGCGTCTTTTTTCAGAGTGTTGGGAAACCCTTTAGGGTTCCCAACACTCTGGAATCTTTTTTGATTTTAGCGAATAAAAACAACATAAAATAATAGAATTTTAAAAAATAGCCCTCCACCTGACCCTTTTTGGTCAGGTGGAGGGCTATTTTTTTCATGTTTTGACAAGCTGCGGTGAGATAAGCTTGCATTTGGACAGACTTCAGCCCTCGAAACCGGGCATAGCGGTAGCCATGTAGTTCTTTGGCGTCTGCAAAGCTTCGCTCTATAGTGGAACAGCGTACTTTATACAACCTTTTCCCTGTAGCTGTTAGCTTGTTTTTTCTAGCAATATCCTTATATTTCTCCCACACATGATGAGTGATAACTTTTTGTTTTTGTTTCTTTGAAAAGCACACCTCACGTAACGGACAAACAGCGCAGTCTTCTGGATTCGATTTGTATTGACGGTATCCTTCACGATCAGTTGTTACATATTCTAGAATACATCCCATCGGACAAGCGAAAACATTCATTTCTTCTACATATTTAAATTGGCTTTTCGGTACTTCTTTATTCCGTTTTCCAAATCGGCGATACCCCATCACCATAAATATATTCCGTTCTGATAGTTTCTTACAGATATATCCTGTAAAATAGCCAGCATCAAGGGCAACAGCTTCTACTTTGAAGTCGAATTTATCAATCTGAGCTTGGAGGCGTGCTAAATACGGCTCGGAATCTGCCATATTTCCAGCCGTTACATAGGTATCTGTAATAATATTGTACTTCGCATCAGTCGTACGATGATCCAAGAAATGAAAACCATTTGGTTTTCCATCTCTCATTAAAAATCCACTATCTGGATCCGTTGTACTTATACGAGTTTTTTTGGTAGGGGTATCACTTTCCTTTCTAGGTTTTAATTCTTTTTTCCATGTACCTCACGATCTTCGATTACCGCAGCTTCTAGCTCGTCTATATAAAACTTTGCTTTTTCTTTTTTATATTTATGTACAAATTTATTTTTATTGGCATTGGCCTTAATATGTGTAGAATCTGTCATCAGTGCACGTCCTCCTACCATCCGGTGCTCCGTCGCTTGTCTCACAATCTCATCAAAAATTTCTTCGAAAATATTTGTATGAATAAAACGAGTACGACGATTCCAACTGATTGTAGAGTGATCCGGAATAGTATCCGATAGAGAAAACCCTAAAAACCAACGGTAGGCAATATTCGTTTTAATTTCCTTTTCCAATTGACGCTCAGAACGAATACCGTAAAAATATCCAATAAACATCATCTTAAATAAAACAATAGGATGAATGGACGGGCGTCCATTGTTTTCACAGTAATAAGGGCGTAACTTCTCTTCAATAAAATCAAAACTAATTGTCGCTTCAATTGCACGAAGGAAATGATCTTGTGGAACCAACTCTTCTACAGAAACAGATACACGCTCATCACGATGATTTTTTAAAGCACCCATCATAAAAAATCTCTCCTTTTCCTCTTTTTTATCAGTGTTGACACATAAAAAGAGGTTCAGACACAAAAACAGGCTGTGGAGAAGACTTTCTCCACAGCCTGCAAAAAGACGCTTCTCAATTGAGAAGCGTCTTTTTTATTATTTCTCCTCTAAAGCTGTCACGTCCACATGAACGCTCTCACCAGGATTAGATACATCATACACTTGAGCACTCCCCTTCTGCTCATCACAGCTCTCAATCCATACTGGTACGCCCTCATATGTAACGTCAATTCTACTTGAAGAAGATAAAATTTGTTTCACACGTTTCACATCCATACTACTATCCCTCCTTTTGCTTACTACACTCCTTTCTATTTTTTCTTTTCCTTTTAGAATATATTCCGTAAGGCAGCATGTTGATTGATAGTCATTTCTTCCTCACATGCTAATATTTACTCTCTCACTACCTTTCTGACAAATAAAAAAAGACGTATATTCCATACGTCTTTTTCCATAATATTCAAATTTTAAGAAAATAATGTTTTTACTACCGCACTTACTTTATCATTATGGATTTGATAATACACTTCTAATCCTCGTCTTTCAAAGCGCACTACTTTATTTTGCTTTAACTTCGTTAAATGTTGTGAAACCGTTGATTGCGGAATTTCTAATACTTCCTGTAGTTGTGTTACATTACATGTTCCTCTTTGCATAAGTTCCATTACTAGACGTAGACGAAGTGGGTGAGCTAACGCTCTTAACATTTGTACATCTTCTTCTGAAATACGACATTCGAATTGATTTTGGCTCATAAAGTTCCCCTCATTTTCGTTTTTATTTGCGTTTTTATGTTCTTTTTATTTATTTATATATCTGTTCTTATATTTCCTGTTACGACATAACTTTATCAACCTATAAAGCCGAAAAATTTTTCCATCTTTATCAGCAAAAATTCAGGAAAAAATCCTTGCTGATTTTGAATATTATACTATATGATATAACGAAAAAGCAAAATAATGGCCTACGAATACTTTGCTTGCAAACGTTGTTTTATCAAGCTTTTTGTTATATTTTCACCTCATTGAAACGTACAGTAACGGTATTGTAAAATACCGTCTATAATTGATAACCTATCGTAATGTAGTTGAACTATAATTAACCTCTTTGTTACGCTAAAAGGAATTTTCAGTAAAAAGAGATGATGTGATATTAAAAGTTTGTTTCTAATTTTTTATTCGTATTGCAAGCGGTTGGACTGTTGTGCAAAACTTCCTATTTTAATCCACTCACCAATCCTCCCTCACACTAGATCAAATAGGACAGATAGGTGCATATATTAAAATTTATACTCGATATAAAAGACGGCATCTAATATACACTTATAGGAAACACGCCATCTGAATAAGCAAAATAATATGCAAATAGTTTATACAGCACACTTAAATTCATTTGAGTGTGTTTTTTGTCTACTTTATGAACAAAGCTTTTCTTTTAACACTATTATGGAATAATTATACTTTTTTACGTTGACAATAGTGTTGAAGGAGAATATACTAAGCATGTAAGTTGATTGTGAATAGTTTCACAAATAATGTGAATTTCTTCACATATAATAGATAGGAGTTGTCATTATTATGAGCACTTGGACACAAATTTATGACCCATTAAACAATATTTGGTTATCTGCACTAATCGCAGCACTTCCAATCTTTTGTTTCATCATTTGTTTAATGGGATTCAAAATGAAAAGTTACATGGCTGGTCTTTATAGTGTGATTGTCGCTATTATCCTTGCAATATTTGTTTATAAAATGCCAGCAACAGTAGCTGTAGCATCTGCTGGATTCGGTGTTTTATCTGGATTTTATCCAATTTGTACTATCGTTATCGCCGCAATTTTCCTTTACAAATTAACTGTTAAAACAGAGCAATTCAATATTATTCGCGATAGTATTTCAAGCATTACAAATGATCAACGTTTACAAGTATTATTAATCGCTTATTCTTTCGGTGCTTTCTTAGAAGGTGCAGCTGGTCTAGGGGTTCCAGTTGCTATTACAGCCGCACTACTTGTAGGTATGGGCTTTAATCCATTAAAAGCAGCAGGTATTTGTTTAGTAGCTAATATTGCTGGTGGTGCTATGGGTGCTATGGGTATTCCAGTTACAGTGCCAGCACAATTAACTCAACTTGACGCATTAACTATTGGTCGTCAAACTGTTCTTATTTTACCTTTCATTAGTATTATTTTACCTTTCTTACTTGTTTCAATGGTCGATGGAATTAAAGGTATTAAAGAAACTTGGCAAGGTATTCTTGTAAGTGGTGTTTCTTTCGCTATTACTCAATTCGCTGTGACTTACTTCTTAGGTGCAGAACTTACTAATATTTTCGCAGCAGTTGTAAGTATGATTGCTCTTGCATTATTCTTACGTGTTTGGCAACCAAAATCTTCTACTAAAGAAGAAAAACAAGAAACTAAAGCATCACATACATTCAATCAAATTTTATACGCTTGGTCTCCATTCGTATTCTTAACTGCATTTGTAACAATCTTTAACTTAAAACCGATTAAAGCTTTATTTGCTCCAGATGGTGCGTTAGCAAACTTAGTATTTAACATTCAGTTCCCTGGTCTTCATAATGCTGTTATGAAAACTACACCAATTACAAAAGCTGATACACCTTTCGCAGCTGTTTTCAAATTTGATGTATTCTCTTCTACAACTACTGCGATTGTACTAGCAATTATCGTTTCACTTATCGTTTACCGCGTAAAAGGTAAAATGGTTAAAGAATTAATGATTGAAACAATGAAAGAATTAAAAGCTCCAGTATATACAATTTGTAGCGTTATCGCTTTAGCTTACGTAGAAAACTACTCTGGTATGTCATCTACACTTGGACTTGCATTCTCTTCTACTGGTAATGCATTCCCAGTTCTTTCTCCAATCTTAGGATGGATTGGCGTATTCATTACAGGTTCAGTAGTTTCAAGTGGTTCTTTATTCGCACCACTTCAAGCAGTAACAGCAGACCAGTTAAACATCGTTCCTTCTACACTCGTTGCCTTAAACGTAGTAGGTGGTACAATGGCAAAAATGGTTTCACCACAATCTGTAGCAGTTGCTTGTGCCGCAGTTGGACTAGTTGGTAAAGAATCTGCTCTATTTAAGACAGCAATGAAATACAGTTTAATCTTCTTAGCTGTTATTAGCTTACTTCAATTAAACGCTGTATTTAATATCTTTTAAAAATAAAACACCGATCCAAGTGGATCGGTGTTTTTCACATTACATTTTTTTATTTTTTAATAAAGAAGCTCCAGCAATTTCAGGGTGAGTCATTTCGAATGGATCTAAAATAATATCCAATTCCTCTTCTGTCAGTACACCATGTTCTAAACATAACTCCCTAACAGATTTCCCTGTTTCAATTGCTTCACGTGCAATACGAGATGCTACTTCATAACCAATATGAGGATTAACTGCTGTAATAATTCCAACACTTTTCTCAACATATTGCTTCAGCAATTCTTCATTTGCCGTAATTCCTTCAATACAATATTCACGGAATACACGGAATCCATTATTCATAATACTAATAGATTGAATTAAATTAAATACAAGCACAGGCTCCATTACGTTTAACTCTAATTGTCCTGCTTCTGATGCTAAGCAAATTGTATGATCGTTTCCGATTACTTGGAATGCGACTTGGTTAATCACTTCTGCCATAACTGGATTTACTTTTCCTGGCATAATCGATGAACCTGGCTGACGTGCTGGCAATTGAATTTCAGCTAACCCAACACGTGGGCCAGACGCCATAATACGAAGATCGTTTGCAATTTTAGACATGTTCATCATACATACTTTAAGTGCTGCAGATACCTCTGTGTATGCATCTGTATTTTGCGTTGCATCAACTAAATGCTCTGCACCAACAAGTGGGAATCCACTAAACGTTCTTAAATGTTTTACCACTTGTTCAATATACATAGGATTTGCATTTAATCCTGTACCAACAGCTGTCGCGCCCATATTCACTTCATATAAATGTTGACGAGACTGTTTAATTCTTTTTATATCACGCGCAAGCACTCGGCTATACGCTTCAAATTCTTGTCCAAGGCGAATTGGAACTGCATCTTGTAAATGTGTGCGTCCCATTTTAATAACATGATCAAACTCTTTTGCTTTTTTACGAAAAGCAGAATGAAGTTCTTCCATTGTAATAAGAAGCTTTTCTAACATCATAAGAGTTGCAATATGAATCCCTGTTGGAAACGCATCGTTCGTTGATTGGGCCATGTTCACATGAGTGTTTGGGCTAATTTTCGCATACGCCCCTTTTTCATATCCCATACGTTCTAACGCTCTATTCGCAATTACTTCATTTGTATTCATATTAATAGAAGTTCCGGCTCCACCTTGAATAGGGTCCACGATAAATTGATCATGAAACTTTCCATCAACAATTTCTTGCGCTGCTTCTGCAATTTCATGTCCAATGTCTTTAGCTAAGTAACCAGTATCTATATTCGCAAGCGCCGCCGCTTTTTTCACAATTGCCATTGCTGTAATGAGTGATGGATGAATGCGATATCCTGTAATTGGGAAGTTTTCTACGGCACGTAATGTTTGTACACCATAATAAGCTACACTTGGTACTTCTTTTTCACCTAAAAAATCTTTTTCTATACGTATATCCTTCGTTGCTATCATTTTTATCACCTATACTTTTTCATTCTAAATCCTTATCCAAAAAATCCGCCCTCTAAAAACACGAGTATCATTCAGAAGAATTTTTCAGTATCCACCTTCACTATATAGCACCTTTTTTGAAAGCGCAAACATTTATTTTTCTGTATATCCTTTTTATTAAAGTTTATAGAAAACCATTCTTCTACTTTCCTTATTTCCACTCGTTTAATTTGATGCATATCCTTTTCAAGGACTTTAAAATAAAAACCGTGTTTCTCAATAATATCTCCTTCAGCAACGATTTGTTTTTGTACCATAATCCAGCCACCAATTGTATCTACATCATCAGCAATTAAATGTATGCCAAGCAAATCATTTACTTCACTAATAAGCACTTTTCCCTCTACGATTTTATAACCTTCACTTATATGCTCTATAGGAGGATTCTCATCTTCATCGTATTCATCTCGAATTTCTCCAACAATTTCTTCTAAAATATCTTCTAGTGTAACAATCCCAGCTGTACCACCATATTCATCATACAATACAGCTAATGGAATGTGTTTTCTTTGCATTTGTAATAGTAAATCATGAATTGGAATATTTTCTAGCACTTCAATAACTGGCCTTGTATATGGCATAATTGAGCACTCTTCATCCCGATTACCATCCATATAACGAATAAATAAATCTTTTACATTAACCATCCCAATAATTTCATCTTTATCTTCACCAAATACAGGATATCTCGTATACTTTTCTTGCGCGATTACTTTAATATGTGTTTCAAATGGTTCGCCCTCATATAAGCCTACAACTTCCGTACGAGGTACCATAATTTCTTTTGCTACTCTATTATCAAATTCAAAAATATTATTTACATATTTAAATTCCCTTTGGTTAATCTCTCCGCTCTCATAGCTCTCAGATAAGATTAACCTTAATTCTTCTTCTGAATGAGCTACTTCATGTTCAGAAGCTGGATGTAATCCGAATAAACCAGTTACAACCCTCGCTGAACCATTCAAAGCCCAAATAAACGGATACATAACTCGGTAAAAATAAATAAGTGGTTTCGATAACAATAAGCTAACTTGTTCTGCTTTTTGTATAGCAAATGTCTTTGGAGCAAGTTCCCCAATGACAACATGTAAAAATGTAATTACTGCAAAGGCAATAATAAATGAAACTGTACTGGAAATTGCAGGTGAGAATTTTAATTTTAAAAACAACGGCTCGAGTAAATGTTTAATGGTTGGTTCCCCTAACCACCCAAGCCCTAAAGCAGTAATTGTAATACCTAGCTGACAGGCCGATAAATATTCATCTAAATTTGAAGTTACCTTTTTAGCTGCCAGTGCACCTCGTCTTTTTTCGCTAACGAGTTGATCAATACGACTGCTACGTACCTTAATAATTGCAAATTCAACAGCCACAAAAAATGCTGTTAACCCAATAAGAATGACTACCATCAATAATTTTAAAATATCCACATATGCTCTTTAGCTTTCTTAGCTAAAGTTACACCTCCTTTTAAAAAGAAGTTTCACTTTAGTTTCTTCAATTATTGGAAAGCAACTCTATATAAAATCCACCAATTTTCCAACCTCATACAATTCTAAAGGTAAACCATCAGGGTCTTGGAAAAAGACGAATTTCTTCCCCGTTATTTCATCAATACGGATCGGTTCCGTCTCAACACCACATTGGTTTAAATGCTTCACAGCTTCTTCTATATTTGTAACAGCAAATGCTAAATGTCTAAGACCGGCTGCTTCTGGAAAACTTTTACGCTCAGGCGGATTTGGAAATGAAAATAATTCGATTTGATACTCTTCTCCTACACATAAATCTAATTTATAAGAATCTCGTTCCTTTCTATATACTTCATTTATCTCTTTAAACCCTAATATCCTAGTATAAAAATCCTTTGACGTCTCATAATTCGAACAAATAATTGCAACGTGATGCACTCTACATATATTCATGCTCTCTCTATTCCTTTCTTTACCAAAGATGCATATTCTCCCTTGAAATGAAAAACATATATAGCAGAATATCTCTTTTAGGGGGCTTACCATGAAATTCATTACTTTTTTCGTCGGACTAATTGTTGTTTTCTTGCTCGCTTATATTGCTAGCAATAATAAGAAGCATATTAAATTTAAACCAATTTTTATCATGCTTATTATACAGTTAATTTTAACCTATTTACTATTAAATACAGAAATCGGCCTCATACTTATTAGAATCATTTCCAGTTTGTTTACCAAGCTACTCGAGTATGCTGCTGATGGAATAAATTTCGTATTTGGTGGTCTTGCAAATAAAGGTGAAATGCCATTTTTCCTTACTGTATTATTACCAATCGTCTTTATTTCTGTTTTAATTGGTATATTACAACATTTCAAAATATTACCATTTTTTATTCGTTGGATCGGGTACTTTCTTAGTAAAATAAATGGTCTTGGTAAATTAGAATCTTACAACGCTATCGCCTCTGCCATTGTCGGCCAATCAGAAGTTTTTATTACAGTGAAAAAACAATTAGCTCAAATTCCAAAACACCGTCTTTATACACTTTGTGCCTCTGCTATGTCAACCGTATCTATGTCTATCGTAGGTGCCTATATGACAATGATTGAACCTAAATATGTAGTAACTGCACTCGTTCTCAATTTATTTAGCGGTTTTATTATCATACTCATCATTAACCCTTACGACGTTAAAGATGACGAAGATATTTTAGAAATCAAAGGTGAAAAACAAAGCTTTTTTGAAATGCTTGGAGAATACATTCTTGATGGTTTTCGTGTAGCCATTGTTGTCGGCGCTATGCTCATCGGATTCGTCGCATTAATTAGTTGTATTAATGACCTGTTCCTCATTATATTCGGTATTACGTTCCAACAATTAATCGGCTATGTATTTGCACCTATCGCATTCCTTATCGGTGTACCCAGTTCTGAAATTGTCGCGGCTGGCAGCATTATGGCAACGAAGCTTGTAACGAATGAATTTGTCGCAATGATGGACCTTAGTAAAATTTCTAATAGCCTTTCTCCCCGTACAGTTGGTATTATTTCTGTTTTCCTTGTATCTTTTGCCAATTTTTCTTCCATTGGTATTATTTCAGGTGCGGTAAAAGGACTAAACGAAGAACAAGGAAACGTTGTTGCGAGGTTTGGCCTTAAATTACTATATGGAGCTACTCTCGTTAGTATTTTATCTGCAATTATCGTAAGCATTATGTTGTAATTAGGTAAAATTTTATCATTTTCTTATCCCTATCTTTTGTATACAATAACGAATAGGTGTCTTATAAATAATCAAGACATCTATTTTTTATACATGTACAATCGCTTTTATTTAGCGTAAAATATTTTTTATGTGTTTGAATACACTTCTAAATGTATACACTTTGATAGTTTTAAAGGAGAAAAAATGATGAAATCCGACACGAACAACAATACGCGAGCCAAAAAAGGACGCTCAAAGAAAAAACGCCTACTTTGGTTCCTTCTTATTCCATTACTAATTGTAGCACTTGGAGCAGGAGGCTACTCCTTCCATATATACAGTAAAGCAAAGTCCGTCTTAAATAACGCTTATGCTGAACTAGGTCGAGGAGATAAGTCCAGTAAACGTGAAAAAGCTGTTAAACCTATGACCGACAATATTTCCGTACTAATTATGGGTGTTGATGAAAGTGATATTAGGGAAAAAGGTTATGGAAAAGCAACTCGAACAGATGCGTTATTACTTGCAACAATTAATAAAAACGATAAATCCGTTAAACTTGTAAGCATTCCACGTGACTCACGCGTCTACATTAAATCACGTGATAAATACGATAAAATCACACATGCGCACGTATTCGGTGGTGTAGACAGCACAATTGATACGGTAGAGAACTTTTTAGATGTTCCAGTTGACTACTATGTAAAATTCAATTTTAAATCCTTTATTAAAATTGTTGATTCTCTTGGTGGTATTACTGTAGACGTTCCAGTTGAGTTCACAGAGCAAAATAGTAAAGATGAAGCAGATGCCATTCATCTAAAAAAAGGACGTCAACATTTAAATGGAGAAGAGGCACTGGCACTAGCTAGAACTCGTCATATCGATAGTGATTATATGCGTGGTCAACGTCAACAGCTTGTATTAGAGGCCATTGCTGAAAAGGCACTATCTCTTAATTCCATTAATAAAATCGGTGGCCTACTAGACGCTGTCGATAAAGATTTAAAAACTAATTTAACTTTTGATGATATGATGACAATTACAAAAAATTCAATGGATTCAAATTTAAAAATGGAAAAAATGCAAGTAGAGGGTACAGATAAATATATAGGTGGTATTTATTATTACGTTCCAAATGAAAAAAGCGTCGATACTATTTCAACTACCCTTCAAAAACATCTCGGTGTTACGAATAAAAATGAACATAAAAAATTATAATAAAAAGGCTGCTAGATCTTTCTAGACAGCCTTTTTATTATATTTTTCAACATATTTTTCATACACATTGTGACAAGAAGTGACAATTATTACAGCGGTGTAACATTTTTTATGAAAACATTACACACACAGTGAAAATAATAGTATACTAGTACGTACATAATGTTATTTTCATCATTTTTATACAAAAAATGTAATACATATATTTATACATAAATTTCTGGGGGGAAATAAATGAAGCTAAGTAAAATACTGATTGGTTCTGCAATTGCTGGGGGCATATTACTTTGTGTAGGCGGTGTTGGGGGATATCAATATGTATCCAAATTAAATAATCAATTAGATACTACTGCATTACCAAATACTACATTTGAAGGTATTTCTCTCGACGGAAAAAATAAGAAGGATATTCAAGCAATTATTAATCAAAAGGTAACTGAGTTAGATCAAAAATCCCTTACCTACATATTCCAAAACGATAAACAAACTTACACATGGAAAGATTTAGGGATAAATTATAAAGAGAAAGATATTATTGACAAAATCTTCAAAGAACAAGAAGGAAACGTAATGAATCGTTACAAAATGCGTAAGCAAGCTGAAAACGGTGAATTAAAACGTGACTATAAATTAACACCACAATTAAATGCAACAGCTTATGAAACCTTTATAAAAGATAAATATAATGAAACATTAAAAAATCCTGTTAACGCAGAATTAAGTATTGAAGGCTCAACAGTAAATATTAGTCAAAGCCAAAACGGAGAAAAAATTGATAAAGGGAAACTAAGCGGTTTAACAAATGAAGCTATTACTACTGGTAAATCAGATGTTACATTACCAGTTACATTCATAAAACCAGAACGTTCTACAGAAGACATACAGAAAATGGGTATTAAAGAAGTCATTGCTGAATATTCTACTCCAATGGCTGGCCGTAACGGAAATCAATCATTTAACGTAAATAAGTCAGCTAATACTTTAAGTGGGGTTATTGTCGCACCTGATGAAACATTTAGTTTTAACGGTCGCGTTGGCGTAACTGATGCTGCACATGGTTATAAATCTGCAGCAGTATATTCACAAGGTAAAGTAATACAAAGTGCAGGCGGAGGAGTTTGCCAAGTCAGTAGTACATTATACAGTGCAGCTTTAAGGGCAGATTTAGGCATTGTTTCTCGAAGCAATCATTCTATGCCAGTAAATTATTTACCACTTGGACAAGATGCAGCAGTAGCAGATTATGGTCCAGATTTAAAATTTAAAAATAATACAGGCAATCATATTTATATTCAAGCATTTTCAAATGGAGGTAGTATTACTACACGCATTTTCGGTACAAATACTGGTAAAAATGTTGAAGTTTCTTCTCAAGTAATTAGTAGAACTAGTGATAAAATCACCGCGGTTACGTATAAAAAAGTAACACAAAACGGGGAAGTAATATCAAATGGACAAATTTCAAAAAGCGTATATAAAAGCGCTCCAAAAGAATAGATAATATCAACCGAATAGCATAAAGAAAAAGGCGTGATTTAATCACGCCTTTTTCTTTTGCAGTAATAGTAAAAAAGTTTCAAGATGGTCTTTCGTTTCTTCTAAAGACCACATACGATTTCCTTGCTTCGCAGCTAATACACACGCCTCTTCCCACGCGTTCTTTTTCTTCATATTTATTAATTCATCACGTAATTTCAAAACAATTTCTTCGTCTTCTTGTTCAATAAACTCTTCCATCACGCTTACTATTTCATCCTCATGAATACTTAACGTACAGTACGATTTAAGAAAGTATTGTAATGTCGTATACATAATGTACTCCCCCTTCTTATTTATCAGATGGATAAGAAGTAATAATCTTAAACCCTAATTCTCCTGACTTATCTCTTGCTAAAACAGTAACAGTTTTTACTAACTTGTCTTTTACACTCATATTTTTCTTTATTACCGTTTTTCCAACAGGAAATGAATGAGTTGTATTTAATACGAGACGAGCCTCTTTAGAATTTTTTAACCAATCTTGAATTTCCTTGTCATGTTGCTTCAAGCTATCTTTTACAGCTTTCGTCGCTGTTTCTTTATCATAGTATGTACTTGCGGCTGACACTTTATCTGTCTTCAAGCGATTCTTCAAATCCTCTTCTGACTTGCCTACATGTCTTTCAATCGTATGACCATTTTTAGGTGGTCCTTCCATTTCATCTAAAATATTATCACTAATTTTTTCTACCGATGTAGCTTGATTCCCTGTCTGTTTCTCTGTTTTTTGTTCTTTTCCTGCACATCCGCTTAAGATCAGCATTAATGCCAATAAACTACTGAAGAAAAGACTACTTATTCGTTTCATCATATCACCTCTTCCATGATTATTATCGCAACTTCACTAAAAGTCAATTTCACAACGAAAAAATCTATCAGTTTTCATTTTTTTCATCTATTTTTCCATATTTACCCCAGCAATTTCATCAACCCTCTATTTTTGCCTTTTATAATATATACCCCCTATATTTTTCGATTATTTCCCAGATGAAATCACAGATAACATAACTATAAAACTCTTTTATACAAAGGTTTTTATAGTATTTTTAAAAATATTTTAAAATACCCCTATTTTCATATACCTAATACCCATATAAGGTATAAAAACACCTTCTTATCAACGTTTTTCTACATTATGTAAATTTACCCTTGCCTATACAAACGAAATGTGGTGTAATGCAAAAAAAGATAAAGGATTTTAAACAATGGCTGAAACGATTCAAAATTTCTTAACAGAATACTATTCAATCGCAATTCCACTTAGTATCTTAATTAACATCATCATTAGTCTTTTAGGTTTTATCCCTAGTATTTTTTTAACCGCCATTAATATACAGCTCTTTGGCGTAACAAATGGTACTGTTATTTCGATCGCAGGCGAAGCATTAGGGGCTATTATCTCGTTTTATATTTACCGCATGGGCCTTCAAAAGTTCACTCACGATAAAGTAAATAAATACCCAAAGGTAGAGCGTCTTCTTTATGTAGAAGGTAGAGAGGCCTTTCTACTCGTTCTATCGTTTCGCTTGATACCTTTCATCCCATCAAGTATTGTGACTTTATTTGCGGCTCTAGGTAAGATGTCATTACTCTCCTTCAGTATTGCCAGCACAATAGGGAAAATACCGGCATTGTTAATCGAAGTATATTCTGCCTATCATGTCATGAACGGAACAAATGAAGCAAAGTGGATTGTGACAATTGCAGGTTGTATCGGATTATATTATTTGTGGAAAAAATGGAGAAAAAAATAAAGAAGGAGCATAGGCTCCTTCTTTATTTTTGAGGTATTTTATTAATAGCTATCCTTTAAATCCTTAGTTAATACCAACAGCACTAAATGATTGCTTAACTGCTGCTACTTCCGCAGAAGTCGCACCATATAAATCAGCTGCAGCTTGTACTGCACCAGCACGAGCTTGGCTAAATGTAGTAGATTGCGTGAAATATTGTGTATTTGCACGGTAATAAATTGCACCTAACTTATCTTTACCAATGCCCGTTACAGTTACACCCGAATGCGTACCACCATTTGCTAATAAATAAGCTTGTTTGTTAATGATACCACTGTTTGTATGAACCCCACCGTTATCACTAGTACCAGTGTAACGCTTAGAATAATGGTCTGGATCACCGTATTTCGCTGGATCACTCATAGAGCGAAGCGCATCTCCTGCTTTACCAGGCGTATAAATATCTTCACCAATCTCCCAATCCGGGTTACGGTTATCATAGAATTCTACTAAAGTACCAAAAATATCAGAAATTGCTTCATTTAGCGCTCCTGATTCATTTTGATAAATTAAGTCCGAGCTATTTTCAGTAACAGCATGCGTTAATTCGTGACCAATTACATCAATTCCACCAGATAATGAAGTGAATGTTACACCATCACCATCTCCGTATACCATTTGTGAGCCATTCCAGAATGCATTATTATACTTACTTCCGTAATGAACTGTCGATTTTAACGGAGCTCCTGCATCATTAATAGAGTTTCTGTTAAATGTAGCTTTATAATAATCATATGTTCTACCTGCATAGTAATGAGCATCTACTGCTGCTGCATCATACGCTGCATTGAAAACATTATCTGCATCTACCCATAAAGTTCCTGGCAATGTAGTACGATTTTTCGCATCATATGTGAAAATTGTTGCCCCGCGCGTATTATCTTGCAAGTAGTAAGATGAACCAGATAACGTTGTATTAAGTGATTTTGTATCTCCTAATACACCTTTACCAGTTCCTACTTTATTTGTTCCTGTTACAGGTTTTACTACTGCTTTCGCATCCTGTTTAGGAGCCTCTTGCTTAACTGGTGATTTATCTTCATTTGTTACATGATCCAATTTATTATATTTATTTAATACTTTACCGCTGTCTGCTTCAATGAAATAGTAGTAGTTTCCTGGACTTGGATCTAAGAAGTTTAGATTTACAACGTATGCATATGTTGTTTCTTCACCATTTTGATATACATATAAGTCCGCTTTTGGTTCTACCTCATATTTCGGTGTTACCCCTAAATCTTGCTGCGCGATTTCAATCGCTTTTGCGCCTTCAATCTTATTTTTATTTTTCAACTTTTCCTTCTTGTCTAAATCAGGTGCAACTGTTCCAGACAATACTTTTAAAGAACCGTCTTTACTTACGTGAGCTACTTGAGTAGAACCCCATACAGGTACTCCTTCGTAAACTTGTTGCATACGTACTACTGTTGAATCAGTTACAGCATCTTTCTTCACTTGTTTCACTTTGAAAGAATCTTGCGCACTCTTTTCCCCTAGCTTGTAATCACCTTTTGCTGCATTTAAGTAATCAAACACAACAGATTCCGCTTTCTTACCAGTCGCTCCAGTTAGATCACCAGAAATAAACTCAGGTGACTGTACTGTCTCATTGTACTTCTTCGTAGAGAGTACATTTTTAGAATCCGCAAATGCAGAGCCTGTCCCTCCAAATGTTGTAACTGCCATTCCTGTCGCTAACACTAACGCTAAACTTTTCTTTTTCATGAACCTTCCCCCTAATAAAAATTTTTTTTGAAAAAGAGTAGTTTTATATTAGCATTATGTTTCCACTATTAATATACTAAAAATTCAAATAATTATTTTCTCAAGTTTTGTAGAATTTTGAGGAACAAATATTGAAAAAACCCTTTCCGATTGGAAAGGGTGGAGATTATAAATTAACTTGTTCAACAGTTTTAGCTTGTTGACCAACAATATCAGGTTTACTGCTATATTGATGTATTCCTCCAGCAACTGTAAGAGTCAATATAAACGCCAATACTCCAAATACCATCTTTTTCATGTTTATTCCTCCTTATTATCATTCATTAAATCAATAACTAACCTATAATATCGATTACTTTCTTCAAATCTCGATAAACTGGAAAAATGTTCTGCTAGTTCAACGTATACTTTCTTTAATTCTATTTTATTTCCTGCAGATTTATACAACGGGATAGCCTCATTTTCCAAAAATGCTTTATAATCTTTTGCTTCTTCAAAATATTTATATCTAAGCATTAAAAGCAAATATAATTTTGCATTAAATCTCTCTTCCTGTTTTGCTGCATCAATTCCCTTATCAATTAATGTCCTTGCCTCTTCCCATTCTTCTAATTTAATGCATACTAATGCCATTTCGTATATTGTATCTAAATAGTTTAAATCTATTTGTTTTTGAAGTTGTAGACTATCTAAATAATATTTTTTCGCTTGCTGATATTTACCTTTTTTATAATAGATACTTCCCATATTACTTAAAGTAATAGCTAATAGTACATCCTTATCAGCAAAAGATGTGGCCTCTCTCAATATACTCTCATACATTTTTAAAGCTTCTTCATACTGACCTTTTTCTGTATAACTTACCGCAATAAGGATTTGGCAATTAATTATATTTCTAAACTTATATTCACTACGAAATCCTTCTAATGCCATATTTACAAAATGAATTGCAAGATGATGAATATCTAAATGAGTATATGCAAGCGCTATATTATAATACAAGCCTGTTTCATGATACCCTTGTTCTTTGGCCATTACTTCTGTTTTTAATAAGTAATCTAGCCCATCCTTCCATCTATACTGTAAACAGCACAATAATCCTCTACTATACATATATAACAACTTCTGAAATGGAGAATATTTTTTATATACCTTCTTCAACTTATCTAATTCTTCTTCGAGTGCAGAAATATCCCTTTTCATAATTAAATAACGTGTATACAGCAGTTTATAATAATTTATAATTTCAAAATCCAACACATGCTTCATTTCACCTTGCAACTCTTCATATATACGTTCTACTTGTTGCTTGTCTAAATGAACTAGTGCATTTAACCATTCATCTAGCTTCCCCTTCACATCTTCTTCTACATCTCTCAAATCCGTCACAGCAATTTCTAGTCTTGTGCAGAGCAATTGTAGAATTTCTTCTGATGCTTCGATCTTTCCATTTTCGATCTTACTTAAGTATGAGACAGAACAAATGCCCTGACATAATTCTTCTTGTGTCATTTTTTGCTGGAGCCGTTTATAAAAGACTTGTTTGCCTATTTTTTCTAATGTTTGTTGCATTGTCCTCCTCCATTCTCATTACCCCCATTACTCTAATAATACATAAAATTTGGAGAAATATAAATTGATAAATATAAATTTTCTAAAAAATATGCATAATTTCATTTTTTTCTCTCTTGACTTCACATCAATATCTCTTCTTTGCTACGAATGGTGAAAAATTGGTATACTATAACCAAATTATGGAGGTGTTCTTGCGATGACTCATTATAAAGACGATAGTTATGCCTTACATACAGACCTATATCAAATCAACATGGCTTATACATATTGGAAAGATGGTATTCATAATCGCCGTTCTGTTTTTGATTTATATTTTCGAAAGCTTCCATTTGAGAACGGCTACGCTGTTTTTGCTGGCCTTGAGAAAATTGTAGAGTACATAGAAAATTTCAGTTTTACTGAAAGCGATATCGCTTACTTAGCAGAATTACAATTCGAAGAAGAATTCCTTCATTATTTACAAAATATGAAATTCACTGGGACGATTCGCAGTATGCAAGAAGGTGAAGTTGTATTTAATAACGAGCCTTTATTACGTGTTGATGCACCACTTGGTGAAGCACAAATTATTGAGACTGCCCTCTTAAATATTGTGAATTACCAAACATTAATTGCCACAAAAGCAGCACGTATGAAACATGCTGCAAGTAATGATGAGCTTTTAGAGTTCGGCACAAGACGTGCCCATGAGTTCGATGCTGCCCTTTGGGGGACGCGTGCTGCCTTTATTGGTGGTTTCTCCTCTACAAGCAACGTTCGTGCTGGGAAACGCTTTGGGATTCCTGTAGCTGGCACACACGCTCACTCTTTCGTTCAAGCATATCGCGATGAATACGTCGCGTTTAAAAAATACGCTGAAACTCATAAAAAGTGCGTCTTTCTCGTTGATACATATGACACATTGAAATCTGGTGTTCCAAATGCGATTCGTGTTGCAAAAGAATTTGGGGATCGTATTGATTTCTATGGCATACGTCTTGATAGTGGTGATATGGCTTATTTATCGAAAAAGGCACGAAAACTACTAGATGAAGCAGGGTTTACAAATACAAAAATTATCGCTTCTAGCGATTTAGATGAATACACAATTATGCACCTTAAATCTCAAGGAGCAAAAATTGACGTATGGGGCGTTGGAACGAAATTAATTACGTCCTTTGAGCAACCTGCATTGGGGGCT
The DNA here is from genome assembly GCF_058792335.1 of Bacillus sp. CPT56D-587-MTF. Lineage (NCBI taxonomy): Bacteria > Bacillati > Bacillota > Bacilli > Caryophanales > Bacillaceae > Bacillus > Bacillus sp. CPT56D-587-MTF. The sequence continues at coordinate 206,863 of NZ_JBYTEF010000001.1, read as the reverse complement.
GTTTACAAACTCGTTGCGATTGAAGATACTGACGGAAAATTAAATGATACAATTAAAATTTCATCTAACCCTGAAAAAATTACCACTCCAGGACTGAAACGAATTTATCGTATTATCAATCGGGTTAACGATCATGCAGAAGGCGATTATATTACGTTAGATTCTGAAGAACCAGGAAAAGAAGAGCGCTTAAAAATGTTCCATCCAGTTCACACATATATAAGTAAATTCGTAACAAACTTTGAAGCCCGTGAACTGCATAAAGACATTTTCGTTAACGGTGAAAGAACATATGAACTACCAAGTATATTAGATATTCAAAAATATAATGAACAGAGCCTCTCTCTATTTTGGGAAGAATATATGCGAACTTTAAACCCTGAAGAATACCCTGTCGATTTAAGCCAAGAGTGCTGGGATCATAAAATGAATTACATTCAAACAGTTCGAGAACAAGTTGAAAAAAACATACAAAAGTAAACAGAGAAGTTTCCCCTTCTCTGTTTTTTCAATACTATATGGATATTTGTAAAAAATATATTAAAATAATAAGACGAATGTATTTTATTTGTAAATTTTAATATTATACTATTTTAAAGTAAAATAATATTTGATATTATTTTATTGAGTCAATTTCAACAAAATCACCAATAAAAAAGAGGACGCGGTTCGCGTCCTCTTTTTTATAAATCTTTCACTCGTAATACACGCATTGCATTTAACACTGCAAGTAGTGTCACACCAACATCTGAGAAAACAGCTTCCCACATTGTTGCAATACCAAAGGCACCAAGTAATAAAACGATCCCTTTTACACCTAGAGCAAAGATGATATTTTGCCACACTATACTTCTTGTGCGTTTTGCAATTTTTACAGCTGTCGCAATTTTTGAAGGCTCATCAGTCATAATAACGATGTCTGCCGCTTCAATTGCTGCATCTGACCCTAAACCACCCATCGCAATACCAACGTCTGCACGGGCTAATACTGGTGTATCGTTAATACCGTCACCAACGAAGGCAATTTTTTCTTTTCCGTGCTTCGCTGCATCAATTTTTTCAATCTCTTCTACTTTTTGTTGCGGTAGTAATTCCGCATGAACTTCATCTAAGCCTAATTCTTTACCAACAGCTTCACCAACTGGTTTTGCATCACCAGTTAACATTACTGTCTTTTTAATACCTAGTTCTTTTAACTTTTGAATCGCTTGTTTCGAATCCTCTTTTACCTCATCAGAGATAACAATATAACCTGCATATCTTCCATCTACAGCAACGTGAACTAATGTACCTACTGTTTCTGGTTGCTTAAATTCAATATTTTCTTTTCTCATTAATTTTGCATTACCTGCAAAAATTTCTTTTCCTTGTACTTTTACGACTGTACCGTGACCAGAAATTTCGTTATAATCATCGATTATTTTTTCATCAATTGATTTTCCATATGCCTTTCGAATAGATTGGGCAATTGGATGGTTAGAATATACTTCAGCAAATGCCGCATACTCTAATAACTCTTCACTTGTAGTGCCTTCGCTCGGTTCCATTTTTGTAACTTTGAAAACACCTTTTGTTAATGTTCCTGTTTTGTCAAAAACAATATATTTCACATCATTTAAAGCTTCTAAATAGTTACTACCTTTTACTAACACACCACTTTTAGATGCACCACCAATACCTCCAAAGAATCCAAGAGGAATGGATACAACTAACGCACATGGACAAGAGATTACTAAGAACACTAAAGCTCTATAAATCCACTCAGAGAATGTAGCTCCTTCTAAAATAAGTGGTGGAATAAACGCCATGATTGCCGCTGTAATAACTACAACTGGAGTGTAGTAACGTGCAAACTTCGTAATAAAGTTTTCCGTTGGTGCTTTTTTACTGCTTGCATTTTGAACTAAATCTAAAATTTTCGATACAGTTGATTCACCGAATTCTTTTGTAACTTCAATTGTCAAAACACCGTTTTGGTTCACAAAGCCACTTAATACATCATTTCCAACTTCAACTTCACGTGGTACAGATTCACCTGTTAATGCTGAAGTATCTACCATTGATGTTCCTTCAATTACTTTTCCGTCTAACGGCACTTTCTCACCTGGCTTAACGATAATATAATCGCCAATTTGTACATCTTCTGGTGATACTTGTTTCGTTTCATTTCCAACCTTTACATTCGCATAATCAGGACGAATATCCATTAATGAAGTAATTGATTTTCGAGAGCGGTTTACCGCAATGCTTTGGAATAGTTCTCCTACTTGATAAAATAGCATTACTGCTACAGCTTCTGAGTATTGTTGAATTGCAAAAGCTCCTACAGTTGCAATTGCCATTAAGAAGTTTTCATCAAATACTTGGCCACGAGTTATGTTTCTTACCGCTCTCCAAACGATATCTCCACCTATTAATAAATAAGCAAGGACGAATAACGGAATTGTTACCATTTGTGGTAAGCCCGCTAATGCAGCAATTGCTGTCAAAATTCCGCCGACCACTAATCTCCCTACCATCTTTTTCACATTTGCTTCACCATGATCATGACTATGCCCGTGGTCATGACCGTTCTTCTCTTCACGAACAACTTTCACGTCTGGCTCTAACTTTTGAACGACATTTGTTATATTTGCTACAGTCGCTTCTAGTTCTCTTTTATTCGCAACTTCTACTCGTAGTTTCTTCGATACGAAATCAACAGTTGCTTCTGAGACAGCTGGCATTTCCTTAACTTTATTTTCAATTTTCATTGCACAGTTCGCGTAATCTAAACCTTCTAATATAAATACTTCTTTAGCAATTTTATTTTTTTGTTCTTCTTGCACTTTAATATGCGGTTCTAATTTTGTAACGAGTTGTTTTGCTTCCGTAACAACTTCGTTTTCTTTATTTTGTGCCGTTTCTAAAATCATTGTCTTTGTTGCAAAGTTTACAGAGCAAGAATTTACTCCTTCTATATTCCCAACACCTTTTTCAATTTTCATTGCACAATTCGCACAATCTAAACCTTCTAACATCAGTTTCTTTTTCACTAACGCTTCAGCCATCGTTCTCCCTCCTCGCGTTCTTTTTATTCTTCTTCGTTTACGTGTTCAAACGCTTGCTCGAAGATATGAATTACGTGCTGGTCAGCTAACGAATAATAAACAACCTTTCCTTCTTTACGATTCTTCACAAGTTTCGCTTGCTTTAACACACGAAGCTGATGCGAAATAGATGATTGTGTCATTCCTAATAAATAAGCTAAATCACAAACGCACATTTCAGCTTCAAATAGCGCATGTAATATTCTCGTACGTGTACGGTCACCTAATACTTTAAATAGTTCTGCTACTTTACTTAAACTTTCATCAGTTGGAATTGTTTGTTTTACTTGCTCTACAACTTCTTCATGAATTATCGTTTGAGAACATGTCTCTTGTGGTGTTTCTACTTTATTTCCAGCCATTATAGCTCACCTCTTTAATTGAACATATGAACAATCATTCATATATCTTATACTCTTATTATATGAGCGTCTACTCATATGTGTCAATGAAATCTGAATTTTTTTTATGAACATTCCGTTCACATTTTAATAAGTCGTATACATATTTTCCGCACCCTCTATATTCTCATACAAAAAAGGATGCACAATTCGCACACCCTTTTTCATATTCCGACATAAAAATTCAACAAAGTAATATACATTCCCTTTATTTCAACAAAAGAAAAAGCCTTGCGCGCTCCCTAGACGCACAAGGCTTACTATACTTATATCCCTTTTAATTAAGCTTTTAATTAGCTTGTTCTAAATTATCCTGCGAACTTCCATCGTCTTTTAAATGACTATGTTTTTTCGAATAAACAAAGTATACAACTACTCCAATTGCTAACCAAGCACCGAAGTACATCCATGTTTTTAATGGTAGATTTACCATTAAGAATAGACAACATGCAATCGAAATAATCGGCAAGATCGGTACAAGTGGTACCATAAATCCACGTTGTAATTTTGGATGTGTTTTACGAAGAATAATAACTGACACACCAACCATCGCAAATGTTAACAACGCTCCAATATTCGCTAAATTCGACAATTCTTTTAAATCGATAAATCCAGCAATTAAAGCACTACCAATTCCTGTTAACCAAACTGTAAATGTTGGCGCTTCTGTCTTTTTATTAATTTTCGCGAAAGATTCTGGCAATAAACCGTCACGGCTCATCGCAAAGAATACACGTGTCGTTGCATAAATGTAAGCAAAAATTACTGCCATAATACCAATTACAGCTCCAATTGCGATTACACCTGCTACTTTATCTTGTCCTACAACTTCTAACACATATGCCATAGCTTCTGGTACATCTAATTCTTTATAAGAAACCATACCCGTCATAACGAGACAAACTACAACATAAATGATTGTACAAATGACTAACGAAGCGATAATACCAATCGGTAGATCACGTTGCGGATTTTTTACCTCTTCAGCAGAAGTTGCTAATGCATCAAATCCTAAGAAAGCAAAGAATACTGCTGCTCCCCCCGCGAAAACTCCACTTAAACCGTACGGTGCAAATGGTATCCAGTTTTCTGGTTTCACGTAGAATACACCAACTGCAATGAATAAAACAACGATACCAATTTTAATTAATACCATTATGTTATTCACGCGTTTACTTTCTTTCGTACCTCTTGATAATAACCAAGTTATAACTAATGTAACGATAACTGCTGGTAAATTCACCATACCACCTTGAGACGGAATCGTTAGCAGTGCTTTTGGAATTTCAAGCCCTAATCCACTCACTAAGTTATGGAAGTAACCAGTCCATCCGCCAGCTACTGCGGCAGTCGTTACAACATATACGGATAGTAATGTCCATCCCATTAAATGAGCTACAAACTCACCAATTGTTGCATATGAGTATGTGTACACACTACCTGAAACAGGAAGTGTAGAAGCCACCTCTGCGTAACATAATGCTGCAAATCCACAAACGATGGCTGCAATCATGAATGAAAAAATAACTGCTGGACCAGCATCTCTTGCTGCTACTAATCCAGTTAATACTAGAACTCCTGTACCAATTATCGCACCAATCCCTAGCATTGTTAGGTCAAATGCCCCTAGCGTTTTCGTCAAAGTTTTACTTTTACTTTCCCCTAACAATTGCGTAACGGATTTCTTTTTAAATAGGTTGGCCACGATGTATGCCCCCTTTTGCCAAGAAGAGCTAAGAGATCTTCACTCTTAGCTCTTATCATGTTGTTTTATATATTGTTCGATTTTGTTTTGTATAATGCTTCTATTAGCAAGATACTGTTTCTGCTTCTAATAATTCTTTAGCACCTTTGTACTCTACACCGTGAGCTTCTGCAACTGCTTCGAATGTTACATAGCCATCTAATGTGTTAATACCTTTTAGTAATGCAGAGTTGCCTAGGCAAGCTTCTTTGTAGCCTTTGTTAGCAATTTGTACTGCATATGGTACTGTTACGTTTGTTAATGCAAGAGTTGATGTACGTGGAACCGCACCTGGCATGTTTGCAACTGCATAATGAACAACGCCGTGTTTTTCGTAAGTTGGGTTATCATGAGTTGTAATACGGTCAGTTGTTTCGAAAATACCACCTTGGTCAATCGCGATATCTACAACAACAGAACCTGGTTCCATTGATTTAATCATTTCTTCTGTTACAAGTTTTGGAGCTTTTGCACCTGGGATTAATACTGCACCGATTACAAGATCAGACTCTTTAACAGCTTCTGCAATATTGTAAGGATTAGACATTAAAGTTTTTACTTGGTTTCCGAAAATGTCATCTAATTGACGAAGACGTTCTGCACTTAAGTCGATGATTGTTACATCCGCACCTAGTCCAACTGCAATTTTAGCAGCATTTGTACCAGCTTGTCCACCACCGATGATTGTTACTTTACCACGTTTAACCCCTGGAACACCTGCAAGTAAGATACCTTTACCGCCTTTGTTTTTCTCAAGGAATTGTGCACCAATTTGTGCAGCCATACGACCAGCTACTTCACTCATAGGTGCAAGTAATGGTAATGAACGGTTTTCTAATTGTACTGTTTCATATGCGATAGAAACAACTTTTTTCTCGATTAAAGCTTTTGTTAATTCTGGCTCCGGAGCTAAGTGTAAGTATGTGAACAAGATTAAGCCTTCACTGAAGTGTTTGTATTCGCTTTCAATTGGTTCCTTAACTTTCATAACCATTTCCATATTCCAAGCTTCTTCAGCTGTATCAACAATTTTTGCTCCCGCTTCAACATACTGAGCATCTGTGAAACCAGACCCTAAACCTGCACCCTTTTGAATGAATACTTCGTGATTGTTACGAATTAAATGTACAACACCTGCTGGTGTCATTGCCACACGGTTTTCGTTGTTTTTAATTTCTGCTGGTACCCCAATACGCATAATGAAATGCCCCCTTATAATTAACAGAAAAAAGAGATTCTTTTTTCTTTTTGTAATAATTAATAACTTATGTCCTTATTCTAGCATAACTTAAAAGTTATGAAAACGCTAACATATCATTTTCCTAAAGTTTTTATATTTAGAATAGTGTAAATATAAAAAACATTGATTCTATTAGGGGTTTCGTGTCATTCCATTATCTTTCACTCTATTTTTATTATACTGCTTCAAAATAAACAGCAATCATTTATTATTTTACAATAATTTAACAATGTAAGAAACCTAAGCGATAACGTATACATATACAGTTATTACTTTACTCAATACTTTAGAGATATATTCTTTTCACACAAAAACAGCTGCTAGCATTTAGCTAGCAGCTGGGTAACTTATAAATAACTTAGAAAATAAATCATCTGTCGTTTCAGTAATTTTATCAAACAGATCACTTTCTTCCGCTTCTTGCTCTTTTAACATCTTAATTGTTTCACGTGCATCTTCAGGGTAATCGGTTATGATACCATCTACGTTTAACTTATAATATGCCTTTAAATTTTCCATATCATTTACTGTCCATACGTAAATTGGTTTGTTTAACTTCCTTGCTTCTTTTACTAATTTCTTATTTAACATATATTCTTCTGCTACGTAAAAGTCAGCCTTCACATTCTTTAAGTTAGCTCTACTTGCATACAGTATATACCCTACTTTTATATCTGGATTTGCACGCTTAAACTCTTTAATAAGTGGATAGTGTAACGTTTGAATTACACATTGCTTCTCAAATTCATTATCTTTAATCGTTTTTAAGACTTTGTTTACAAAATCTTTTTCGCCCCCATGAAGCTTCACTTCTATATTAAGTTTGATTTTGCCATTTGCTAGCTTAATGATTTCATCAAGTGTACTTATTTATCCTGAAAGTCCATCTTGACTAAGGGTAAGCTGCCTTAACTCAGCCATCGTTAAATCTGACACATGTACATTGGCATTTGCGAGACGTTTCAACTTCAAATCATGTATAACCGCTAGCTCACCGTCTTTCGTTTGTAATACATCTATTTCAGCGTAGTCTGCTTTTGCATCAATAGCACCTTGCACAGCTTCTTTCGTATTTTCTACGCCTTTTGATATATACCCGCGGTGCGCCATAATAATCGGTTCTTTATACGAATTTGAAATAAACGTTACAATGAAGGCAACGACCATTCCCGCAGTAATAATTCCTACAATGTATACGCCAATGAATTTCCAACGATGTTTTTGGAAGAAACATTTATCTGCTTTCGTTTTCGAATAATCTAATCCTTCTTCTAATAAAACATCCTCAACTGGAACCTTTTGTAAGTATAATCGCGTAATCGCCATAATATAAAATGGCGTCACGATAAAGCTGAATAAATACAATGTACTCGTTAAAAATACAGAAATCGTTGATTCAGCTAATAATGCAAATGTTCCTTTCGGGTTTGTAAATTCATAAACACCCCATAGGCACAATAAATACATTCCTAAAAACACGACATATACAATTCCAATTGAGATAAAAAATCCTACTAAAAAGAATAGTACTTTAAAAAAGCTTTCCTTTACTAAAGTTGCACTTTTACGTGCTGCCACGCGAAATGGTTTTTGCTCTAAAACAACAATAGGTAGAACGAAAATCCATCGAAGATTCAAATACGCGACTACAGCAAAGAACGTGTAATAACCAACTTGTCCCATCGTTGTCTTAAACAGTTCTCCTGTAATAAAGTTAGGAATTTGAATTTGCGGGATTAATGCCGTTTCATATCCCATATTTAAAAGAGGCAACAATACGACAGCATATAAAATAAATCCTGGTAAGCAATATGTGAAAAGAGTAGGTAAATACGTTACCGTTTTATATAAAATCGGACGTAATTTCACCTTCTGTCTTTTATGAGCGAAATACGAAATAATAATAAGCACCGCAAATTCTGTAAAGATAAGAAACAGTGCTAACAATGATAAAATTACGATTGCTAAGATGCCATAAGGCGTCTTTAAAAATGCTAATAATTCATCATTTGTCGCATTTGCATAACCACCAAAATACAATAACTTATTAAAAATAATCCCAAATAGTGGAACAAACACAATCGCTGCTAATAATTTATAAGCAAGTTGAAAAGTTAATACATTCCAAAAGGCAAATTTAACTGTTTGAAAGGAATGTCTCATTACTCCTGGTATAGATAGTTTTTTACGGTGTTGCATATATTCCTCCAAATTCTAAAACGGTATTTGAGATGGATTCCATATTTCCAGTTCTAATCCATCTTTTTAATAATAATATATTCCGCTTAACATGAACACTCTTATACATATAATGAAAAAAGTGATGGCTACTTCCCATCACTTTTTCATCTATTCTATTTTTTCTCTAACCCTTGTCCAAATGCTTTCAAGAAGCTAAAACCGAATGTAATAGCTCTATTGATATCTGGATCTTTTAATACTTTAAAGAAATCCATCACTTTTGTTTTTTTACCACTATTTAATTCGTCTGTTGCAAATTGCAATCCTGTAACTAAACTTGACGTAATTTGCTTCGTTATTTCTGGGTCAACTGAAGATAACGCTTCTCCTGCCCCCATCATATTGTTTAACGCATTTTTAACGGGTTCACGATTTAATTGCTCCACAGCGATTTTTGAAACATCTTCCTTCGCAGCAAGTAAACTAATTGCCGCATCTAATATACCAGCCTTCTGCAACTGTGCTAAAAGCTGCATCGTTTCTTCTACTGCTTCACGATTATTAGATAGCTCATTTAGAAGTTCATCTGCTACTTGCTGTTTCTGTTCTTCCTCTGTTACAACTTTCTTTTTAATTACAGTAATTTCTTTCGCCACTATCTCCGCCCCCTAGTCCACAAGTGATACGTATTGTTTTCTTTGCCATTTTTGCTGGATTTCAACACCGTTTTGCGGATTACGCTTTTTATCTCTCGGGTTTGAAGATGGTAACGGACGCTTCCCTTTTTCACGTAATACACGCATCTTTACCATCGTTTGTTTGTACGCTGGTGTACACGTATAAAGATCTGTCGCCGTTCCAGTTAAAATATTGATTGCCTCTTCATTTACCGTTGCATGCATCGGTAAATATAGCTCTTTCCCCGTTACACGATCTGTAACAAGTGCCTGTACTTTAATTTTCCCAAATGGTGATGCTAATTCTACAAGACCACCATCTTTCACATTGCGCTCTAGGGCAAGTTCAGGCGAGATTTCAACGAACACTTCAGATACTTTAGATAAAATACCAGCCGATTTATTCGTCATATTCCCTTCGTGGAAATGTTCTAACATACGACCATTATTTAAAAGTAAATCATACTCATCTGGCGCTACAACTGGTGGTACCCATTCATCTAATGATAGACGAGCTAGTTTATCCGGGAAGTTAAATCCGTCCACATATAATAGCGGTGTATCGCTACCATCATGGCTACCCCAACATAAACTATTCCATCCTTCTAAACGATCGTATGTTGCCTGAGAATATAAAGGTGCAAGCGATGCAATTTCATCCATGATTTCACTTGGACTTTCATAATTCCAGTCCCCGCCAAGCGCACGAGCTACTTTTTGTAAAATCCACCAGTCTGGCTTTGAATCACCAAGCGGCTTCAATACTTCATATAATCTTTGAATACGGCGCTCTGTATTCGTAAATGTTCCCTCTTTTTCTAAGCTTGGTGCTGCCGGTAAAATAACATCAGCAAAACGAGCTGTTTTCGATAAGAACATATCTTGAACAACAAGGAAATCTAAATTTGCTAAAATATGTTGTACATGGTTGGCATTCGAATCTACTAAAGCCATTTCTTCACCCATAACATACATACCACGCAGTTTTCCTTCATCTGCCGCAAGTAACATTGCAATATTATTTAAGCCTGGTGCTTTCGGAATTGTAGTACCGTATGCTTTTTCAAATTTCGCACGGAGCGCATCATCTGAAACCGCTTGGTAACCTGGAAGCCAGTTTGGTAATGTTGCCATATCACAAGCGCCTTGTACGTTATTATGTCCGCGTAATGGATATGCTCCTGCACCAGGACGACGATAGTTACCCGTAATAAGCAATAGATTTGAAATTGCTGCTGAAGTTGTACTTCCTCCAGTATTTTGCGTTACACCCATTCCCCAAAGTACACAAGTACCATCTGCTTCATATACCATACGTGCCATTTCTTTCAGATTTTCTTTCGAAATCCCCGTAATTTCTTCTGTATAATCAAGCGTATACTTTTCTACCATTTTGCTATATTCATCAAAATTCTTCACATTTTCAGCTATGAACTTTTTATCGTGCCAATCTTGATCAATAATATATTTCGTAATACCAACGAGCCATACATAATCAGTTCCTTGGCGCGGATGAATGAATAAATCCGCACGCTCTGCCATTTCATGTTTACGAAGGTCCGCCACAATTAATTTTTGGTCATGTAATTTATGAGCACGTTTTACACGCGTTGCAAGTACAGGATGTCCTTCTGTTGGATTTGCTCCAACGATAATGACAAGGCCTGCTTCCGCAATATCCTTCACTGTTCCAGCGTCCCCTCCCATACCGACAGTTTTAAATAAACCATCTGTTGCTGGAGATTGACAATAACGGGAACAGTTGTCTACATTATTCGTTCCATATATTTGACGGGCTAGTTTTTGCATAAGATAATTTTCTTCATTCGTTACTTTCGAAGAAGAAATAAACCCAAATGCATCACTTCCATATTCTGATTTAATATGCTGCATATTGGATGCAACAACTTCAAGAGCCTCTTCCCATGAAGCTTCAACAAACATATCCCCTTGGCGAATTAATGGCTTTGTAATACGATCTTCACTGTTTACAAAATCCCATCCAAATTTGCCTTTTACACATGTTGAAATACCGTTAACCGGCGCATCTGAAACAGGCTGCACTTTCAAAATGTGGCGGTCTTTCGTCCATACTTCAAATGAACAACCTACACCACAAAATGTACAAACTGTTTTTGTTTTATTCACTTTCGTCTTACGCATCGCAGCCTCTACTTCTGAAACTGCTAAAATACTACTATATCCCGGCTCTACATCCTTTACAAAATCAATCATCGGATCTAACACATCCGGTTTCAATCCTGTCATGAATCCAGCTTCACCTAACATTGATTTCTCCATCAACGCATTACATGGACATACTGTTACACATTGCCCGCAACTTACACAAGATGAGTCATTTATACTTACACCATTGTCCCATATAACACGTGGACGGTCTAAGCTCCAGTCTATCGATATAGTTTCATTCACTTGTAAGTTTTGACATACTTCTACACACTGTCCACAAGCAATACATTGATTTGGATCATATCGATAAAACGGATGTGACATATCCACTTCACACGCACTTACTTTTGGCTCATACGGATATTTCTGTTCCTCAATTCCCATCATATGTACTGTATTGTGGACTTTACAGTTACCATTATTGTTATCACAAACGGTACAATACAGTAGATGATTCTCTAATATTCGATCCATTGCCTCAGTCTGTGCCTCTTTTGCACGCTGGGACTGTCTTTCGATATGCATACCGTTCTCTAATTTCGTTGAACAAGCACGCAATAACTTTCCATTTACTTCTACAATACACGTATCACAAGTTTGAATTGGATCTACTTCTGGTACATGACAAATTTGAGGATGTTCCAAATTACTCTCGTTAAATAATTGTAGTATCGTCTTTTCACCTGATGCAGAAAATTCTTTACCATCGACGGTTACACGGACTGTCTGTTCTGCCATAGTTTCCCCTCTCCTTACAACCAACGTACAACACAATCATGAATCCGTTTTCAAAATCGCATTACTGTACATATTTTTGAAACGCTCTACCCAAATACTTTCTTATGAAGTGGATTCTAGATGTTATAAGGTATAACTACGAAAGCTTGAAAATATCACTATTCTACAGTTCTATTATATCGTACATATACAATAATAACCAAAATAATCTGTGATCTTCTTGTTAATAGGTGTTTTTATTTTTCCCATTGTTTTATGATAAATGTGGGAGAGAAATACATATAAAAGGGGAATTAAATATGGGGCCTACGCAAGAGACTTATACAATTGTACGTTATCAATCTGGTACATTTTCAAAACAACTTGACGAGATTGTTACAGAATCTCCTATTACTATTAAATTGAATGGTGAAGAATATGTAACAGTCGTATGCACACCAAATTATATTGAAGATATGGTAATTGGTTTTTTAATTTCTGAGGGGATTATTTCTTCCTATAACGATGTTGAAGAAATATGGGTTCAAAAAGATAACGGAATTGTCCATGTAAAATCATCAAAAGTGAATCCGCTCTATCAAACTTTATATAATAAACGATACATCACTTCTTGCTGCGGAAAAGGTAGACAAGGTTTTATTTTCGTAAACGACGCAGCAAAAGCAAAAGACTTACATGATATACATGTAAAAATGACTCCTGAAGAATGCTTTTACTTAATGAATACGTTACAACAATCTTCCACTACCTTTCGCCAAACCGGCGGTGTTCACAATACCGCGCTCTGTGATCGAAACAAAATTCTCCTATCAAGAATGGATATTGGCAGACATAATGCATTAGATAAAATATATGGTCATTGTTTGCGCAACGATATATCTGTTAAAGGAAAAATTATCGCATTTAGCGGACGTATTTCATCTGAAATTTTACTCAAAGTTTCAAAAATCGGATGTGAAATTGTTCTATCTAAATCTGCCCCAACAAAACTAGCATTGCAACTCGCTCACGATTTAGGCATTACAGTCGTAGGATTTATCAGAAATGAATCCTGCAATATTTACACACATCCACATCGAATTGATGGTTATCAATCGAATAACTAAAATAACTCCTCAATTGAGGAGTTATTTTCAGAGTGTTGGGAAACCCTTTAGGGTTCCCAACACTCTGGAATCTTTTTTGATTTTAGCGAATAAAAACAACATAAAATAATAGAATTTTAAAAAATAGCCCTCCACCTGACCCTTTTTGGTCAGGTGGAGGGCTATTTTTTTCATGTTTTGACAAGCTGCGGTGAGATAAGCTTGCATTTGGACAGACTTCAGCCCTCGAAACCGGGCATAGCGGTAGCCATGTAGTTCTTTGGCGTCTGCAAAGCTTCGCTCTATAGTGGAACAGCGTACTTTATACAACCTTTTCCCTGTAGCTGTTAGCTTGTTTTTTCTAGCAATATCCTTATATTTCTCCCACACATGATGAGTGATAACTTTTTGTTTTTGTTTCTTTGAAAAGCACACCTCACGTAACGGACAAACAGCGCAGTCTTCTGGATTCGATTTGTATTGACGGTATCCTTCACGATCAGTTGTTACATATTCTAGAATACATCCCATCGGACAAGCGAAAACATTCATTTCTTCTACATATTTAAATTGGCTTTTCGGTACTTCTTTATTCCGTTTTCCAAATCGGCGATACCCCATCACCATAAATATATTCCGTTCTGATAGTTTCTTACAGATATATCCTGTAAAATAGCCAGCATCAAGGGCAACAGCTTCTACTTTGAAGTCGAATTTATCAATCTGAGCTTGGAGGCGTGCTAAATACGGCTCGGAATCTGCCATATTTCCAGCCGTTACATAGGTATCTGTAATAATATTGTACTTCGCATCAGTCGTACGATGATCCAAGAAATGAAAACCATTTGGTTTTCCATCTCTCATTAAAAATCCACTATCTGGATCCGTTGTACTTATACGAGTTTTTTTGGTAGGGGTATCACTTTCCTTTCTAGGTTTTAATTCTTTTTTCCATGTACCTCACGATCTTCGATTACCGCAGCTTCTAGCTCGTCTATATAAAACTTTGCTTTTTCTTTTTTATATTTATGTACAAATTTATTTTTATTGGCATTGGCCTTAATATGTGTAGAATCTGTCATCAGTGCACGTCCTCCTACCATCCGGTGCTCCGTCGCTTGTCTCACAATCTCATCAAAAATTTCTTCGAAAATATTTGTATGAATAAAACGAGTACGACGATTCCAACTGATTGTAGAGTGATCCGGAATAGTATCCGATAGAGAAAACCCTAAAAACCAACGGTAGGCAATATTCGTTTTAATTTCCTTTTCCAATTGACGCTCAGAACGAATACCGTAAAAATATCCAATAAACATCATCTTAAATAAAACAATAGGATGAATGGACGGGCGTCCATTGTTTTCACAGTAATAAGGGCGTAACTTCTCTTCAATAAAATCAAAACTAATTGTCGCTTCAATTGCACGAAGGAAATGATCTTGTGGAACCAACTCTTCTACAGAAACAGATACACGCTCATCACGATGATTTTTTAAAGCACCCATCATAAAAAATCTCTCCTTTTCCTCTTTTTTATCAGTGTTGACACATAAAAAGAGGTTCAGACACAAAAACAGGCTGTGGAGAAGACTTTCTCCACAGCCTGAAAATAACTCCTCAATTGAGGAGTTATTTTAGTTATGAAAATGTAATATATTAAATACTTGAATAGTTAATAAAGTTAATATATAATTTCATTACATATTAAAAAACAAAACATTGTAGCATATATCTTTTCATTCTTTTACAAATTAAAAGAGACTGCTAACAAAACACATACACACTCTTATAAAAGTAATGGATTTATTTTATTTGAAATCGACCAAGGAGGTTACAACGATGGAAATTCACTTATTAACGACAGAGGACGCAGAAATATATTTAAAAGTTTGTATGGAAGGTTTAACGAAGAACCCGGAAGCTTTTAGCTCTTCCTATGAAGACGTTTTGAAACATGAGGATCCTGTAGCTGCTATGGCAAAACGATTAAGCAATCCGGATAAGTATACTCTAGGGGTCTTCAAAGATGATGATTTAATCGGCATTGCTACTTTAGAAACAAAGCCTTTTATTAAACAAGAACATAAAGCAAAAATCGGTTCCGTTTTCGTTTCCCCAAAAGCGCGTGGCCTTGGAGCAGGACGAGCTCTTATTAAAGCAATTATTGAAAATGCCGATAAATTACATGTAGAACAACTTATGCTCGATGTTGTAGTTGGTAACGCTGGTGCAAAAAAATTATATGAATCATTAGGTTTCCAGACTTACGGCGTACAAGAGCGTTCATTAAAACATAACGGTCAATATTGGGACGAGGAACATATGGTTCTGTTCTTAAATGATTAATACTTCAATATAGTTTTCCAAAAGCATCTTTTTATTAAGAAAGATGCTTTTTTCATTACAACAATGTAATCTTCATGTCACCTTTATCGATCGTACCAAACCTTTCCATTCATTATACTAAAAATATAAAGTGAAACTTTACTCAGTGGGGAACTACATCCCACGCTGATCGCATGTACTTGATATGTAGAGGAGAATGTGACATGAAACAAAACAAACGAGCTATGCTTTTAATATTTACTACAGCAATTGTAACTTCTGGATTAGCAATTTTACCTTGGTTTATTATATGAACACTCCCCCTAACAATGAAAAAAGCTGATTGCTTCTTAAGAAGCAATCAGCTTTTTTTATATTATAAAATCCCCAAAATTTTATTTACGCAACTTATAATAATAACCATAGATACGGCAACGCACATGACAACCGTATTACGATCTTGCTTTTCTTTTTTTGAAATTTCTTCTTTTGAATTCATGTGTATGATCTCCTTTTAAAAAAAGTGTGAGATAGGAAATTTTTCTTATCCGATGCGAGGTGAATACGAAAACCCTCTCTATCTCACATACACAATAGAATGGAATTGTCATTTTATAAATAAAATGACATGACGTTATGTCGCAACATAGGGTATTTTGTGTCGCTACGTTTTCTATTATAAAAAATAGTTGTGCAAAACTAGTGCATTTTTTATGTCAATTACTCTGAGCGAAAAAATCAGCCCTCCATTCAATCACATAAAAAGAGTTTTTTATTATTTTCATGTAAACTATACAAGTAGAATGAACAGTTTGGGGTGCACAAGATTATGGTAAAAATTTTATTAGTAGACGATGAAGAACGTATGTTACGATTATTAGATCTGTTCTTAAGCCCTCGCGGCTATTTTTGTATGAAAGCTACCTCTGGCCTTGAAGCACTAAAATTAATCGAACAAAAAGAATTCGATATTATTTTATTAGATGTTATGATGCCAAGTATGGATGGATGGGATACTTGCTATCAAATTCGTCAAATTTCCAACGTTCCTATCATTATGTTAACAGCTCGCAACCAAAACTACGATATGGTGAAAGGCCTCACGATGGGCGCAGATGATTATATTACAAAACCATTTGATGAGCATGTATTAGTCGCACGAATCGAGGCTATATTACGCCGTACAAAAAAAGATGGCTTTGTTAGTTTCAATGGTATTGAGTGGGATAAAACGAAACATACTGTCACAGTTTATGATGAAAAAATCTCATTAACTCCTATCGAATTTTCGTTACTCGGACTATTTTTACAAAATACAAACCGTGCTTATAGCCGAGATGATTTAATCGAAAAAATTTGGGGCTATGAAACAGATATCGAATATAGAACAATTGACTCACACATTCGTAATATCCGTGATAAACTACGCAAAAAAGGATTTCCGATTGAAGATTACCTAGAAACGGTCTATAAAGTCGGATATAAATGGAAAAGTGAATAATTACTTCGGTCAGTGGGAAATCGTATACCACTGACTCTTTATTATGAATAAGGTATGGTGAAAAAATGAGTAAACTTTCCCTTAAAATTGGGACATACTTTTTAATATTAGCTTTATGTATTGAAACAATTGCTTTCGTATCTTTTTATAAAAGCCTTTCAAAAATGCGTATTGTAGAGGAAACAGATGCTCTTTTAGAGAAAGGTAATCGCTATAGTAAAAAAATTAAAAGCCGCGAGAGACGGGATGAATATTATAAAGAAATGAAACACGCTGAACATAATAAAAATCCTAAACGTCCTGTGTACCCTGAGTTCGATATTACGAATGAGGCTGCACACTTAGTTGAATCGGAATCAATTTCTAACTCCGATATAGCTATCATTATTACTGACCATAATGGCAAAATTATTTCCACCTCAGAACCCGTAACAAAAGATATGCAAAAACAACTTACTTGTAAAACAGAAACTGTCCCAGACGGCGGATTGGTCGTTGAAAGGAACTGGAAAAAATCAAAGTTCATCACAACAGTAAGCCCACTTAACACAACAAAGTTTCAAGGAAAGCTATATATGTTATTAAAAACATCTTTCCTAGAAAATATGTTACTTAAACTCATGAACCAATTTCTTATCATTAGCGTTTTAACAATTATTTTAACAACAATTTCTGTCTTTGTTTTTTCACGCGTTATTACAGAACCACTTGTAAAAATGAAGAGAGCGACAGAAAAAATGTCAAAATTAAACAAGCCAATTCAATTAGGTATTAAACGAAATGATGAACTCGGAAGTTTAGCAAAAACAATTGAAGATTTATCGAGTGAACTTACGTATATGAAAAAAGAGCGCAATGAATTTCTCGCTAGTGTCGCTCATGAACTATTAACTCCATTGACCTATATGAAAGGTTATGCGAAGGTAGCAAAGAGAGACTCTTTAACAAAAGAGGAGCGAGAAGAATACTTACAAATTATTGAGGATGAAACGGATAGTGTAACCGATCTCGTCCAAGATTTATTTATGCTTGTACAATTAGAACAACACCAATTTGTTATAAAAAAACAAAAAGTGCTTCTTCAGCCATTTTTAGAACGAATGGTAGAAAAAACAAAAACAACATTAACAAATAAGCAAATGCAACTTCATGTATATTGCAAAGATGATTTAGAAGTTTGTATAGACGAAAGACGTATGGAACAAGTTATGTTAAATTTATTACACAACGCTTATCAACATTCGCCAGAAAACACAGCCATTACGATACGTGTACTCATGGAAACAGATTCTTTTACAATAAGTGTACAAGATGAAGGTGAAGGTATTCCTGAAGAAGATATCCCGCATATATTTGACCGTTTTTATCGTGTCGATAAATCTAGAACACGAGCTACAGGCGGAAAAGGTATCGGGCTAGCTGTTGCAAAGGAAATTGTAGAATTGCATAACGGTTCTATTCTAGTAACAAGCCAATTAGGAGCGGGAACAAACTTTATAATCGAGCTACCTTTTGAATAATATGCGTGTGAAAACACCAGTAGCAGTAA
The DNA here is from genome assembly GCF_058792335.1 of Bacillus sp. CPT56D-587-MTF. Classification (NCBI taxonomy): domain Bacteria; kingdom Bacillati; phylum Bacillota; class Bacilli; order Caryophanales; family Bacillaceae; genus Bacillus; species Bacillus sp. CPT56D-587-MTF. Next base: position 188,140 of record NZ_JBYTEF010000001.1, on the reverse strand, counting down.
ACACTACTGGTGTTATTTTGTTCATAAAAACAGCTCATATAAGCTAAGCTTTTGAAATTATTCTTATTTCAATATAAAATAAAGGTACATTTGCAAAGATTTGGAGGGTGATATAATTGGATATCCATGTATTAACAAAAGACGAAGCAGAAATTTACTTAGAACTTCGCGTAGAAGGATTAAAGCAAAACCCTGAAGCATTCAGCTCTTCTTATGAAGATATTATTAATAAAGAGTGTGCAATTGAATATAAAGCACAAAAATTAGCACAAGATGAAAACTATACGCTAGGTGCATTTAAAGATGGAAAATTAATCGGGGTTGCAACACTGGAAACGAAACCATATGTAAAACAAGAACATAAAGCTAAAATCGGTTCTGTATATGTATCTCCAAAAGCGCGCGGACTTGGAGCAGGAAAAGCACTTATTAAAGAATGTCTTGAGCTTGCTAAATCTTTAGAAGTAGAACAAGTTATGCTTGATGTTGTTGTTGGCAACGATGGAGCGAAAAAACTTTATGAATCATTAGGTTTTAAAACATTCGGTGTACAAGAACGTTCATTAAAATATAACGGACAATATTGGGACGAAGAGCATATGGTCTTATTCTTAGATGAAAATAAATAATAAAAAACATCCTCATGTTTGGAGGATGTTTTTTACTTTCTTGTAAACCATGCCGTGTGTAATAATTGAATCGCTTTCGCAATTTCTTCCTCTGATAATATCGCAAACCCAAGTAAAACTACATTTTCAGGTGCAGTATCGTCTTTATAGTACGTAGACACAGGATATATTTTGATACTATGTTTCGCAGCTTCTTGAATTAATTCTTCTTCCCGCATTCCATTATGCACTTTTAATAAAATGTGTAATCCTGAATCTTCTCCTATCACTTCAACACGATTAGAGAAATACTTCTCTATTTCAAAAACAAGTCGATCTCTCTTCTTTCGATAGACGACACGCATTTTATGAATATGTTTTTCCCAATAGCCTTCATTTAAAAATCTTCTAATCACTTCTTGGTCCATTCTTGAAACACTTTGTGTATAAAATAAATATTGCTGTTGATACTTTTTAATTAATTTCTTCGGCAACACCATATAGCTCATCCGTAGCGATGGTAATAATGCTTTAGATAGCGTCCCCATATAAATAACTTTCCCCTCTGTATCTAACCCTTGCAGCGCCGGTATAGGCTTTCCAGAATAGCGAAATTCACTATCGTAATCATCTTCAATAATATACCTGCTCTCTTCTTTCTTTGCCCATTGTAAAAGCTGCATCCTTCTCGTAATAGGCATAATCATTCCATATGGAAACTGATGGGAAGGTGTAACAAATACAACATTCGCATTGCTATTTTCTAAATCTGCAATACAAATTCCATCTCTATCTAAAGATAACATTTGGACTCTTGCTTCTCCCTGTTCAAAAACAACCATCTTTCTATGATATCCTGGGTTTTCAACTGCATAATTGCTTCCCTTTAACAATTGAAACAATAGTTTCACTAATATTTGTGTTCCCGCTCCTAATACAATTTGACTAGCTGAACAACGTACACCTCTAGATTCATACAAATAATTCGTAATCTCTTCTCTTAAGCTCGCTTCTCCTTGAGGGTGTCCTAGAAAGAGAAGTTCGTTATTATGCGGCTGCCATATTTCATTTACAATTTTCCGATACATATTGAATGGAAAAGCATTTGTATCAATTCCTGTTTGTGTAAAATCAAATTTATAACTCTTCTCCTGAAACGGTACTTCTTCTATTCTATCTCCGCTATCCTCTATATGAACCATTTGCTCAATCTTGCATACAAAATAACCTTTTCTCGCTATCGACTCAATATAACCTTCTGCCAGTAATTGTTCGTACGCTGCCTCTACTGTATTTTTACTTACTTGTAAATGTATCGCTAACTTTCGCTTAGCCGGTAATTTCGTAAAAGGGACAATCGATCCATCTTTAATTTCTTTTTTTATATACTCATACAATTGCACATACAATGCCTTTTTACTATTCATATTTAAATTAGGCGTTAATTCTAACATAATATCTGACCCCTTAATAAAACTAAAATCTGATACTTTTTACAGTACCAGAAGTTATATATAATTCCTTTTATCATGTCACACATAAAAAATCAAATACTGGAGAGGAGAAACATGATAATGAACAATGGTAGACGTATCGGACTCATTATGATTATTACAGGGGCTACATTATGGGGATTATCTGGTCCAATGATTCAGTGGCTATTTCAACATACTAATGTATCCTCAATTGATTTTTTAACAATTCGATTGTTGCTTGCAGGAATATTTATTTTGTCTTTCTTACTTATAAAGAAACAAAACATATTTCAAATTTGGAAACACCCTAGATATTCTATACAACTTATTATTTTCTCTATTCTCGGCATGCTCGGTGCGCAATACGCCTTTATCGAAACGGTTCATATTAGTAATGCAGTCACAGCAACGCTATTTCAATTTCTAGGTCCTGTTCTTATTACCATGTATGTTGCATTTGAACAAAGAAAATTCCCTGCTTCCATGCAACTATTCGCAATTATAGCCGCGCTAATAGGAACATACTTTATTATTACAAATGGCTCAATTGAAAATATTGTTTTATCCAAAGAAGCTATTATTTTTGGACTATTAACAGCAATCGGATTTGCATTTTATACCCTTCATCCGGCTTCTCTCATTAAAGAATGCGGGACAACTGTAGTAATTGGTTGGGGGATGTTAATCGGAGGAATTGCACTACTTATTTATAATCGTTCATTCGGGTGGAATCAATTTTCACAAACCCTTACACTAAAAACTTTTTCTATGCTTATTCTTATCATTATTAGTGGTACCCTTTCTTTCCTTCTATATATCGGTAGTCTTAAATATTTAGCAGCAACAGAAACAAGCATTTTATCTAGCATTGAACCCCTTGTAGCTGCCATCGTTTCAATCACTTGGCTAAATGAATCTTTTGGAACATATCAATTATTAGGCGGCGTATGTATCGTTCTGTCCGTTATTTTTTTGACGATGCCTCAAAAAGAAACCGAACCAACCTATACAACGGAACAAATATAAAATGAAACTTTAATTAGTGGGGACTATCTCCCACTAATTATTAACCTACACCAATCGGGCTTTTACGGGATAAAAATGTCAAAAGAGGTCGTACAAAACTTACGACCTCTTTTTATACTTTAAAGGAATTGTCCCGCCTTCTAGCAAATACAATTACACTAACAATAAAAACTAGGAGTGTGGCACCATGAAAAAAATCGGAACTATGCTACTTCTCTCCTTCCTCATCACTGGATGCACACAAACGCAACCGGATTCAAAAGAACAAAAAAAAGACGTAATAGCAACGTCATCCACTCAAGTGAACGCACCTTCCTTCTTTCACCTTAGTGTTTTAAAAGATGTAAATTGGGAAGAAACACCTTCTTTCGTAGAAGGAAAAATGCCTTTAAAAGGCATCGAAGGTAAAGTCGCAATGGCTGATAGTCCTATTATCGCAAATGAACAAAATGAAATAATGTGGCACTTTCTAGATTCTGAAATACCAACTGGAAAATTGTCTATTATTGCGCTAAAACAAGGATCTGTAACTCCGACACAAGTACTCTTTCAAAAAGAAACTTCCAAACAAACTTGGACTACTTCAAATACAATCGATTCTACTACAAACGAACTCCCTCTCACTATGTCACTACCTTCATCTGGATTATGGTTATTAAATATATATGTGAATGAAAAATATTATGATCAGTTTGTAATCACTGCTGAGTAAAGTGACAAAAATAAACCACTTTCTTACAACAATGTAATTTCTACGTCATGTACTTCGATAGTTGAATTATCTCTCTTCTCTTATACTTAAAGTAAGAAATGAAACGAGGAGAGATGAGAGATGAAAAAAATGATAGAAGTGATCGTAGCAGTAACTGAGGTTTTAGTGAATGGTAAACAAGTTGCAATGGAATTAAATAAATAATGAAGAAACATAAATAATTCTACACTTCTTCATTATTTTGATTTCTTATCTCAAAAAAGCAGTGCCTTTTAGGCACTGCTTTTCGCTATTAATAACGTGGTATTTTCGTAATTTGTGCCACGCCTGAATCAATAGCTGCTTTCGCTACTGCTTCTGCAACACTTGGAACAACTCTTTTATCTAATGGATTCGGGATTACATAATTCGCATTACGTTCTTCATCAGTAATGATGTTAGCGATCCCATATGCTGCCGCTAATTTCATCTCTTCTGTAATATCAGTTGCGCGCACATCTAACGCACCGCGGAATATTCCGGGAAACGCCAATACATTATTTACTTGATTCGCATAATCCGAGCGTCCAGTTCCTACTACAGCTGCCCCAGCCTCTAATGCATCCTCAGGGAAGATTTCTGGAATTGGATTCGCCATTGCAAACACAATTGCTTTCTCATTCATCGTCTGTACAAGTTCTTTCGTTAATACGTTAGGAGCAGATACGCCAATAAAAATATCAGCTTGGTGAATTGCTTCTTTTAACGTTCCACGCACATGTTCACGATTTGTCTTTTTTGAAACTTCAATTTGTGCTTCGTTCATCCATGTTTCACCTTCACAAACAATACCTTCTAGGCTAACTAACGTAATGTGCTTTGCACCAGCCTTTAATAATAATTTTCCAATTGCAATTCCTGCCGAACCCGCACCGTTAATAACGATTTTCACATTATCCATTTGTTTGCTAACAACTTTTAATGCATTAATAACAGCTGCTAAAACGACAATAGCTGTTCCATGTTGATCATCATGGAATACAGGAATATTCGTTTCTTCTTTTAATCGTTTTTCAATTTCAAAACAACGCGGTGCTGCAATATCTTCTAAATTAATCCCTGCAAATGTAGGCTCTAAATTTTTTACAAGGGTAACGATTTCATCTACATCCGTTGTGCCTAAACATAATGGGAAAGCATCTACATTCGCAAACTTCTTAAACAAAATACTTTTTCCTTCCATAACAGGCATAGCCGCTTTCGGTCCAATGTTTCCTAAACCGAGTACCGCTGTTCCATCTGAAACAACTGCCACCATATTGCCACGTGCTGTATAGTCATACACTGTTTCTTCATCTGCCGCAATTGCTTTACACGACTCCGCTACACCTGGTGTATACGTCAGGCTTAAATCATCCGCTGAATTTACCTCCACTTTACTTGTAATTTCAATTTTCCCTACTAATTCTTTATGCAATAACAATGATCTTTCATTAATTTGATTTGCTAACATACTTATAATCTCCCCTTAATTTGACAAGCTAGCTATATGAATATAGCTAGCTTGTTTGATCATGAAAACATTTTTAATAATATTGTCGCCGTTACAACCATTGCCGCCCCACCTAAACGAGTTGAAATTTGCGCGAACGGCATTAATTCCATACGATTTGAAGCCGATAAAATAGCAACATCTCCAGTTCCGCCTAAACCGCTATGACATCCAGTTACAATCGCCGATTCAACTGGATACATCTTCATCACTTTCCCTACAAGAAAACCTGATGCTACCATTGTAAGAACAACCGATGCGCACACAACAACATATCCTACTGAAAGAACTGCTGCTACGTCTTTTAACGGAATATATAGCAATCCTAATCCAACCATTAAAGGCCAAGTTAAATTCTTCGAAATAAATTTATATAAATGGAATGCTCCTTGCTCCATTTTTGCTGGCATTAATTTAAAGTATTTCACAAGTGCTGCTGAAAAAATCATAATGATTGCCCCAGGAATACCGATGAACTTAGAAGCAAATCCTCCAAAGATGAAGAACGTACACGCAATTAATAAACCTGCTCCCATTAATGAGAAGTCAATTGGCTTCTCTGTATTTTGTTCTTTTAATAATTCTGCTTGATTGTCTGTTTTCACTAATACACCGTTACCACTAAGCTCCGGTTTCTTCTCACCTAAACGCTTCATATACCCTGCACTTACAATTGCGAACATATTTCCAATAATAGCTGCTGGAATAAGCTGTGATACAAACGTCGCTGATGATTCATTTAAAATATCACTATAAGCTAGCGACAATGGTAAAATCCCTTCCCCGATACCACCACTCACAATTGGTACGATGATAAAGAAGAATGTGTGCTTCATTTCAAATCCAAATAATGAACCGACCAATAACCCTACTGCTACAGAAGCTAACGTCCCTACTACTAAAGGAATAAACATACGAACGAAACCTTGTACTAACACTTTACGGTTCATTCCTAAAATACTTCCGACTACTAAACAAGAAATATATAAATATAAAAAGTTCGATTTTTTCATTAACATAGTCGCAGCTTCCATTGAAGCTGGATTCATCCAGTTAAAAAATACAAGTAATGATGGAATAAATAACGAAAGTATTGCTGGACCGCCGATATTTTTTAAAATTGGAATTCTCATCCCAATATCGCCTAAGAAAATCCCCATGATCATAATAACTGCAAATCCACCAATCATATCTGCTGGCAATTTATTATATACAGATGCCCCATAAATAATAGCAGCCAATACTACATATAACGGTAAAGGTATAACACCGATTTTTACATTCATAATTTTAGAAGCGAAAGATTCTCTTTGTACTTCATTTCCTTCAGAAAATGATACCGCTTCCACATTCTTTTGAATTCCCATATGGCACCCCCTCGTTTTCTTAATAACAATATTAAAACGCTTTCAATAGTAAAAATAGTTTTTGTAAGTTTTGTAATTGATTTTGTAATTAAAAAAAGTATAAGCGACTTATATTAAGTCGCTTATACGTAAAACTCTATTTTCTTTTGATCAACACATCTTAATTTACTTACAGGTCTGCCCACATGTTGGTACATCATTTCGTTTTCTAACACTCCAATGTCAGTCAAAAACATTACATATTTTCGAATAGAAACTCTTGAAATTCCAACTAATTGTGCCATTTCATCTGTTGTAAACACTCTTCCATTCAACGACTCGATCTTCTGCCAAATTAATTGCAACGTTTGCTTCGTTAACCCTTTCGGAAGCTCTTTCGTGACAGTAGGCTCCCTTTTTTCTTTTTGTAAAATTAACGAATCTAATTCCGATTGACTAATTTTTTGTTGTTCTTTCATGAAAGTAAGTTTTTCTCGATATATAGTTAATGCCTCTTTAAATCGTTCAAATGTAAATGGTTTAATTAAATAATCTACTACACCATATTGTAATGCTTTTTTAATACTTCCCATATCATGTACAGCTGAAATCATTATAATATCAATTTCTTTTTCTTGGTTCCGGATATACATTAAAAGCTCAAAACCAGTCTCTTCAGGCATAAAAATATCAAGTAATACTAAATCTACTCGTGATTTCTCTAATATTTCGATCGCCGACTTTACTGAGTTAACTGCTTGAACAAGTTCAAATCCTCCTACTTGCTCTAAATAATGCGTATTTAGCATTGCTACCATCGGGTCATCTTCTACAATTAAAACTTTAATCATATTTGCCTCTCATCCCTACCTTTAGGTATTTCAATTGTTATCGTTGTTCCCTTACCTACTAATGAATGCATATGAATTTCCCCATTTATTCGCTGTATACTTTCTTTTACAAGATACAAACCATAACCGCGGTTATCTCCCTTTGTGGAATAACCTTTCGTAAATAATTGCTCTATTTCTTTTTCTTGTATACCTTTTCCCGTATCTTGTACTGTAATAGTTAGTATATCCCCATGTTGTATCTTAACTTCAACTCGCTTCTTTTCACAATTCGTAACTGCCTCTAATGCATTATCAATTAAATTTCCGACAATCGTAATAAGTTCATGAGTAATACTTTCATCATCTATTTCCGGCATATAAGAATCTTCACTTATAATTAATTTTATATTTTTCTCTCTAGCATAGCTGAGCTTACCTAGTAAAAAACCAGCAAATACTGGACTTTTTATTCTTTTCATAACTCCACCAATTTCATATTGATGCTCTGATACCATGCCGTTTATATACTTCTGTAATTCTTCATACTGCTTCATATGTGTAAGCCCTAATACGACATGCATCTTATTCATAAACTCATGAGATTGTGCCCGTAATGCTTCTGCATATAGTCTAATACCAGTTAGTTCCTCTGCTAGTTTTCTAATCTCTGTTTTATCACGAAATGTTGCAATTGCACCAACTATTTCTCCTTTTACATATAAAGGAACTCGATTCGTCACAATCGTAATTCCATAAATATTTTGTTCTTCGTTTAATTGTACTTCTCCCGTTTGCAATACTTCTTTTATACGTGAATTTGGCATATACAACTCAACATCTTTACCGATAAAATCTTCTTCAAGTCCGCTTTTTTTAAATAGACGTTTCGCTTCATTATTAATTAATGTTACTCTAGCCTCTTTATCTACAGCAATAATACCTTCCTTTACAGATTGTAGCATCGTATTTCTTTCTTCAAGAATTTTTGCTATCCTGTGCGGCTCAAGACCGAATAAACTTTTCTTTATATGTCTAGCTAGCAATATTGCTCCTATAATTCCGACTAATACACCAACTCCGACACCAATATAAATGATATGTCTACTTTCCTTAACTCTCTCTTTTACATTATCTGCTGAAATACCAACAGCCACAGCTCCAAGTTGTTCACCTGTTTCAGAAAATATTGGTACAAACACTCGCATGGAAATACCTAAAGTTCCTTCTGCTAACGATACATGTTCTTTTCCTTTCAATGCAGGCCCTTCATCTCCCCCAATAAAATGATGCCCTATTTTTTGAGGATTTGGATGTGACTTTCTTATTCCATTCATGTCCATAACTACAATAAACTGAACACCTGTGTTTTGTAATATTCTATTTGTATACGTTTGGATTGCAGAGGTATCTGCTTTCCCAACCAAACCATCGATTACAATCGAATCATTCGCCACAATGTGTGCAATTGTTTTTGCCTTCTCTGCTTGGCTATCCTCCGTCGTCCGTTCTACATTATGACTAATTAATATATCTGTCACAAGTAAAGAAAAAATTACAACTGTACAAACTAACAATGTAATCGTTTTCCATAAATTCCATAGTCTTTTTCTTTTTTTCATCCCGTTAATGACTCCCCTAATTGCTGAATAGAAAAATAAGTAAGATGATATTATTTTCACCTTACTTATCTGCTGTTATTATACTTTAAATTTACTAGTCATCGCTTGTAGTTCTTCTGCCATCTCAGCTAAGTTTTGCGAAGCTGAACTAATTTCCTCCATGGAATTAACCTGTTCTTCTGTTGAAGCTGCAACACTTTGCATACTAGCTGTATTTTCTTCTGCAGCAGCTGCAATTTCATCAATAGCATTTGTCACTTCATTTGCATCCCCAGCAATTCTCTTCGTTGTTTCTACCATTTGATTAACTTGAGAAACAATATGTGTAGTAGAACTTAAAATTTCCGTAAAACTTACTTTCGTTTTTGTTACAACATCAAGGCCCTGTTGAACTTCTCCATTCACATTATCCATCGCCTTAACAGTATGTTCAATATCCGCCTTAATTTCTGCAATTAAATTTGCAATCTCTCCAGATGACTCTCCTGATTGCTCTGCTAATTTTCTAACCTCATCTGCTACAATAGCAAATCCTCGCCCCTGTTCACCTGCTCTTGCTGCTTCAATAGCCGCATTTAAAGCTAATAAGTTTGTTTGAGTTGCGATGTTTTGAATTGCTTCAGAAATAGCTCCTACTTGCTTTGATTTCTCATCAAGCAGTTTAATAATAGCATCTGACTCGGATACCGACCTAGAAATAGACTGCATTTGTTTTGCAGTTTGTTCAACTAAATCTTCTCCCTCTTCAGCTCTTTCTCGCGCATGTAATGAGGAAATAGAAATTGACTCTGCGCTTCCAGTTACATCTTGAATTGCTGTATTTACTTGTTGCAATGTAGCCGCACCTTCTTCAACACCTTGACTTTGTGATTCAGCCCCACCTGATACTTGTTCCATTGCAATTGTAATTTGATCTGTCGCATCATTTGCTTGCTGTACGCTCGCTGTTAACTCTTCTGCCGATGCTGCAACATGTTCTGCTGAAAAGCTAATTTGGGTAATAACATCTTGTAAAGACGTAGACATTTCATTAAATGAATTCCCTAATTTCCCTATGTCATCCTTGGAATGGATTGTAATTTTCTCTGTTAAATCTCCCTTACTAATTTTATATGCCGATTCAGCTATTTTTCGTAATGGCCTTGTAATAGACTTTGTAATGAAATAAATTAATATACTACCAAATGCAATAGCGATAGCAATGACAATCAAAGTCTTATAAAACACTGGACTGGCAGCTTGGGTAATTTCTTCATCGAACATAACACCAACTACTTTCCAGCCCGTTTTCTCATTTGTTGCAAAGATTAAATTCTTTTTATCATCTTGTTCTGTATAAGACACATTTCCTTGTTTATCTTCATAAATTGGTTTAATCCAAGGATCAGTAACTTTTGCACCTGGTTTTCTAGATGGATGACTAACAATTTGCTTATTTTGATCTAAAATAACTGCATAACCTTTTTCACCAATGTTAATCATTTTGGAAATTTTTAAGATGTTATCTAAATTTAAATTAATTCCTATAACACCTTTACCATCTTTTACTTCTTTCGCAATCGTCACTACCATATTTTTTGTAGATGCTGACTGATATGGCGCAGTAACAATTACTTTCCCTTTATTTTCATGTGCTTCTTTATACCAAGATCTATCTGTTGGATTATACCCATCAGCCATTTGAATAAATGGTTCTCTTATAAACTTTCCCGTCTCTGTTCCAATATAAATACCTTCTACTTCTGGATGAAGCTTTATATATTGTGCTAACTTCGTTCTTACTATTTCTTCTTGTCCATTTAGATATGTATCCTCTGTTAAGATGTCTGCAAAGTACGTCGCATCAACAAATTTCTCTTCTATATTTTGAGAAATAACAGTATTTAAAATCGAAATATTCTCCTTTGCCTTATCTGTCATTTGATGCTCAAAATTTGTTTTGGCAGTTTGATATGAAACACCACCGATAATAATTCCTGGTATAGTTAAAATAATAAAAAATGAAATGATTAATTTTTTATTGATACTCATACATTTAACCCAGTTAAATATTTTTTGCATAATAAGCCTCCTTTATGTAATGTGGATACTTGTGTCATTTTATACAATTAATATATATAAAACAATATATAATGATAACATGTAATTTTTTCGTCAATTATGCATTTTTGCATATCCACTCCTTATACGTATTTTAATCATAAAAATAAGAGAACTTTAGCATTATATATGCTAAAGTTCTCTTATTTCTTAACAGCTTCTACTCTATAAAACTTCTCTTATAATCCTCAAATCTTTACCCTTCGCCTTATAGTCATATTACTAAAACTCTTCGTCCTAATTTATTTAGCGCTCTTTACATAACTAATTGCCTGACTTCCCATTTGTACCCATGCCTGTTCAAAGGTTTCTCTCGGTACTTTTACATCTAAGCTATCCTCAAGTGGATCTCGAATATATACAGATTCCTGATCATACCCAATAAGTACAACACAATGTTCATTATACGTAATAGAAACATCTCCACTATTTGTTTCCCATGTAGTAAATTCAGCTTCATCTAATGGTGCAAATGTTGCATTTGTGATCATGACTACAGGTTGCCCTGCTTTTATACTCTTATAAATTTCTTCTATATTCTTCCCTGTTAAGTCTACAGCTTTATTAGGTAAATATTTTTCCGCTAACTGAAAAAGTGGCCCATGATATACACCATATCCCGATTCAGAAAATGTATAAATATTACCTACAAATCCTTCATTCGGATTCCCGCGCACACCATCGTCTATAAAATCAACTTTTTTTATTTCATTTGCTAATGTCATCTTATCCACTGAAACACCAGCGTATTGTAACATCATCGCTAAGCTCGTCACTTCACAGCCTCTATCCAATTCTGGTAACTGCTGAATTAAGGGAACATTTGCTAAGATGACTTTTTCATCGTTATTACTAAACTCCGTTTCTTTTCCTCTTTGTATATTTGAGAATGTTAACTTCTCTACATACTTTGGAATTCCATTTGTATATACACTCCATATTGCTGCACCTAGTAAAGCTGTACATATATACCACTTCAATTTTCTTATCGCTTTCACACCCTTATTAATTCGTTAAATAAGAATAAAATGCGTCAGCATCCGTTCGTACCATCGGTACAAAATTTAGTTCTTTTCCTTTTTCAGGCTGATCTTTTTTTATCTTTTCCGCTAACTCTTGAATATTCATATTCATTTTATCCATATTAAGCTCATCTGCCATTTGTAGCACCTTTTGTTCATTAATTTCTCTTAATATTTGATATATATCTTTACCATACAAATCAATATGATGTTTTTTTGCTTCTTCTTGTACTTTTTGTTCGTACACTTCTTGTGCTAACTCTTCAATTTCTTTTCCTTTTTGAGAAATATCTAACTTTCCTGCTTCTTCTCTTACTTTCTTTCCGTAGATTTCTTCCGCGATGTCTTCGATTTCTTTTCCATCTGTCGAAATACCTAATTTATCTGCTTCATCTTTAATTTTAATCGCATTAATTTGAGTAATTAAATCTACAATTGATGTATTCTCTATAGATATACCTAGCTTTAACGCTTCTTGCTTTACTTTTGTTTCATAGATTTCTTCTGACAGCATCCCAACATCTTTTCCTTCAATCGATATGCCTAACTGCTCTGCTTCCCTTCCTACTTCTGTTTCATGAATTTCTTTTTCTAGTGTAATTTGTTCTTTTCCTTCCGTTTCAATACCTAGTTTCTCTGCTTTTTCTTCTGTATGCACTGCATGTATCTTACCATTGTTCAATTGTTCTTTACTGCGCTGCGTGTAATCTGTCTTTCCTTTTTGTGTTTCAGAAGGAGAGGCCCCCCCTAATATACTTAAACTCATTACTCCAATAGTGAATACCGTCATCATTTTCTTTTTCAAAATTAATTCCTCCCTCTTATACTTTCTTTCCCATCATTCCCCTAGTTTTTTTAATACTATACATACATCTCATCGCTGCTTGAGATAACATTATGATTGATAAACCCCACTCACATACACCTAATCTCTTCTTCATGTAACGAACTTTCTTTATGCCATACATAATATAAATAGTTTCTTAACTTTCCCTTAAAAAAAGACGACCTTGTAAAAACAAGGTCGTCTTCAGGCTGTGGAGAAAGTCTTCTCCACAGCCTGTTTTTGTGTCTGAACCTCTTTTTATGTGTCAACACTGATAAAAAAGAGGAAAAGGAGAGATTTTTTATGATGGGTGCTTTAAAAAATCATCGTGATGAGCGTGTATCTGTTTCTGTAGAAGAGTTGGTTCCACAAGATCATTTCCTTCGTGCAATTGAAGCGACAATTAGTTTTGATTTTATTGAAGAGAAGTTACGCCCTTATTACTGTGAAAACAATGGACGCCCGTCCATTCATCCTATTGTTTTATTTAAGATGATGTTTATTGGATATTTTTACGGTATTCGTTCTGAGCGTCAATTGGAAAAGGAAATTAAAACGAATATTGCCTACCGTTGGTTTTTAGGGTTTTCTCTATCGGATACTATTCCGGATCACTCTACAATCAGTTGGAATCGTCGTACTCGTTTTATTCATACAAATATTTTCGAAGAAATTTTTGATGAGATTGTGAGACAAGCGACGGAGCACCGGATGGTAGGAGGACGTGCACTGATGACAGATTCTACACATATTAAGGCCAATGCCAATAAAAATAAATTTGTACATAAATATAAAAAAGAAAAAGCAAAGTTTTATATAGACGAGCTAGAAGCTGCGGTAATCGAAGATCGTGAGGTACATGGAAAAAAGAATTAAAACCTAGAAAGGAAAGTGATACCCCTACCAAAAAAACTCGTATAAGTACAACGGATCCAGATAGTGGATTTTTAATGAGAGATGGAAAACCAAATGGTTTTCATTTCTTGGATCATCGTACGACTGATGCGAAGTACAATATTATTACAGATACCTATGTAACGGCTGGAAATATGGCAGATTCCGAGCCGTATTTAGCACGCCTCCAAGCTCAGATTGATAAATTCGACTTCAAAGTAGAAGCTGTTGCCCTTGATGCTGGCTATTTTACAGGATATATCTGTAAGAAACTATCAGAACGGAATATATTTATGGTGATGGGGTATCGCCGATTTGGAAAACGGAATAAAGAAGTACCGAAAAGCCAATTTAAATATGTAGAAGAAATGAATGTTTTCGCTTGTCCGATGGGATGTATTCTAGAATATGTAACAACTGATCGTGAAGGATACCGTCAATACAAATCGAATCCAGAAGACTGCGCTGTTTGTCCGTTACGTGAGGTGTGCTTTTCAAAGAAACAAAAACAAAAAGTTATCACTCATCATGTGTGGGAGAAATATAAGGATATTGCTAGAAAAAACAAGCTAACAGCTACAGGGAAAAGGTTGTATAAAGTACGCTGTTCCACTATAGAGCGAAGCTTTGCAGACGCCAAAGAACTACATGGCTACCGCTATGCCCGGTTTCGAGGGCTGAAGTCTGTCCAAATGCAAGCTTATCTCACCGCAGCTTGTCAAAACATGAAAAAAATAGCCCTCCACCTGACCAAAAAGGGTCAGGTGGAGGGCTATTTTTTAAAATTCTATTATTTTATGTTGTTTTTATTCGCTAAAATCAAAAAAGATTCCAGAGTGTTGGGAACCCTAAAGGGTTTCCCAACACTCTGAAGACGACCTTGTAAAAACAAGGTCGTCTTCTTACTTATATTTTTTGATTTTTAGGGAAAATCACTTCAAAACAAGTGCCATCTCCCCATTTGCTCTCTACTGATATTTTTCCGTAATGCTTTTCTACAATCCAATTTGCGATTGAAAGACCTAATCCAGCTCCTTCTGACGTACTTCTTGCTTTATCCCCTTGATAAAAACGATCAAATAATTTCGGAATATCTTCTTCTTTCACTCCTATCCCGTCATCTTTCACCTGTATGCGAATTGAACTACTCGTTTGCGTGCAATCAATTTGAATATGCCCACCTTCGTTTGTATACTTCATCGCATTATCTAACAGTATGACCATCATTTGATGAATCCGCTCTCTATCCCCCATAAAAGATACACCACGTTCTACTTTTAGCATCATTTCTTTTTCTTGATAAGAAGCAATCTCTTTATATGGAGCTACTATTTCTTCTAACAATTTATCAAGTTCAAATATTTTCTTATCCATCTCAATTTGATTAGAATCAGAACGTGCTAGCAATAATAAATTACTAACGAGTTTCGATAACCGCCTACATTCTTTTGAAATTGTAGAAATATCCATCGCTTTTTCTTCTATCGTAGCGGATGGTGACTGGAATAAAACATCCGTTTTTGATTGAATAACTGCAAGTGGTGTCCTGAGTTCATGTGATGCATCAGAAACGAATTGTTGCTGTTTCTCCCATGAACTTTGAATAGGTACAAGTGCTCTACCAGCTAGGAAAAAGCCAATACCTATCGCACAGAGGCTTCCTATGCTACAACCTATAACAAGAATTAAAAATAAAGTATTTAACATTCCTTCTTCCGCTGTTATATCTCGCACGATTTGAACTATTTCTCCATCTTTTTGAAGCGAAAATGCTCTAAAATATCGTCCTTGTACTTCAATATCTTGTAACTCCTCTAATTTTTCGGGAGAAAAACTTTCCAAATTCTCTTCAAAAATAGAACGGAATTTACGGTTATCGCCCTCTATTTTCACTATTTTCCCATTCCAAGTTATTCTAGTTACTCGCGGATCTCCAATTTGGATATTCTCCATGCGTTTTCTTGGTGGTACTTTAACATCTAATTTTTCTCTATACTGAGCTATCATTTTTATAGATTGATCTACTTCACTATAAATACGCTTGTATGTGTACGAATAAATAATACTGCCTAATATACCTATTAATAGAATAAATACTAATGAGTTCACTATAGTCAAACGAATGCGTGTTTTTTGAAACATACTTCCTTTTTTCATTGTTCTTTTAATATATATCCAATACCTCGAACGGTTTGAATATCTTTCTGATAACCGAATGGCTCTAATTTTTTACGTAAATGATGCACATACACTTCTACAATCGCTACTGTCGTATCTGAATCAAATCCCCAAACACGATCAAAAATTTGTTCACGCATTAAAATCTTTCCGCTATTTTGAACAAGGTACTCTAGAAGCTCATATTGTTTTAATGATAACTTCATACCTTTTCCATCTACTTGAACATCTTTATCTTTTCCGAACAATTCAATGCCTTTATAGCGAATTGTTTGCTGCGTTGTTAAACTACCACTTCTGCGTAGTAAAGCACGAATTCTCGCTTTTAATTCAGGGGCCTGAAATGGCTTAACAATATAGTCATCTCCACCAAAGTCCAATCCCTTCACCCGATCTTCTAAAGAATCTCTCGCTGTCAAAAACAGGACTGGTGTTTCAATCTTTTCATCTCGTATTTTTTGAATCACTTCAAATCCGTCCATCCCTGGCATCATCACATCCAGCAAAATTGCATCATATATATTTTGAAGAGCTAAAAACAATCCATCTTCTCCATTTATTGCCGTATCTACTTCAAATTCATCACGTAAAATTTGTACGATAGACTCTAATAACGAAGCATTATCTTCTACTACAAGTAAACGCATGCTCTCACCTTCCATCAAATAGTTCAATTCTATTTATTATTACATTTCTTCTCTTCATAACAAAAGAATGTAGTTACATTACGTAATTTCATTTTTAACTATTTCCTTCTAAAATTTTGAAGTTTTATTATAAAAACTTTGTCTTAAATTTAGCTTAATAAAAAATTGAAAGAAATAAGATTCCTCTTATCTCTTTCAATTTTTTATTACATATACCTTTTTACTCGGCAACTCTAAACAATTTAGCTGACCGCCATACACAGCCCCGCCATCAATTCCAATAATACGATTACTACCAAAATACACTCCGCAATCCTCACTACCATGAAGCGTTTTTGTTTCCGTATGCCCAAATACAATAACCTTTTCACCGCTATATCCATTATGAAATTCATTACGGATCCACATTAATGTATATGGTTCAGATTCAGAAACTCGTTTCATCGGTTCAACCCCAGCATGTACAAATATATACTCTTCTGTTTCAATGTAATGATCTAATTCTTGAATAAACTTTATATGTTCCTCTAATACACGAGAGTGTAAAATCGGTTTTTGGAAGTCTTTCTCATTAACCGCAATATCTTCTTCTACAAATCCATAGCTATATAATGTCTTATCTCCACCATTTCTTTTTTACCCAATGGTTCCATGAACGTTCCTCATTTGTCGTTAACGCCTTAATCATCATATCTTCATGATTTCCTTTTAAAATGAGTGCTCCATCTTTTTTCAATTCTCTTACCTTTTCAATTACAGCACGCGCATTTGGACCACGATCTACATAATCTCCCAGTAAGATTAATTGATCCTGTTTCGCATCATATTGAGCTTCTTCCAATAAATGTTCGAACTTTTCTATCTCTCCATGAATATCACTAATAACAAGAATTCTTTTCATATTATCCCCCCTCTTTCTAATTATAGTTCAAAACGACAGAAAGTTCAGAATTGAAATCCCGTATTAACGGGCAGTAAGCCCCCCACTGATTACAGTTTCACTTTATTACAAACTAAACTATTATCCTTACAACAATGTAAGTCTCTTGTCATCCAATTCGATAGTTGTAATTACTGTATTTCCTTATACTGAGAGTAAGAAATGAAACAAAAAATAAGGAGAGATGAGAGATGAAAAAAGTAATGGAAGTTGTAGTAGCGGTAGTAGAGGTTTTCGTAAATGGTAAACAAGTCGCAATGGAGTTAAATAAATAATGAAAAGGACAACATTCACTCTAGACCCTTTACTCATATAAAAGAGATAAGACTTCATCATTTCTTTGATCCCTTATCTCCCTATAAAGAAAGCCGTATCCCTTTTAAGGATACGGCTTTCTCTTATTTTTGACTCGTACGAGCTGAAATGCTAATTGCTCTATCTGTTGCTTTGGCAGCTTCATCTAACGCTTCTTTACTATTCTTCCCGTCATACATCGCTTCTAATGCTTTTACAACTGCATCTCGTGATTCTGGGAATACACTAATTAAAGCCCCTTGTGTTGCTGGAGATTGCTTCGTCGCTTGCAATTGATCTACTGTTACTTTCAACTGTGGATATTTTTCATATTGCTCTTTTACTAATGGCTCATTATATGCATCTGGATTAATTGAGAAATAACCTGTTGCAGTATGCCATTTTGCTTGTACGTCTGGCTTCGTTAAATATTTCATAAAGTCCCAAGCACCTTGTTGCGTTTCTTCTGAAACCATATTCGTCATCCATAATGATGCTCCACCAATAACAACACCATTTTGTTTCGAATCCTCAGGATACGGAATATATGAAACACCTACATTAAACTTAGATGCATCGATTAAATCACGAACACCGGCTGAAGAATCTAAATACATAGCAACTTGTCCAGATTGGAACGCGGCACGAATATCATCCCAACTTGCTCCATACTTTCCAAGTGCGCCAGCTTTATTTAAATCATCTAACATTCCAAATACTTTCTGTCCTTCTTTACCGTTAAATACCGCCTTCTTTGCAGCATCTTTACGGCCGTTTTCGTTATCTACATATAAAGCACCTTGTGTCGCTAACAATTCTTCAAAGAACCAACCATAGTTAAGCATGGAGAATCCATATTGTTTTACATTTCCGCCTTCTTTAATCGTTAACTTTTTCGCTGCTTCTTGTAATTCCGCATATGTTTTTGGAGCTTTCTCTGGATCTAAGCCCGCCTTTGCAAAAGCATCTTTATTATAAATTAATACTGGTGTAGATGAATTAAATGGCATAGAATACATTTTTCCATCAACTGAATAATAATTTGTAATTGCTTTTTCTAATTTTGACGTATCGTACTTATCTTTTTTTATCCAGCTATCAATTGGTGTGATTTTTTTGCTATCAATCATATATTTCGTTGTAATTTCACTCGATTGAACAAGAGCTGGCGCTTCTTTCGTTGCAGACATCGTTCTAAATTTCGTTAAAGACTCTTCATATGTCCCTTGGAACTCTGCCTTTATCTCATATTTATTTTGCGACTTATTATAGTCTGCAACAAGACCATCTAATACTCCTTGTGTTTTTCCACCCATCGCATGCCAGAAGCGAATTACAGTTTTATCACCATTTTTTTCAACTGGTGCTACTTTTGCCTGTACTTCAGATTTTCCCTCTGTTTTACTATTTGAACAAGCTGCACTAGATAATGCCATTGTTGCTACCATTAATAGAGCAGCACCTTTTTTAACTAGACTCATTTAAATCTCACCTTCTCTTAGTTATTTAATTGCACCTTTGGTTAATCCTTGTTGTAATTGCTTTTGCCCTAAAAATAGTAAAATCAATGTTGGAATAACGATAACCGTAACACCGGCCATTACGCTTCCCCAATCAGTTGCAACTTCTTGAGACTGAAGCTGCTTTACACCGATTTGCACTGTTCTTACTTTTTCATCAGTGGTCACTAAAAGTGGCCATAAATACATATTCCATGTTGTTAAAAAGCTATATACTCCAAGCGTAATAAAACTCGTTTTACAATACGGTATTACAACGCTGAATAAAAATCTTATATTTCCAATCCCTTCAATAAAAGCAGCTTCTTTCAGTTCATTCGGGAGTGTCATAAAATGTTGACGTAACAAGAAAATACCGAAAGCTGTTGCAAAAAACGGCACTGTCATCCCGGCGAAACTATTGATCCAGCCAAAGTTTTGAATCGTTAAAAAGTTAGGCACCATCGTTGCTTCCCACGGAATAAGCATCGTTGAAATAAACAGGAAGAAAATTAAGTTTCTCCCTTTAAACTGAAGAAAAACAAAAGCATAAGCTGCTAAACTTGATACGATAAGTTGTCCAATCATAACGACTGTCGATACAATTAAACTGTTATATAAGTATGTAAAAAGCGGTACTTTTTGAAAAATATTAATGAAATTATCAAAAGTAAACTGGGTCGGAAATAACCTTCTCATTTGAATATCGTCTGGTGTCATAAAGCTTATTAAAAATGCATACAGTACAGGAAAAAATACCATCACTGCACTAATAATGAGTAGCATGTATAATAGGAAATTTTGTTTCCACTGTTTAACAATCATTTATAATGCACCTTTCTCTCAGCAAACTTAAATTGAAGTAATGTAGCAACGAAAATGAAAACAAATAATACCATCGCTTGTGCACTTGCTGTTCCAAATTGATGATTCACAAACGCCTCTTTGTAAATCGAGTACACAATTAAATTCGTTACATCATTTGGTCCACCGTGCGTTAAAATATCAATTTGTCCAAAGCTTTGGAACGCACTAATTAATGTTACTGTTACAATAAAGAATAAAGTTGGTGATAGCATCGGTAATGTAACACGGCGAAGCTTATATAAATAACTAGCACCATCTATAGATGCACTCTCATATAAAGACGTATCAATATTTTGTAAACCACCTAATATAACTAAAAATGCAAAACCTGTATTCACCCAAACTGTTGTAACTGATACAGAGAATAGTGCCCAGTCCGGACTCGTTAACCATGCGATTGCAGGAAGGTTCATAGAGGCTAATATATTATTAAATAATCCTACACTTGGATGAAATAAAAATAGCCAAATCACTGCACTAGCAGCTACTGATATTCCCATCGTCGAAGAAAAAAGAACTCGGAATAACCCAATACCTCTTACCTTTCCATTTGCAATCAATGCAAGAAACAAAGCAAATATAATACTCGTAGGAACTGTATATAAAACAAATAATAAAGTTGATTTTATACTTTTGTAGAAGGCTGGATCAGAGAATAAATATTGATAATTTTCTAAGCCAACGAAAAGATTAGCTTCTCCATGTATATCGGTTAAATAAAAACTATAATAAATCGTCCTAAACAATGGATAGAACAGAAAAATCGAAAATAGCAAAATAGATGGCGCCAAAAACAATAATCCTATTCTTAAATCTTTCGTTCTCTCCCATAATTTTTTCTTTTTTGACACCTTTGTTTGAACTGGTAACTTACTTACTTCGATCATTATTTCGCCACCACTTTCAACTCTTCTTCACCTACCACTTTTAAGCGTTCATTCGTGTTTTCGTTAAAGAAGCATAACTTTTCTTGCGAGAATAATAATTTTACTTTGTCACCTTTGTTCAGGAGTAACTGTCCGATAACTTTCGCACTCCAAGTTGTTCCATTTACCGCAAAGTTCAATATAGATTCATTCCCTAATACTTCTACAGATTGCAACGTCACTTCTTGTCCCTCCTCAGACAGTGCAATATGCTCAGGGCGCATGCCTATGCGAATTGTTCCTTCTGGTAATTGCTTTAACTGTCTAATAGATAATGGAATTTGCAATTGTCCTATATGTAATACACCTTTTTCTTTATTTACTTCCCCATCATTTATATTCATAGAAGGAGAACCTATAAAGCTTGCAACAAATTCGTTTGCTGGTTCGTTATATATGTTAAGTGGTGTTCCAACTTGCTGTATACTTCCTTTATTTAAAACCATGATACGATCACCCATAGTCATCGCTTCTATTTGATCGTGGGTAACGTAAATCATCGTAATTCCTAATCGCTGCTGAATTTCTCTAATTTCAATTCTCATTTGCGCACGTAATTTCGCATCCAAATTCGAAAGTGGTTCATCCATTAAACAGATTGGCGCTTGACTCACAATTGCCCTGGCAAGTGCAACACGCTGTCTTTGTCCGCCTGATAATTGGCCTGGTTTCATTTTCACATACTCTTTCAGTCCTACCATTTCAATAGCTTCCATTAATCGCTTTTGTCGCTCTTCTTTTTGTACTTTTCTTACCTTAAGTCCAAATAAAATATTTTCTTCTACAGATAAGTGTGGATATAATGCATAATTTTGAAATACCATTGATAGATTACGGTCTTTCGGCTCTAGATCATTTGCAACACGTTCATTAATAATTAAATCTCCTGAAGAAATCTCTTCTAAGCCAGCGATCATTCGTAATAATGTGCTTTTCCCGCATCCCGAAGGTCCAACTAAAACAAAAAATTCACCCTTCTTAATATGAACCGATACGCCTTTAACCGCTGTCTCTTCTGCATTTTTATATACCTTTGAAACCTTTTTCAATTCAATCACAAGGTTGCACTCCTTTTTTCTTCTTGTATCCATACTTCATAATGACTTGTTGAAATCGCACTTGCTCCTGCACGAATTGCAATTTCCGCATCTTCTCGCGTTTGAATCAGCCCTCCTGCAATAATAGGAAACTCTATTTCCTCTACTAGCTGCTTAATAATAGAAGGCATAATCCCCGGCATAATCTCTACTGCATTTGGTTTAGTCGTTTTACAATTTTCAATTGATTTAGTAAGAGATAAAGTATCTACGTAACTACTCAGCCACCTTTCGGTGTCTTTTTTAAATTTTACTAGTTTCATATGCCTCCCATTTGTAAATACTGAGTATATCAAACAGGGGAGGTGAATCTTATGGTCGATCGAAAAATTATTTTAGATACATATAAAAAAGGACCTGAAGCTGTTATTTCTTTATTTGAAGAAACATTTTCTAAGTTAGAAAAACGTATACAAGAACTAGAAAATGCTTCAAAAAAAAACTCCAAAAATAGTCATAAGCCACCTTCTACAGATGGTTTGGGTAAGCCCGTTACAAAAAGTTTGCGCAAACCGTCTCATCGTCAAACGGGTGGCCAGTTGGGCCACAAGGGACATACTCTTGGTTTGACAGCGACTCCAGATCATACGATTACACATTCTCCTACATATTGTACTTGTTGTCATACTTCCTTGAACCACGAGCCTGTAAAAGGGTATCGCATTCGCCAAGTGTATGACTTACCACCTATTCAGATCGAAGTGACAGAACATAAAGTAGAACAGAAAGAATGCCCACATTGCCATTCTATCCAAGAAGCCCAATTTCCTTCGACAGTATCTCGTCCTGTTCAATATGGTCCAAATATAAAAAGACTGATTCCCTATTTAACGCATTATCAATGCATTTCTTTGAAGCGAACAAAAGAATTCTTTCAGGATTGTTTTGGACATTCTATAAGCGAAGGAACCCTGGTAAATCATACACAGGCTTTCGCTTCTCAATTGCAGCCATTCATAAAAGAAGTAAAGGAAAAGATTCTGCAGTCTCCTGTTGTCCATTTTGATGAAACTGGTATGCGTGTAGAAAACAAAACACAATGGTTACATACTGCCAGTACACCGGAGGTGACATTGCAACATATTCATCAAAAACGTGGAAAAGAAGCAATGGATGCTGGAGAAATCTTGCCATCTTTTTCTGGAATTGCGATGCATGATGGTTGGAAATCGTATGATGCGTATACAGATTGTCGTCACGTTTTATGTAATGCCCATCTCTTACGAGATTTACAAGGAATTATAGATAGTACTGGAGAACAATGGGCACAACAGATGCAGAAATTTCTAACGCAAGCGTTGACGATGAAAAAGCAATCCGAAGGTACCATGCCAAAAGCGACGCAAAAGAATCTGTTTATTATGTATCAATCCATATTGAAAGAACAACAGATTCTTTCCACGAAACAAAAGAAGAAAGGAAAGCAGACGCCTTCTCAAAATTTATGGAATCGCTTCGTCAAGTATTCTGACAGAATTCTAGCGTTTTTAGAACATCCAGCCATTCCATTTGATAACAATCAAGCAGAACGGGATATTCGGATGACGAAAGTAAAACAGAAAGTGTCTGGGACTTTCCGAAGTAAGAAAGGCGCAGAATCTTTTTGTCAGATACGAAGCTTTATGAGTACCATGAAAAAACAAAAACAATCGGTCTTACAAGCGATAAACCAAGTCATAGAAACTAGAACGGTTCCTTGGAATAACACGACTTCATAAGAGAATTTCTCTATTTGGCATAGATTCTTTCTCTGATTGGAGTATTTTCTTTTCATGTTTTCGAATCGGAAACATGTATTTGGCCTGTTTTTTTATTTGAAGAAGCTGAGTAGTTACGTATCTACAATAAAAATACGTTGAATTGCTTTCAATCCAATTTTATTAGCATTTCGAATTGTTGAACCCTTTGTTGAAATAATACCTTGTGCCCCGATAACATCTTGAATATACAAAAGCGCTTCCTCTGTATTCGTATTTAAGCCTTGTATAAAATCACAATGAAGAAATACATCATGTCCATGTTTCTGCAATTCATATACACGCTCTGGTAATTCCAGCATTGAACCAGTCATAAGAAAAACTGTTTTCGGCAATTTTTTGTATGCTTTGTATCCTTTCCAATCCTTTATCATCGCAATATAAGGTTCTTTAAACATTTATTCCACCTAACTGTTCTATTTTTATCCAAACTAAAAACACCTACTTACATAGAACGCCTTTCTCCTTATTTGAACTCTAGGGAATAGAGCACACCTAAGAAAGTGGCACATTATATGTAAGTGGGTGTTCTCAAATGTTCTCTACCCTAGTTATTTTGTTACCTTTACTATATTACGCATTTATTAAGTCAGTTTTGATAGATTGTTAATTAGGTGTTAATCGAATGTTAATATTCACCATATCATTATTTACATTAATCTAGATATTAAAATATAAATAAATAGAACGAAACAATACTTAAAATTCAATCAATATGTAAATTCATTCCATAGTTAATGATTTTTAGTTTGCTTGCCACTGCTTGCAAACTAAAGTTATCCCATGCAGTACTATAAAGTGGAATGCGCCTTTTCTCTTGTATTGATATGGCCCAGGCTGTAACAACATCAGTACCATATCCGTTCCCTTGAAACTCCGCTAAAGTTTCCACACTTGCCTCAGCAGCTACGGGCGTACTTCTGGCACTGCAACAAACAGAAACTACTTTTTCATTTTTTACAATTGCCAAATAAGGTTGCCTCCTTATTTACTCCATTTACCATCCATTCATAATCTATTTTTCATGTTCAAAATAAAAATCCCATTCAAATACACATTACTGAATCCATCATACTAACTGATTTCTTCATTCTGTCTATCTAAATGGGACTATTTTTCGTTTTTTACTCTACTGGTTGTTGTGGCTGTACTACTTCATTCGCTCCAGCTACCCTCAACATATTTACAATATCTTTAAAACCTCTTTTTTCAGCGTATTGCAGTGGCGTCAGATGTTCCTTGTTAGCCATGTTTACATCTGCACCGTGATCAATAAGTAATTGAATTACTTTCTTATGGTTTTCACTACCATTTCCTAATACAATTGCTTCTAATAACGCTGTTCCACCACGTTCATTTTTATAATTCACATCAATATCTGTATGCTCTAATAATTCTTTAACAACCTCTACATGGCCACGCTCAGATGCAGAAATAAGTGCTGTCCCACCTGACCTAGTCGTTTCTTTCGTATTAACTCCTGCATTAATTAATACTTTTACAATATCCGTATATCCTTCTCTACTTGCATAAAGAAGTGGATTACTTTTTTTCTCATCTTTAATTTCAATATTAGCACCTGCACCAATTAATGCTTTAACTGTCTCTACATGATTTTGGTACGTCGCTGCAAGGACAGGCGTTTCTCCGTTGTCACCTTCTACGTTTATATTCGCTCCATCCTGAATCAACTTCATAGCTGTCTCTGTGTCTCCAAGAGTAGCTGAAAGTAACAACTGTTTGTCCATTAAATTTATACTTTTCTCTTCTTTAGATTCTTCCTGTTCTTTATGCTTCTCTTTTTTCTTCTCATTTTTCACATGAACCGGTTTCGATTCTGGTTCTTCTTGCTTATCGCAAGCCACTACCGTCATTAAAAGTCCTAATAAAATACATAATAAAATTTTTTGTTTTCTCACAACTACAGCTCCTATGAAAGATAATGTTTTCTTAACCATTCCTCCATCACATACAATAACTCTTCTTGAGTACATTTATCCATAAGCCCTTTAGATTCCTTCTTTAATCGGATTATCTTAAGCTTATACTATGTTTCTCAACCTATTGAAATGATACGCCTGATGGCCCCATCATTAACATTATGAAGCAATTAGTTTAGCACGTTTTTACCGCATTTGTATACATTTCTAAAAAGTACATAAATGATTGCTTTAGGTTACTATATTCCATTGTAACCGTTCTGCTAAAAATTTTACACCTTTTCTATATTTGCACCTGAGTAATAATAGAAAAAGACAACTACATAGTTGTCTTTTTCTCAGAGTGTTGGGAAACCCTTTAGGGTTCCCAACACTCTGGAATCTTTTTTGATTTTAGCGAATAAAAACAACATAAAATAATAGAATTTTAAAAAATAGCCCTCCACCTGACCCTTTTTGGTCAGGTGGAGGGCTATTTTTTTCATGTTTTGACAAGCTGCGGTGAGATAAGCTTGCATTTGGACAGACTTCAGCCCTCGAAACCGGGCATAGCGGTAGCCATGTAGTTCTTTGGCGTCTGCAAAGCTTCGCTCTATAGTGGAACAGCGTACTTTATACAACCTTTTCCCTGTAGCTGTTAGCTTGTTTTTTCTAGCAATATCCTTATATTTCTCCCACACATGATGAGTGATAACTTTTTGTTTTTGTTTCTTTGAAAAGCACACCTCACGTAACGGACAAACAGCGCAGTCTTCTGGATTCGATTTGTATTGACGGTATCCTTCACGATCAGTTGTTACATATTCTAGAATACATCCCATCGGACAAGCGAAAACATTCATTTCTTCTACATATTTAAATTGGCTTTTCGGTACTTCTTTATTCCGTTTTCCAAATCGGCGATACCCCATCACCATAAATATATTCCGTTCTGATAGTTTCTTACAGATATATCCTGTAAAATAGCCAGCATCAAGGGCAACAGCTTCTACTTTGAAGTCGAATTTATCAATCTGAGCTTGGAGGCGTGCTAAATACGGCTCGGAATCTGCCATATTTCCAGCCGTTACATAGGTATCTGTAATAATATTGTACTTCGCATCAGTCGTACGATGATCCAAGAAATGAAAACCATTTGGTTTTCCATCTCTCATTAAAAATCCACTATCTGGATCCGTTGTACTTATACGAGTTTTTTTGGTAGGGGTATCACTTTCCTTTCTAGGTTTTAATTCTTTTTTCCATGTACCTCACGATCTTCGATTACCGCAGCTTCTAGCTCGTCTATATAAAACTTTGCTTTTTCTTTTTTATATTTATGTACAAATTTATTTTTATTGGCATTGGCCTTAATATGTGTAGAATCTGTCATCAGTGCACGTCCTCCTACCATCCGGTGCTCCGTCGCTTGTCTCACAATCTCATCAAAAATTTCTTCGAAAATATTTGTATGAATAAAACGAGTACGACGATTCCAACTGATTGTAGAGTGATCCGGAATAGTATCCGATAGAGAAAACCCTAAAAACCAACGGTAGGCAATATTCGTTTTAATTTCCTTTTCCAATTGACGCTCAGAACGAATACCGTAAAAATATCCAATAAACATCATCTTAAATAAAACAATAGGATGAATGGACGGGCGTCCATTGTTTTCACAGTAATAAGGGCGTAACTTCTCTTCAATAAAATCAAAACTAATTGTCGCTTCAATTGCACGAAGGAAATGATCTTGTGGAACCAACTCTTCTACAGAAACAGATACACGCTCATCACGATGATTTTTTAAAGCACCCATCATAAAAAATCTCTCCTTTTCCTCTTTTTTATCAGTGTTGACACATAAAAAGAGGTTCAGACACAAAAACAGGCTGTGGAGAAGACTTTCTCCACAGCCTGAGAAAAAGACAACTACATAGTTGTCTTTTTCTATTAATGATGTCCACCATGATTTCCTGCTTTCGGTTTCCCCATCATCTCTTTATTCATTTCCCATTTATGCTCTGCTAGCTCTTTATACGAAAGAACTTTCCCCTTATAGTTAGATACAAAGCTCTCTGCATCTTTTTTATTTTTAAATGAAATGACATTATAAGCCATCGGTGTCGTTATTGTTTTATCATATACGTAAGTAGCGTCTTCTAACGAAATCCAATCTTTCGAATCATAATCTCGGACAAATTTCTCTTTCGTCTTTTCATCTGAGTTGATCTCCATCCATTTATACATACAACCGATATCATCAAACTTTAACGCTTTTCCATTTTCTAAAATAATTTCTGTTGCAAATTGATTATCTGTTACCCCAATTTGGCAAATATCACATTTATCATGTTTCTCATCAATGGCAACAGCTGCTGTTTCCTTTTTCCCACACCCGACTACCGTAAATACGAAACATAAACATATAGCAAGTACGACATATTTTACTTTCATCAATATTCCTCCCTAGAAACCGTATACTCCACGAAAAGAATACCAAAAGGTTGTGTGAGATTTGTGAAAAAACAATGTGCTTTTTGTAATATAGGAAACAAAAAAAGATGTGTAGTTATTTCTACACATCTCTCATCACTCGCAACCTGTAATTAACAAATCATCTTCTAATTTAACTAATAATGTATCCGCACTAATTTCCTGTCCAACTTCTACATTTACCAATCTTATATTTCCACTAATCCCGACTGCAATTTTTTTAAGCTCACCGTCATTTTTTCGGATCATCAGTAATTTTTCCCATTCATATACGTAAGAAGATTCATTAATAAAAATCTCCTCTACTTTTCCTTCATAAGAGCTATAAATCTCTTCAATTCTCGTTTTCATATAACATCTACTCCCTATTTCACACTTCACTATTTTCATCTTATTCTACCATTCTTACGAGAAGCAGCTTACTTTTTAAAAATTCAAATTAACTACCGTGAACAAAATGAACAAAATAAAAATTATGCTTCTAATGATGTTATTTTTCAAATTATTTACCATTTGAATAGATGCTTTTATTATAAATAAAAAACCTTTTTCTGAATTTTTATTCTATTTTGAAAGCGCAATCATTCTTTTGAGGGGGAAATTACATGTTAGCACTACTTGGATTTGCGATGGTATTTGTCTTTATGTTTTTAATTATGACGAAACGTATGTCAGCGCTAGTAGCATTAATATTAATTCCGAGTGTTTTTGCATTAATTGGCGGATTCTATGCCAATATGGGGCCTATGATGTTAGAGGGGATCCAAAAATTAGCACCTACTGGTATTATGCTTATGTTCGCTATTTTATATTTTGGGATTATGATTGATAGCGGTTTATTCGATCCTGTCATTAGTAAGATTTTAAAATTTGTAAAAGGAGATCCTTTAAAAATCGTTGTCGGAACGGCTATATTAACTATTATCGTTTCTCTAGATGGTGATGGTACAACAACATACATGATTACAGTTTCCGCAATGTATCCACTATATAAGCGCCTTGGAATGAACCCCCTCATATTAGCTGGAGTTGTTATGTTAGGAGCAGGGGTAACAAATCTTACACCTTGGGGTGGACCCACAGCTCGTGTTATGAGCGCACTTGGACTTGAGGCTTCCGAATTATTTACACCTCTTATTCCAGGAATGATTGCTGGTGCAATTTGGGTTGTTTTCGTTGCCTACTATCTTGGAAAAAAAGAAAGAAAACGTTTAGGAATTATGGATGTACAGTATTTAAAACAAATGCAAACAATGGATGAGCAAGCTGCAACTGTCGAAGCAGCAGTGCATAAACGCCCTAAACTTCTATGGATTAACTTTTTATTAACCGCCACATTACTTGTCTGTCTCATACTAGAAGTTATGCCATTACCTGTTTTATTTACAGTCGCTTTTGCTATCGCTGTTATGATTAACTATCCAAACTTAGAGCAACAGAAAGAACGTATTGCTTCTCATGCTGGGAATGTATTAGCAGTTGTTTCTCTCGTATTTGCTGCCGGTATTTTCACTGGTATTTTATCTGGAACAAAAATGGTAGATGCAATGGCTAACAGTGTAGTAACTCTTATACCAGATGCACTTGGACCACAATTGCCAATTATTACAGCACTTCTCAGTATGCCATTCACATTTTTCATGTCTAATGATGCATTTTACTTCGGGGTATTACCTATTTTGACGAAAGCTGCTGCTACTTACGGAATTAGTGCAGCTGAAATGGGACGCGCTTCCTTACTTGGGCAACCCGTTCACTTATTAAGTCCTCTTGTCGCTTCCACTTATTTATTGGTTGGAATGGCAAAAGTTGATTTCGGTGAACATCAACGCTTCACTTTATTGTGGGCCGTTGGAACGACAATGGTTATGTTAATTACCGGAATTGTAATTGGGATTATTCCAATATAAGATGCAAAAAAAAACAGTAGAAGGAATAAAATCCTCTACTGTTTTTTATTATGAAGAAACAAGAAAATAACGTCTCTCGGGTCTCCCAACACTTCCATATATTAGCTCTGCGTGGACCTTCTTCCCAGATATCAAATACTCTAAATAACGCCTTGCCGTTGATCGGCTTACGCCTACCATTGAACTTAGCACCTCTGCTGTAATCCCTTCTTCATTAACTGTTAACATATGCTTTTTTATTTTCGCTAAAGTTAAAGGATCTATCCCTTTCGGGGCATATTCTATTTGATCTCCCTTCACCCCTCTTTGAGACCATAAATATTCAATTTGCTCCGTAGATAATTGATTATTTTTCTTTAACTGTATAATCTTTTTTTGATAGCCTTCCAGACTTGCTTTAAATCGATCAAACATTAGTGGCTTTACGATATAATCTGTTACTCCGCCCCGCAGGGCGTGCCTCACTACATCTGTTTCCGATGCCGCTGTAATCATAATAATATCTGTATCGTGCAAATGATGCCTAATATATGTGACAAGTTCCGTTCCTTGCATATCAGGTAAGTACACATCTAATAAAACAAGCTGTGGCTTCACAAGCTCTAGCCATTCTTTCGCTTGTTCTCCAGTCGTTGCCGTTCCAATTACTTTAAATCCCTCAATTTTCTCAGTAAAACGACGATGAATGTCAGCAATCCGAATATCATCTTCTACAATTAATACTTCAATCTCCTCACCCATTACTATTCGCCTCTCTCTTTCGGTAGTGCAATAATAAATAACGCACCACCTAAATCCCCTTTTTCAATTGCAATACTTCCATTTAAATCTTCTACTAACTCTTTCACTTTTGCTAATCCATATCCTCGCTCTCCTCCTTCTTTCGTCGAAAAGCCTTTATAGAATATGCTAGTAATTATTTCATCATGAATCCCTTGCCCTGAATCTTCCACTTCAATTAATATTT
Source organism: Bacillus sp. CPT56D-587-MTF (assembly GCF_058792335.1). Lineage (NCBI taxonomy): Bacteria > Bacillati > Bacillota > Bacilli > Caryophanales > Bacillaceae > Bacillus > Bacillus sp. CPT56D-587-MTF. The sequence continues at coordinate 156,651 of NZ_JBYTEF010000001.1, read as the reverse complement.
CTTCTCCAATATCAGTTACAAACATCCTTACTTTCTTATCATTCTCTTCATTTTTTTCAATTGCTTCAAATGCATTCGTAATTAAATTTCCTAAAATAGAAACGACATAATTACTCTCAATATGTGGACTTAATTTTTCTAAACCACTTTCTCTATCTAGCATAAAATCAATCTTCAACTCTCGTGCTCTATTATAAAATCCAATTAAAATTCCACCTAGCCATGGATTTTGAATCCGCTTCATAATAAATTGAACAAAATCTTGATATACCGCTGTTTCCTTATGAATAAGCTCTAAAGCATCTTCGTATGATTCTAATTGAATAAGACCTGAAAGCGTATACAATAAATTATTATATTCGTGCGCTTGCGCTCGTAATGCCTCTGTATATTGCTTCGTCTGAGATAATTCTGCTGTTAACTGATCCATTTCAGATTTCAAACGTAAGCTCGATACAACGCCAGTTACTTTATTCTTTACTTTAATAGGTAGACGGTTCGCAATAACAGCCTGTCCTTTTATATTTAATTGGCGATCAAACTGTTCTTCACCAGTTTGAAGTACATCTAGTATCGTTGAATTAGGAATTACATTTAAAATAAATTCCCCAATAATATTTTGTTGTTTATCTAGCGAAAGAATATCATAAGCTGCTTGATTGACTAAACTAATCATGCCATTTTTATCGATTACAATAATCCCTTCACGTACAGATTGAATCACTGTACTATGCTCTTCATATAAAGATGAAATTTCTTCTGGTTCCATCCCGAACATCATTCTTTTTATACTTGCCGCTAAATATATAGAGCCGATTACTCCAATTAATAGCCCTATTATTGTAATCCAAAATACACGCTTTCCATACACTTCTACCGCTCCATGAATATCAGCCATTGAAAATCCAACAGACACCACACCAATGATTTCATTTTCCTGATTACGGATTGGAACTTTTCCGCGTAATGAAGGGCCTAATGATCCAGTTGCTTTCGAAACATATGATTTTCCTTCTAATAAAACGCCTTTATTATCTCCGCCAACCATTTTTTCTCCTATTTTATCTCGCTCAGGATGCGCATAACGAATCCCCTCTTTGTTTCCAACTACAATGAAGTCAGCCTCTGTATCCATTCGAATTTTTTCTGCGATTGGCTGAATAATAGAAGCTGGATTTTCTTTTTGAAAAGCTTCCTGAATTTCTGGTATCGCGGCAACTGTTTTCGCAACATGCAAAGCCCGTTTCCCAATTTGCTCTTCTACCGTTTCAGATAATATGTAATAAAATAAATAACTCGTTAGCAGAAGTACCACTAAAATAAGTGTACTAATAGTTAATGTAATTCTCGGTTGGAGTTTTAATTTTTTTAATTTCAAAACCATTCCCCTAACATGATTAAAGATAGAATTTAAAGAATATACAGTCTCTTTAATTATACTTAATCATAACACGGTTACTCTATATTTCTTTCTTTTTCTCTTCATAAAAAAAGAAACGAAGTAAAATTATTACCTCGTTTCTTAATATTTGTTATTACACTTTAAACTTACTAATCATCTCTTGTAATTCTTCTGCCATTTGTGATAAATGGACTGCTGCTGCATTTATTTCATCTACTGAAGCTAATTGTTCTTCTGAAGAACCAGCAATATTTTGAACGCTTGCTGCATTTTCTTCAATTGTAGCTGCAATTTCATTAATAGATGCACTTACTTGTTTTGCATCTACCGTCATTTGTTTTGCTACATCTACCATGCTATCAATTTGTACAACTGTATCATTTGTAGACTTCAATATTTCGGCAAAGCTTTGCTTCGTTTCATTTGCAACTACAAGTCCTGATTGTACTTCTGCTCCAACTTGATTCATAGAGCTTACTGTTTCTTTTATATCAAATTGAATCTCTTTCACTAGTTTCCCAATTTCCGTAGAAGACTGTCCTGATTGTTCTGCTAGCTTTCGCACTTCATCTGCTACAATTGCAAATCCTCTTCCTTGCTCTCCAGCTCTCGCAGCCTCAATTGCCGCATTTAACGCTAATAAATTTGTCTGTTCTGCAATATGTTGAATCACTTCAAGGATTGCTCCAATTTGTTTCGACTTATCGTCTAACAAACCAATGATTTTGTCTGACTGTGAAACAGACTCATGAATTAATTGCATTTGATTCACAGTTTGTTCAACTAACTTCCCACCATTTTCAGCTTTTTTCTTCGTATACATAGAGGCTGTAGATACTAATGAAGAACTATCTGCAACACGCTGAATTCCTTCTGTAACTTCTTCTAACAATGTTGCTCCTTCTTCAACTTCTTTCGTTTGTATTTCTGCACCACTTGATACTTGCTCTATCGCCTGTGTAATTTGTTCCGTTGCTTCGCTTGTCTGCTTCATACTAGCTGTTAATTCTTCTGAAGATGCCGCTACATGACTTGCTGAAGTGTTTATATTGGAAATGACACTTTGTAACGATGCAGCCATCTCGTTAAAACTTTCTCCTAGCTGTCCAATTTCATCTTTAGAATGAACTGTAATTGATTCTGTTAAATCACCTTCACTAATCTTCTTCGATGATATGACAAGTTGTTTTAACGGTTTAATAATAGACGCAATTATGAAGTAAATTACAATCCCACCGATTATTAGTGAAATTCCAAGAACAGTTACTGTTTTATAGAAAATAGGTTCAGCCGCTTCGATAATTTCTTTGGAAGGCATAATTCCTGCTATTTTCCACCCAGTTTTCTTATTCGTTTTAAAAGTGATATTGCGATCTTCACCATCTAATGAATAATGAAAATCCCCAGCTTCCTGTTTATACAATTCTTTACTAAGTTTCTCTTCTAATTTCTCTCCTGGCTTCATTTTCGGGTGCGCTACTACATTTTTATCTTGATCAAATATCGCTACATATCCTTCCTTACCAATATTAACCATCTTGGAAGTAGTAACAATATTATTAATGATTAAGTCAATCCCAAGAACTCCACTTTTATCCTCGTTTTGTTTTGCTAGTGTAATAACAATATTCCCTGTCGTTTTTGACTTATATGGAGCAGTTACAATTACCTCTCCACTTTTCTTCACGGCCTCTTTATACCAATCTCTTTCTGTAGGATTATATCCATCTGGCATCTGAATAGCTGGTGATTGAATGAACTGTCCATTACCAGATCCTGTATAGATTGCTTCCATTTCTGGATGCAGTTTATTGTATTCTTCTAGTTTATTTTGTATGTTTTGAATTTGATCTGCGTGGTAACTTGATTGTGTGAATAATTTCGTAAAATAAGTTGCATCTACTTTTTTACTATCCAATTCTTTATTAATTACATTATCCAAAATTTTTATATTATCTTTCGCCGAGTTTAAAATCGTTTCATTAAAATTCGTCTTCGCCTGTTGATAAGACGTCCAACCAATTACAATACTTGGAAGAATTAAAATAATAATAAATGATACAAGTAACTTTGTTTTTAAACTACTACTCCTTAATTTCCCTTGAAACATACTTCTACCCCTCCATACCGTTTTAAATGTAATTAATTAACATTTAATCTTTCTATAAAAATAATACGATTTAAATGTATCAATGAGACTCTCTATCTTTTTATACATCTAAAGAATTGATACATATCTTTTTCATTCTATATAAATTAAATAATTAAAACAATGTATAAAAATGTATATTATTCGAAATATTATAATTCATAGGAGAACCTCTAGTATTTCACTTACTAGAGGTTCTTTCCACCTTACTATTCTTTATCTACTTCTTTTTTCTTATCTTCTACTACAGATACAACAGGTTTATCACTTGATAATTGTTGCACTGCTCCTTTTCCTGCAAATCCTTCTAATAGCTCTTTTAAGTCAATTCCAGAAGAAGCCTTTAACGTTTCTTGCATCGTTGCCATTAAATCAGTCGCATAGCCCGCAACTTTTCCGGCCCCGCTATTTTTACCACCGCCGCCTGTATCGACAACTGTGATTTTATCAATATTACTAAGCGGACTTGCAACTTCCTTCGCATAACTTGGAAGCATTTTAAGAACCATATCCATAATTGCCGCTTGACCATATAATTCAAATGCTTCAGCAATTTTTTGTTTCGCTTCTGCTTCTGCTAAACCTTTTAATCTAATAACATCTGCCTCTGCTGTTCCTTGCGCTTTTTGTACTTCCGCTTTCGCTTGACCTTGCGCTTTTTCGATTTCCGCCTTCGCTAAACCTTCCACACGTACTTCTTCCGCACGAGCTCTCGCTTCAGCTTCAATCTTATATTGATCCGCATCTGCCTTTTTAATTTGTTTTACTTTTTCTGCTTCTGCTGATTGCTCAACAGCATAACGATCTGCATCTGCTTTTTTCTTAACTTCTGCATCGTATTGCTTTTCACGACGCGCAATCTCTTTTTCTTCTAACTCGATTTGCTTTTCACGCTCAATGATTTTAACGCGCATTTGCTCTTCTGTAACACCTTGTTGTGCTTTCGCTTGTTGTAATTCGTAAGAAAGATCCGCATCTGCACGTGCTTGCTCTTGTTCTCTCTTATAGGACTGTACTTTTAATTCTTTATGTTTTTCAGCTTCAGCGATTTGTGCATCACGTTGATATTCTGCTTCTTTTGCCTCTTTTTCAGCACGTGCTTTTTCAATACGTGCTTCTTTTTCACGCTCTGCATTTGCAATTGTTGCATCACGCTTAACTGTCGCAATTTGCGGCTGACCAAGCGCATCTAAGTATCCGTTTTTATCCATTATTTCTTTAATTGTGAAAGAAACAATGCGAAGTCCCATCTTCTTTAAATCTGTAGAAGCTACTTCATGTACCTTTTGAGCAAATTGCTCTCTATTACTATACGCATCCTCTACTGTCATAGAAGATAAGATTGCACGTAAGTGACCTTCTAAAACCTCTTTTGCTTCTACTTTTAACTCTTCTGTTTCTTTTCCTAAATATTGCTCAGCTGCAGTAGATACTTCTTCAATTGTAGAACCTACTTTAATAATAGAAACACCATTTACTGTAACTGGAACACCTTGCTTCGTATACGTATCACGTGTACCAACTTCTAATTTGTAGTTTAATAGGCTTAAAGGCTCTGCTCTTTGCATAATTGGAACTACGAAAGTACCGCCCCCGCGGATAATCTTAATCTTCTTTCCATCATCAGTGGTAACAACATTCTTTCCTCCACCAAGCCAGTTCCCTGTAACAATTAACGCTTCATCTGGACCAACCGTACGATACTTCGTAATGAATACTAAAATGAGTAGAATTAAAATTGCCAGTAAAACTCCACCGATAATTAATGGAATCGTCATGTAAATTCCCCCTTATAATTTTGGTTTTTTTAAAGAATAAGCGATGTTTTGTACAAGTAAAACACCATCTTGGACTCCCTCGATAATAACCTCTGTTCCTTGCGAAATATCTTTTTTTCCAACAGTTTTAGCTGGGATTGCATTACTTCCAAATTGGGATAAAATTAATACTTCACCAAATCCTTCTGTAGGAATTGTCGTAATGACTTCTCCTTTGCAACCGATAAATTCATCCATACGTTGCATCGTATTTTGTTCTGCTTCTGCAATCGGTTTTAAAATTAGTATTTTCATGATGAAAACACCGAGAAAAGATATAGCAAATGCAGCCCCGAAAATAGTAATACTATTAAAGGAAAATAAGTACTCTCCTATATAACTAAGCCCACATAACATGGCGAAGAAACTAAGTAATAAAGTAACAACGGATACAGATCCGCCCCCAAAACTAAATATCGATTCAAATATATCTCCAAAGAAGATATAAATAACAGTGAGTATAGTAGCAATAATAAATCCATATAAATAAATTGTTTCAAGTGGATAACCAAACAAGACCATTTCTTATCCCCCTTTCTTAAACAATCCCTTTTTTGTTATGTGTATGCCCCACCTCTTTCAAAGATTATAGTTCTTAATTTTCAGTTATTTACTTTTTAAAGAAAAGCCTGTAAAACAGGCCCCTAAAAAAGAACAGGAGAAACCTATTGTGACAGGCTCCTCCTAGAAAATAACCGATATATTATATATCTATATAATATACTATTTTCCACAAAAAGTAAAGTTAAACATACATTGGAAAATCACTTATTTTCCCCCGATTGGTGTGGGCTAATAATCATTGGGGAATGAATGATTAAAGTTTCACTTTACTGATAATGAGTACGTTCCATCGCCATTATCATATTTATATACATACAAGTAATACTTGCCTGGTTTTGCATTAAATTTCGCTTCTATATGATTCCCATTGGCTTGACCGTAAGCTGCATAATTTTGCATATTTGATTCATGGTGAAGTACCCATGTCATCCCAATTCCATACTCATTTAAAACAGAAATGTCGATATCTTTCGCTGATGCTACATTAAATGTATAAACATCAGTGTGGTCCTCGCCAATAAGACTACCTTTTATCGTACTATTTAGCCCGATACGATTTGCTTCCTCTGGACGATTATTTGGTTCTGATTCTGTTAAACTTCCATCTTTAATCGTAACAGTTGTTTCGCTTCTGCTCTCTTTTCCCTTATCATCTTTTACTCTTAACGATACTTTATAAGAACCTTCTCTTTCATATACATGTACTGGATTCACTTCTGCACTTGTGCTTCCATCTCCAAATTCCCATAAATAAGAAACAATTTTTCCATCTTCATCGTTTGAGCCATCACTTTTAAATTGAATTCCCTCTTTTACAAGACCGCTATAAGGGCCATTTATATTAACCGTTGGAGCTTTATTTTCTCCATCATCTTTTGCGATTCCATGGAAGACTACATCATATTCAAATTCATTTGAGCTATTCACACGATAATTGACGAAGTATGCTGTAACAGTTTTGTAGCCACTCCATTCTTTTTGCGCCAATTGTTCTAAAGATTCATTTACTCTTTTACTCATTGCTTTCCAATCTTCTGATTCACCTTTTGTGACACTACCTGTATACGTACCTTCTAATGTAAATGTATTAAAGAATTGAGAATTATGTTTTGTCATTTTTGTATCATTCATAGGCAACGTATCACTAATTTCTTTTTTCACTTCAGTTAACGATTTCGGTGCATGTTCAGCTAAATAATCATCTGCTACTTCCGGTACATTATATTTATCTTGATTATCAATTAACTGCTGCATATACTCTTGATACTCTTTATTTAACTTAGGATCTTTACTTAGATTTTCACGATATGCATCATAATTTTTCACGTCATTCGCACGAATCAAATCTTGAATTTTATCAAATGTTTCAAACTGATGCGTATATAAGTAAGACTGCAATGCGAACGAGTAATTATAGAAATCCCAAGAACCGTATTTAGCAAATAGTGTACGCTCTGCTGTATAACGGCTTGCAGGATCAGATGATAATCCGCTAATTATACTCTTTCTTGGTACAACGTTATTCGTACGAGTAGATCCTGCGAAAAACTCTGCATTTCCTTCTTGGAACCAAGTTAGCCTTTCATTTTGATACATATCTCCTCTTCCAAATAAACCAGGAACTTCATATCTCCCTTGCAGATAATGAGTAAATTCATGACGGAATAACTCTTCTAAACTATAAATACTTTGCTCTGGTGTACGCTCATATGTAAAGAATGTACCTGTCTCTTCAATATAAATTCCACCGTTGTTTGTTTCATATCCATACAATTGTCTATTTAACTGATATTCATCTGGACTATTATAAATTACGATCGTTAATACATCATCCGCATTTCCTGGCTCTAACGCTTTGTCATTTCCAATTACACGGTGATACTGTGCCTTTACTTCCTTCGCAGCCCAATATAGTCTCTTAATTTTTTCTTCTGATACTTTATCTCCTGTTTTGAACACAATTGATCCATCGTCGAATGTATACGTTTTTGGTAAGTATTGCTCTTTTCCTTCTTTACGTATTTTCTCTAAATCTACTGTATTCCCGCTATAATCTTTACCATTATAATTTGTTGTAATTTGTTCTACCGCAACAAAATACGGTTCACTTAAGCGCGGGTACATATGCATTGCTTGTGTAACAACCTCTAATCCTTTATTTGGATTGCTATGAAACTTCCCTAAACGGCTAGCAAAATAAATTCCATTATTAACGAGCCATTTATTTTCTGACGTTACTTCATTTAGAAGAGCAATACGATTTATTTCATTAATAAACCCATCTACTTTTCCATACCACATCGTTTCATTCGCTTCTTTACGAGCCTCAGTTAAGTACGACTGTATATCATAGTCAATACCTTGCATAATATCGTATATTGCTTGTCCCTTCATTCGATCATTTACATAAGTAGTATAATTATCATTGTATTGCTTTAAAATATTCGATGCGTATTGAACCGTTTCAACATCGCTTGAAGCATTACTAATTAATTTACCGTATGCAGATACGACTGTATCTTGTTCAACTGTACCAAGCTTAAAGTTTGGATTTTTTGCGATTGCTTTTAAAGCAGGTAAACATTTATCCTGGAAGCTTCTTTCATTTAAGTCGCTTAATTCACTATTATAAAATGCAAGATAAAAAGCTGAACGCAGCACTTCAGTAAACGTTTGAATTCCTTTTGAATCATCTTTCGTAAATGTACTACCTCTATGAGCTAATTCATCTATAATGACTTGCATTTTTCCTTTATCTTTATAAAAAGCCTTTGCATCTTCATTAAACTGGAATAAGTCTGTAATTTGGTGCCATTTAATACTGCCTAACGTTTCAACTAATTCTTGGTCATTCATTTTGTTTAAATCAGCCATTGAATAGCTTTCTTTAACCTGCTTTACTGCAGTTTTCTTCGTAATAGATGCTGGTCGCTGTGAAAAATCTCCTACTTTTAAACGTTCTTGAAATGATAAAGTTTCATCAACTTTTGAAATATGTCCAACTTCATCTACCGACTTTTCAATTCCAACCGGTTTCGTTTTTAACACGTTATACGGTACTTTTTCTTCCGCTGCTGCATGAGTTTGAAGTGCGCCTAACGATAAAGCCATTGTACTAATGCTAAGCATCACTTTATTGATCTTTGATTTCTTGTTCATATCCTGACCCCCTATTTTAATATTCCATTCAAGAATTTAACATAAAATCTGGATGTAACAATATAAAATGCAATATTTCATATTATTTCTTCCTATAATTTGTACATATCGTGAACGCATTGCTCTTTACCTCCCTAAAACAAATTGCATCCTTTCACATTATAAAAAGGGAATTTTTTGACAATTAAAAACTTAATTGTTATGATTATTATAATTGTTAACTTTATTAAATAAGGGTGGGATTCTATGATAAAAAAAGAAAACAGTGTATTTTATATCTCCTTCTTGCTAACAACATTATTCATTATATGGGGAATTACCCCAGCAAGTTGGATACAAGGCTACGATTTACAAAGTGTTACATCTTCTTTAAACTCATTTATCCTCAATAAATTTGGATGGTTTTACTCTCTACTTATGACTACAATGATTATTTTGGCTGCTTATTTAGCATTTTCCAAGTACGGTTCTATTCGTCTCGGTAAAGATGGAGAAAAGCCAAAATATAATTATCCATCTTGGCTATCCATGTTGTTTGGGGCAGGAATGGGAATTGGACTCCTCTTTTATGGAATCGCTGAACCGATTTCACATTTTACAGATCCGTTAACAGGAAAAGCAGGTACAGAAGAAAGCGCCAAACTCGCTATGCAATATTCATTTTTCCACTGGGGACTCTTTCCGTGGTCACTATACGCAATGGTCGCTTTAACAATTGCATATTTCACATTCCGCAAACAAAAAGGTAGCACTATCGGGGCTACAGTTACTCCATTATTTAATCGATCGAAAAATTCTCGTATTGGAAAAACAGTTGATATTCTAGCTGTTTTAGCCACAGTATTTGGCATTGTACCATCTGTTGGGATTGGTGCTCAACAAATTGCTGGAGGATTAAGCTATTTATTCCCTTCCATTCATAACACTTTACTTACTCAGCTCGTACTTATAGCTATCTTCGCTGTTTTATATTTAACAAGTGCACAAACTGGCTTAGATCGTGGGATTAAATATTTGAGTAACTTGAATTTCTCTCTTGCAGGTATTTTACTCATCTCTTTCTTACTTTTAGGACCAACTGTATTTATTATGAAATATTTCACATCTACACTCGGTTCTTATATCGGCGCTTTACCTAGTATGGGATTAAATTTAGGAGCATTTAGTGAAAAATCTTCTTCTTGGATTGAAAACTGGACTATTTTCTATTGGGGATGGTGGATCTCTTGGTCTCCATTCGTCGGCACATTTATCGCACGTATTTCTAAAGGACGCACAATAAAAGAATTTATTTTTGGAGTTGTATTAGTCCCAACTCTTATCTGTACATTTTGGTTTGCAGTATTTGGTGGTACCGCAATTCATATGGAAATGTTCCAATCGCTTGGAATAGCTGATGAAATTGCAAAAAATGGTACAGAGATTGGATTATTTGCTGTTATTTCACATCTACCATTCTCTACATTTTTAACGATTATCGGGTTAATTTTAGTAGCCACATTTTTCGTTACTTCTGCCGATTCAGCAACATTTGTTGTTTCCATGCAAACGAGTAACGGAAGCTTATCACCGAAAAATAGTTTAAAACTTATATGGGGATTAACAATCGCGATAATTGCCGCTATTTTATTACAAGCTGGAGGATTAAATGCACTACAAATCGCAGCTATCATCGCAGCACTACCATTTTCTATCGTAGTCGTTCTTATGGTCATTTCGCTCTTTAAGGAGCTGCGAAAAGAAGATGTTAATTTGCAAACAAAAGAAGTATCTCAAAAAATAAAAAAGGTTATGTAACGATTAGCACCTCAAATTACTTCTGAATCCGTAACAACTGAGGGAAAAGTAGATTAATAAAACCCATTCGTATGAAATATAATTTTCATACGAATGGGTTTTCACTCTATTATATAGTGTTGTAAACATGCCTTCTCCTCAAATCCTACTTTCTTGTACAATTTCATCGCACGATCATTATTCGTATTCAAACATAATTCTATCTCCTTCATTCCTTGGAAGGAAATAATATACTGAATTGCCTTTTGTAATAACCGCTCTCCGACACCTTTTCTTCTACTATTTTCAGCGGTTGCAATAAATTCGATATTCGCTTCTTGAAACTCTGGATTTACTTCCACATATACATAACCTTCTAACTTATCATTCTTCATACTTACAAATAATTTATTCGTATTACTTAAACGTTCAATAATTTCGTTTCCGTCATAATACGTATTAGAAAATACATGATTGTGTAAAGCGATAAACTGCTCAAACACTTGTGGTAAAGCCTCTTCTACATTACATATAATACGGTGCTCCACAATATTATTTAAAACGAGAATACTATGTCGACCTTGTTCTTTTGCATGTAAATTCCTCATTAAACGGGCACAATTATTATTTTCCACATGATAAAAACCATAAAATCTCTCAATATGAAAAGGCACCTTTTCTATAAGTTCCTTCCACATATGTAAAGCAACTTCTTCCCAATTCTCTTCGATAATAAACGGCCCCCATATCTCTGCACATTTCTTTACTTCATCCACATCAAATCCTAATAAACCTATTAAATTATTATTCTCATAAGTAGCAACAAAAGATTGTTCCCAGCCTATATCTGAAAAATCATGAATAATTGTCTGTAACAACTCCTCTTTCTCATCTCCACAATAGCCAACATGATGAGTAGCATCTTTATTCATATTCGCAATAAATGCTGCCACCTCTTCAATTTTCAAAATAGAACTGACATACATAACCTCTCCTCCTTCACTAATATATTCACACCTTTTCCATTTATATCCTTCTAAAAAAGACATCACCATAAGCATATTTCAAAATGAAATCGCCATGATAATGTCTTCTCAAAAACTCATATAATCATCTTACGTTATAATAAGATAAAACGTTTTTTATTTCTTAAATAATCTCTTTCTAAATACAAACATACTCAGTGCTGAAAGAACTAACGCTATGCCTGAAAGTAATGTTGATGTATTCTCTTGTCCACCTGTTGCTCCTAATGATTTCTTACTTTCTTCTTGCTTATTAACAGCTGGTTTATTTTCTTTCACAACTTGATTATTCACGTTTTGTTCTTGGACTACTGCTGATTGATTTACCGCGTCTTTTGAACCTTCAATTTCTTTTCCTGTTTCTTTTACCTCCGCTTTCGATCCTTCAACTCCTGTTGTTGGCTCGTCCACTTCCTCTTTCGCTTCTTCAACTTCTTTCGTTGGCTCTTTTACTTCCTCTTTTACTTCTTTTACCGGTTCTTTTACTTCTTCTTTTGTTTCTTCAACTTCTTTCGTTGGTTCTTTTACTTCTTCTTTTACCTCTTCAACTTCTTTTGTTGGCTCTTTTACTTCTTCTTTCGCTTCTTCAACTTCTTTTACCGGTTCTTTTACTTCTTCTTTTGTTTCTTCAACTTCTTTCGTTGGTTCTTTTACTTCTTCTTTTACCTCTTCAACTTCTTTTGTTGGCTCTTTTACTTCTTCTTTCGCTTCTTCAACTTCTTTTACCGGTTCTTTCACTTCTTCTTTTGTTTCTTCAACTTCTTTTGTTGGCTCTTTTACTTCTTCTTTCGCTTCTTCAACTTCTTTTGTTGGTTCTTTCACTTCTTCTTTTGTTTCTTCAACTTCTTTTACCGGCTCTTTCACTTCTTCTTTTGTTTCTTCAATTTCTTTTACCGGCTCTTTTTCTTCTTCTTTTTCCACTATATTCTGTATAACTGTTCCGTTAAACCTTATGCTAATTTCATCAGAATCTAAATCAAATTTATACACCTTTTCACCTGGGGTACTCCATTTTATTACTCCGTTATTAAACGTCCCTCCCTCACTTACCAATTGAATATTTTCAATACTTTCTCCTTCTAAATCATATACAGGAATTTGAATTTCTTCGTTTATTTTTGCATCATTTAAAATGATATTTTGTCTTCCAACATCAATTGTAAACCACTGACCTAATTGTATTAACGGCCTTACATCACGAATCTCATTTCCAGCTAGATTTAAGCTAAATAAGTTTAGCATGGAACCAATAACCGTTACATCTTTAATATGATTGTCCGCAAGATTTAACCACTGTAAATTTTCCAATGAAGATAGTGGTGTTATATCTTCAATTTGATTATGAGATACATTCACATTATTCAATTGTTTCAAGTTTGAGATGAACTCAATATTTTTCAGGCCTACTCCTTCTAAAGTAAGTTTTTCTAAATTCGTCATGTATTCTAAACCTGTTATATCTTTTATCTCATTTCCTTTTTCTTTAAGTATCTCTAATTTTTTAATCTGTAATAAATCTTCTTTTGTGATAGGAGCGTTTACATTCTCTCTACCTAAATTCTCTTTATTAATATGTTGTTGTAAAGTTTTATCGAGAATTACATTTTGACTTTCTTTTTGTTTTTCAACTATATTCTGTATAACCGTGCCATTAAATCTTATTTTACTTTCAGTAGAATTAGTATCTAGTTTAAATTCATATATTTTTTCTCCAGGACTATTCCATTTTATAAATCCGTTATTCAGAGTAGCCCCCTCACTTTGTAGATTAATATTTTGAAGTGGCTCTCCTTTAAGGTTGTATACTGGGATTTTTATTTCTTCATCTACACTTGCTTCATTTAAAAAGATTTTTTGTCTTTGAATGTCAATTGAAATTCGCTTACCTAATTCCTCAACAGGCCTTACGTCAGAAATTTCATTTGCTCCAAGATTTATCTCATGTAAATTTGTTAAGGTGCTCAGCGGCGATACATCAGAGATATAATTCTCTTCTAAATTCAGCACTTGTAAATTTCCTAATTGAGATAATGGTGATATATCTTTTATTTCACTATCAGAAATTTCTAGTTCAATAAGATTACTCATTTTACTAATAGATTCAACATTATTAATTTTATTGTTCCCTATCCATAATAGTTCCACATTATTTAATCGATCAATTCCCGTAAGATCACTGATTTGATTATTTGCTAAGTATAATTGTTTCATAGTTGATAATGTAAATAATGGCTGGATATCTTTAATGTTATTACCGATTAAATCTAATGTTTTAATTTTTTTCATTTTACTTAATGGTGTAAGATCAGAAATTTTATTATCTCTTAAAAAAAGCATACTAATATTCTCTAGCTGCTCAATTGGGTGAATACTTTCAATTGAATTAGACGTTAAATCAACGTACTTCAAACCTCTCAATTTCGAGATGGCTGATATGTCTTTTACATTAGACTCTCGTAACGTCAACTTCTCTAAATTTGTCATATACTCTAAACCAGTTATTTCATTTATTCCTTTACCAGAATAAATGGATAACGTTTTAATTTTTAATAAATCTTTCTTTGTGATTGGCGCATCAACATTATCTCTATCTAAGTTGTATTTATTAATATGCCTTTGTAATTGCTTATCTACTATTACATTTGCATCTTGTTGATCCACTTTATCCTCTTTATTTTCCTTTTGTGCTTATGGAACATCTTTATCTAAATTCAATGTATTTACTTCAAACTGTACTTGGTACTTATTGTCATAGGCCATTGTTGGAATATAAATATGCATTCGCATATTATACCTTTTTCCTAATTCCCCTACTTCAAACTGAATCACTTTCGTTCCATTTTTCTTTTTGTCTTCTGATATTACTTTCACATCATGAAACACACCTGGAGTGTGAATATCCTCTGTCTTCAAGTATTGAAAGAAATCACTATCACTTAACGTTGCTGTTACAATTTTCTTTCCATTCTCAATTGTTAATTTCGGATCCTTTATATAAACAGCTGCCATAGACTCTTCATTCGTTTTATCTTTATACGCTTTAATAACAGCGTCATATGTACCATCTTCTAAACCTTGTCCAGTTTTATTCGCCTCAATTGCTACTGCCGCTAAAGCAGGTGTTGAATACACAGCAAACGGAAGTGATAACGCCGCCGCTATAATCATTGCATTTATACGTTTTCTTTTATTTTGTTTCAACTTTACATCTCCTCCGAAATATATAATTCAAAATGTAATCATTTCTCGAATAAATGATAATGATTTTCATTATCATTATCAACTGAAAAAATAAAAAGTTTACAAAAAAAGAACCTCTTTAAAAGAGGTTATGCCATTTTCTCACCTGATTCTTCTCTAAAAAAGCTTTTCATCGCATGAAATACGTCTGCTTTTTGCTTTAAAATATAGTATCTAAAGTTTTCATCTTTAATATTTTTATAGGCTGACATGAGTGTACTGTGGCGGTTGTACTGATTCACTTCCCCATACCCAAACATATTACACTTCTTCATTAGCTCTTCAACAAGTTTTACACATCTAGCATTATCTGATGTTAAATTATCACCATCTGAAAAATGGAATGGATAAATATTATAGCGGTCAGGTGAATATTTATTATCGATAAGTTCTAATGCTTTTTTATATACGGAAGAACATATTGTTCCGCCACTTTCTCCTTTTGAGAAAAATTCTTCTTCTGTAACGACTTTCGCTTCTGTATGATGAGCAATAAATTCAATATCAACTGTTTCATACTTTGTGCGTAAAAATCTTGTCATCCAGAAAAAGAAGCTACGTGCCATATATTTCTCCCATATTCCCATCGATCCACTCGTATCCATCATCGCTAATACAACAGCTTTTGAATCTGGCTTTAATACTTCATTCCAAGTGCGGAACTTTAAGTCTTCTTGATGAATTGGATGAAAAGATGCTTTACCACCCATCGCATTTCGTTTATATGCGGATATCATTGTTCGTTTCTTATCGATATTTCCCCATAATCCTGTTTTTCTAATGTCATTAAATTCAACATGTTCAATCCGGTTTTCATCCATTTCTTTTCTCTTTAAATTAGGCAGTTCTAACTCTCTGAAAAACGCTTGCTCTAATTCTAAAATAGAGACTTCAGCTTCATAGTAATCTTCCCCAGCTGCATCTCCTGCTCCTTGCCCTTTTCCTGGCCCTTTTTGTTTTTGACCACCTGATCCATCTCTCGCAACGACATCACCAACTTTGCTGTCACCGTTTCCTTGCCCAACATGTTTATTTTTATCATAATTGTATCTAATCTTATATTCATCTAGAGAACGAATTGGTATTTTTACAACATCCTTGCCATTAGACATAACTATACTTTCTTCTGTTACAAGATCGGGTAAATTATTCTTAATTGCCTCTTGTACTTTTTCTTGATGGCGCTGTTGGTCGTCATATCCTTTGCGATGGAGGGACCAGTTTTCCTGTGAAATCGTATAATTTGGTTGATTTTCTTCGCCCATTCCTTTCCCTCCTTACTGTAATTGTCTTCCTGTATGAACAGCAATCTATAAATTTTGTTCTGTAATATGCAAGCTAGAATATTTGAAAGGTAACTGCCCACAGAAAATCATCCCATAAACATTTATAACGTTTTTCATACAATACCCCGAGCATCCTAAACAAAATTTTGCCACTCACATAAATAGAAAGAAATATTCAGCCACTGATAAGAAAGAAACACAATGCATTGTTGCACACATTTTTACTTTGCAACATATTGTATTGTGTTGGCTTTTTTCGTATGAATGGTTGGTTACTCTATCATATGCATATTGTAAAAATAATTGACAATAAATTCATAAAATTGCATCTTAATTTATTACATTTGGACAAGGTATGACACTTTATACACATATGAACGGATAATAAAACGCTGTCCCGCAAAATACAAGAGACAGCGTTTTGTTATCAAACTATCTGTTTAACAAGCTACCTACATAGCGTAGTAATTCATTTGCTGAAGAAGAATTATAACCATGCTCATCAATTAAACGCGCAACAACATCATTGATTTTCTTAAGCTGATTTTCGTCCGGCGTTTTCGTTGATGTTGTAATTTTCACTATATCTTTTAAATCAGCAAATAGTTTTTTCTGAATCGCTTCACGAAGACGTTCATGTGAATTATAATCAAAGCGTTTTCCTTTACGGGCATAAGCAGAAATGCGAATTAAAATCTCTTCACGGAACGCTTTCTTAGCATTTTCTGAAATTCCAATTTGCTCTTCAATTGAGCGCATTAATTTTTCATCTGGACTCATTTCTTCTCCTGTTAACGGATCACGTAATTTCGATTTATTGCAGTACGCCTCAACGTTATCTAAGTAATTATCCATAAGCGTCTTAGCTGATTCTTCATATGAATAAACAAACGCTTTTTGTACTTCTTTCTTCGCGATTTCATCGTATTCTTTTCTCGCTAATGAGATGAAGTTCATGTAACGTTCACGGTCTTCATTACTAATGGATGGATGCTGATCTAGCCCATCTTTTAAAGATCTAAGTACATCTAACGCGTTAATAGATGGTACCTCTTTTCGAATGATTGTAGACGAAATTCGGTTAATGACATAACGAGGATCAATACCCTTCATACCTTCATCTTGATATTCGCGTTGTAATTCTTCTACATCAATCGCATTATAACCTTCTACCGTTTCTCCATCATACAAACGCATCTTTTTAATTAAATCAATATCCGGACGCTTCGGATCTTTTAAACGAGTTAAAATAGTGAACATTGCTGCAACGCGAAGTGTGTGTGGTGCAATGTGAACATTCGATACATCACTTTCACGAATCATTTTTTCATAAATATGTTCTTCTTCACTTACTCGTAAATTATAAGGAACTGGCATTACAATAATTCTTGAGTGCAATGCTTCATTTTTCTTATTTGCTATAAATGAGCGATACTCTGTTTCATTCGTATGCGCTACAATTAATTCATCTGCTGAAATAAGCGCAAATCTTCCCGCTTTGAAATTCCCTTCTTGCGTAAGCGATAATAAGTGCCATAAAAACTTCTCATCGCATTTTAACATCTCTTGGAACTCCATCATTCCTCGGTTTGCCTTATTTAATTCTCCATCAAATCGATACGCACGCGGATCTGATTCTGAACCATATTCTGCAATCGTAGAAAAGTCCAGACTACCTGTTAAATCTGCAATATCCTGTGATTTTGGATCAGACGGGCTAAATGTACCAATCCCTGTACGGCGATCTTCAGAGAAGAAAATACGCTCTACAACTACATCCTCAATTCTTGATCCGTATTCTTGCTCTAAACGCATGACATTTAGTGGTGATAAATTCCCTTCAATTCTAACCCCATACTCATCAAAGAAATCATCTCGTAAATGATGTGGAATTAAATGCAGTGGATCCTCGTGCATTGGGCATCCTTTAATTGCAAAAATTGCTCCGCGATCTGTTCTTGAATATGTTTCTAATCCTCGTTTCAACATTGTAACTAACGTTGATTTCCCTCCACTAACAGGACCCATTAATAATAAAATTCTTTTTCTAACATCTAATCGTTTTGCAGATGGATGAAAATATTCCTCTACAAGACGTTCTAGAGCATCCTCTAATCCAAAGAGCTGATTACTAAAGAAGTTATACTTTCTTCTACCATCAACTTCTTCAATTCCAGCGTCTTTTATCATATTGTAAATGCGAGAGTGTGCTGTTTGAGCCACCCATGGTCTTTCTTTCACAAGCTCCAAATACTCCGCAAACGTACCTTCCCATTGTAAACGTTCTTCTGCTGCTCGATGCTGTTCAATCTTTTTTAGAATATCCATTATAGCTCCTCCCCCATCTCCTTGTTCAATCGGATTATTATAAAAGGTATGCTAGGATGTCCTTAAACATTCTTTAAATCAAAACGAAATATATAATAGCACGCTAAAATTCTCTCCAAAATTCAAAGAAAATTCTGTATAATATAGGTATTAACATTTTTACACTGCTATTCATTATAAATAAATTCTTTTCTTCTAAGAACCTTACATACATTTTGGATAATAAATAAAACTCATAAACCGAAAACAGTAAGGAGGATATTAGTATGAAATTATTATTAATTTTAGGTGTATCACTCACATTTCTTACAGCTATTTTTACATCCGGTTACAATGACAAACCAGGTACACATAAAAAATGATGTGCTTTTAGCACATCATTTTTTTATTTATAATACATATTTTCCATATCATATTTGGATAGTGGTCGGCTATAATAATAACCTTGTACAAGCTTCACATTCTTTTCTTTCAAAAACTGTATTTGCTCCTTTTTTTCTACTCCTTCTGCAATTATATTCAATTCTAAAGTATGAGCTAAATGAATAATTGCAGCTGTAATATTCGTATCACGTTCATCTATATGTATACCTTCCATAAAAGAACGATCAATTTTTAAAGTATCAATTGGATATGTTTTTAAATAACTTAAAGATGAATAGCCTGTTCCAAAATCATCTAAATGAATCTTTAAATTTTGTTCTTTTAATTGTAGTAACACTCTCTTTGATATATCTTTATGTATAAGAGCTCCTTCTGTAACCTCTATCGCTAATAAATGAGCTGATACATTGTACTTATTTAAAGCCCGTGTAATCATCTCTATTAATGTAATAGAACGAAAGTGTCTAGCTGAAATATTAACCGCAATTGGGACCACTTCATATCCTTTATTTAACCATTCGCGCAGTTGCTGACACACTTGATTTACTACCCATTCATCGAGCTTAATAATAAATCCTGTTCTTTCTGCCAACGGAATAAATTGGTTTGGAGAAACAAATCCTAATTCCTTATTCTCCCACCTTATTAAAGCTTCCATACTAGCTATTTTTTTCGTTTCAATATTAATTTGTGGCTGATAATATAAGAAAAATTCATTTTTTTCTATAGCACGATGTAACTGGTTTTCTATTATAAACCTTTGTTCACGCTCACAGTCTAATCCACTACAATAAAAATGATAATGTCCTTTTCCTTTTTCTTTTGCTTTTTCTAAAGCAGCATCGACCCTCTGAAATAGTATTTTTTCATCTTCTCCATCTGCTGGAGCCATTACAATTCCAATTGATGCACTTAAATATACATCTTCTTCTTCGATTACAAAATATTCACTAATATTTTTCAGTATGCTTTTTGCAACTTCCTCTACATATTCTTTCGTTATATTTTCTATCAACATAACAAATTGATCATCGTGTTCTCTAAATAAGTGCATACCTTCTATTTTTAGATTGCTTAAACATTCTGTAACTTTTTGTAATACTTTATCTCCCTCTTTATGACCAAATGTATCATTAATACGATGAAACTCATCTAAATCTATAAATACAAGCGCAAAATTTACACTCTCATTTAAAAAAGTATTTAACTTATTTGTACATGAAATTCTATTCATTAATCCCGTTAACTGGTCATAGTAAGCTAAATATTCTGTTCGCATTTCGTTTAATACTTGCCTTGTAACATCTCTCGTAACAATATAAATCCCAACAATTTCACCGTTCACAATAATCGGGATAGTTCTCAAAGAAATATATAGCTCGTACCCTTCTTTATGAACATATTTCTTTGAAACAATTTGTTTTGCTTTTCCTTGCATCGATCCCTTAAATATAATTTGAAAATCTTTTTCATATTCTTTATTAATGAATTCAAAAATAAATTTATTATTTAATTCCTCATACCGGTATCCAAATATTTCATACGTTGCCGGATTTGCATATGTAACTCTCCCTATAGAATCTATAGATATAATTGAGTCATTATTATATTCCAGTAACGACTTAAATAACATTTGTTTTTCCTCTATCTTTGTCTTCTCCTCAATTTGAGCTGTAATATCTCTTGTAATACAAATAACAAATTGACATATTCCTTCTTCGTCGCAGACAGGATTAAGTGAAGATTCATAATGTATCTCACCTTTTGGTAAATTGACTACATCACAAAAGGTGTGTGCTTTCGCTTCTCTCACTACTTTTGCATATTGCCTTTGCAATATCCCCGCTATATCTTTTGGTAATACTTCTGCAAAAGTTTTTCCATAGCACTCTTCGCTTAACCTAGCATAATCCATTCCTATTTTATTCACATACATATATTGAAACGTTTCATTATCAATAACTTTCAATATGAATACTAAATCTTGAATAGCATGTAATAATCCTTGTCTAATTAAATCCATATCTATCATACTTAAAAAGGTATTTTGATTACTATATTCTTCCTTCATATTTATCTCAACCCGTCTTATCTATTTTTAATCATATATCCCATTCTATATGATTATGTCCTCTCTTTTAAATGTATGATTATATATTATTTTTATTTTATAAAAAAAAGTCGCCATATGGCGACTTTTAATAAACGATTTCTAAATCTAATCCAGGGTAATTTTGTTGACGGAACGCTTCATAAATTAAAATTGCTGCTGTATTAGATAAATTTAATGAACGTACTTTATCTGTCATTGGAATACGTAAACAATGATCAAAGTTTTCTTCGATTACATTAGCTGGTAAGCCGTTTGTTTCTCTTCCAAATACAAAATAGTAATCCTTCTCACGCTTGCTATAGTCAAACGCTGTATGAGCTTTCTCGCCATACTTTGTTAAATAGAAGAATTCACCGTCTTTATTTTTTTCATAAAATTCTTCAATTGAATCATAATACGTAATTTTTACGTGCTGCCAATAATCTAATCCTGCACGCTTTAACATTTTATCATCCGTTGAAAATCCAAGCGGTCTAATCAAATGTAATTCTGTTCCAGTTGCTGCACAAGTACGAGCAATATTCCCTGTATTTGCTGGAATTTCTGGCTGATATAAAACAACATGTACTCCCACGCGATATTCACCTCTGTTTTTTGTCTACTACGTATTATACCACTTGAGCGAAAAATCTCTACCCATTAATAATATGAAAGAATTTATATTTCATTTGTGGTGTATATTTACTAGAGTCTTCATAGTTCCAATAACGTCGACGGCTATTCGCTGAATGTGCATTTACAAGCGGCATACCATCTGCATCTTTTGCTACTACAATCGTCGTATGATTCCATCTTCCGTCATCCTCGAAATCATAAGCAATGACATCTCCAAGAATAAGTTCTTCTGGCCTCTCTACCGCCTCTGCTCGAAGTCCTGTTGTAGCACCTGACAAATACCAATAAAAAGAATGTGCAACAGCCCAGCTCCAACTCCACTGATTCTCCCTTTGCCACCATCCTTTACGAATATTAGGATACCCGTTCATAGGTACTTCTCCAGTATGAAGACATTGAGAAATGAAATTCGTACAATTATCAGGGAAATTACGATACATAGGATTCCGGTCATCCCACCAACGCTCTGCATATTTCACTGCCTCTAAACGATTATACTGATAAGAACCGTACTTCTCTTTCGTAATATCCCTTTCTAATGTCTCACCCATTCTAATTTCTTCTGACACTTCAATAGCAGAATCGCCTATAATTCGACTATTATTTAAACAAACTCTTCGTTTTAATTGTTCCTCTTCAATATAAAATAATTCTTTATGCTTAATTAAATATTTAAAATGTATTTGATAATCAATTTCTTGATGGTCATTACTATTTAATTGTCTAATGAAAGAAACATCCGCAGTTGCTTTCACTATATGTGCACTACGCCTTTGAAACAATTGTTTCTTTCTCAGTGCCATTTGTAGTAAATCCTCAGCAATACCATCCACATTCGTTCTTTTCTCCGTTATATATGCTAAAAATTGTTGTACTTGGTTTTCAATCTTCGTTTTTACAACCATTCTGTCTCCCTCCCATATTACAATATGAAAAAGGGAAATATTATCTACTCTTTTTTCTGTGCTAACAATTCAAGCCCGCGATTCATTTCATGAAGCACTTCTTCATCTTTCTCACGTTCCATCGCTTTCTCAATCGCTTCGCCTACTCCATCTCCGCCAATTTTCCCAAGTGCCCATGCTGCCGTTCCGCGTAGTACCGGTCTTGGGTCATCTTTCATAACACCAATTAAATCTGGAATTGCCGATGCTTCTTTAAAATGTGCTAATGCTAAAATCGCATTTCTTTGCAGTGGTTTTTTCCCTCTCCATGACCCTGACATAATCCCATATTTCTCTTTAAAATCACGATTACTAATTGTTAAAAGTGGCGTTAATAATGGTTTAACTAGCTCAGGATCCGGCTCCATCTCAGGATGATTATGAAAATCCATTCCTTTGTTTTTCGGACAAACAGTCTGACACGTATCACATCCATATATGCGATTTCCTATTTTATCGCGATATTCTTCAGGTAGGAATCCTTTCGTTTGTGTTAAAAACGCAATGCACTTCTTCGAATCTAACTGTCCCCCCTGTATTAAAGCACCGGTAGGGCAAATATCGATACATTTCGTACAGCCTCCGCATTGATCTTCTATCGGCTTATCTGGCGGGAATGGAACATTTGTAATCATTTCCCCTAAGTATACGTACGAACCAAATTCAGGTGTAATAATAGAGCAGTTTTTACCGCTCCATCCAATACCAGCACGCTCTGATACAGCTCGATCACTTAATTCACCTGTATCAACCATGGACTTCACTTCTATATCGGGAAGTTTTTCAATTAAATATGCCTCTAATTTTTTCAAACGATCTCGTAAAACAAGATGATAATCTTGTCCCCAAGAAGCACGACAAAAAATCCCACGGCGTTCTCCACGCTTACTTAATGGTGCATTTTTTAATTTTGAAGGATATGCTAAAGCAATCGCAATAATTGATTTAGCACCCGGTAATAACAGTTGCGGATTCGTTCTCTTCTCTATATCAGGCTCTTCAAATCCAGATTGATAATTTAATTGTTGTTGCTGGATTAAGCGCTGCTTTAATTCCTCAAAAGGAGAAGCGCTCGCAAAGCCTATTTTATCTATGCCAATTGTTTTACTATACGCAATTACATCTTGCTTTAATTGTTCAAAATCCACTCTTAATCGCCTCCTCAGATGAATCCACCCCTTATGTAACCACTCTATTGGTTAGTAATTCACGTTTGGAATACTATCATTTACTTCTATTTTCGCATGTAATTATATTTTTCAAACATTAAAAAACGCAATGCCTCGTTTATCTCGGAAACGAAACACTGCGTTGATCACAATTTATAGAAAAACTTTTAATAAAATTTGGAGCGGGTGAAGAGAATCGAACTCTCGACCAGAGCTTGGAAGGCTCTTGTTTTACCACTAAACTACACCCGCAAATATGAATTACATATAAGATATTAGAATAACTTATGTAAAATAGTATAGCATGTAAAAAAAGTAGAGGCAAGAATTTTATCGAAAAAAGTCGAAAAAGTGATGAGAGACCTCATCACTTTTTCAATTCTTTATCAATTGCCTTCTTCATACTATCAAAATCAGGATTTGCAAGATTTCCGTTTACATATACAGAAGGAGCACCTTGAACTTTTAATTTTTGAGCACGATCTGAATCTTTACTTACTTTTTCTTTAATGTCTTTACTGTGTAAATCTTTCTTAAATTGCTCTACATCAACTTTTGGAAGTTTCTCTTTCACAATGCTAAGAAGCAAATCTTCTGTAATCCATTCTTCCGTATCTTTCTTTTGATTTTGATAAATCTCATCATAGAAAATCCAGAATGAATCTTTATCTTGTTTATAAATTGCTTCACCAGCTGCTGCACCTAAATCTGAGTCTTTTCCGATAAATGGGAAGTTAATAAAGTATAACTGCACTTTGCCTTTATCAATATACTCTTCTTTTAATCGAGGTAATACTGTTACATCCCAAGTACGACAAGCAGGACATTTAAAGTCTCCAAATTCAACTACCTTAACTGGAGCATCATCTTTCCCTAAAGATTGTTGCGTAGAATAAGCAAACATCTCATTCCCTTTATCTTTTTTGTCATTTATGATGCTATACGCAATTGTTCCAATTACAATCAATACTGCGATAGAAAAAACTATACCAAGAGCCATGAGTTTATTTGATTTCATATACATTCCTCTTTAAATTCATATTCTGTATACAGCATTGTACACAATACACATAATATCAACACTTATATACGTCACGCAATGAACACGCTCACATAAATTACAAAAACACAATAATTGTGACGATATTGTGTCACAATTTGTCACAATTTATTCAAAAAAAGAAGCTCCTCTGTAGGAACTTCTCTTAACTTACTGCTTTTTTACGCGCGCTATTTAACATCGACTGCTCTATTTTTATATCATGACGAATTACCAATTTCTCACTAACTGCTTGAACATACTCATCATGGCTTATATAGCCTTCTTTCTCCATTAGTCTCAAAACGACATTACGTCTCTCTACTGCTTTATCATAATTTTGGGCAGGTGAGTAATAAGCAGGTGCTTTTACTACAGCAGCCATCATTGCACTTTCAGCCAACGTTAATTGGTTCACCTTTTTACCGAAGTAAAGGTTTGCTGCTTTTTCAATTCCCCATGCTCCTTCTCCATAATAAATATTACTTACATATAATTTTAATATTTCATCCTTCGTAAATGTGCGTTCAATTTTTTTCGTATAAAAAATCTCTTTCCACTTCCGAGAAAATGTACGTTCATTCGTTAAAAAGGCATTTTTAGATAGCTGCTGTGTAATTGTGCTTCCTCCTTGCACGACACCACCAGCCTTTATATTCTCAACAGAGGCCCTAATAATTGCTATATAATCTAAACCGTTATGATGATAAAATCTTTTATCTTCTGTCGCAATAAATGCATGTGTTAATGATTCTGGCACCTCTAACTTAGCCGGTACATGTAATTTACTAATATCACTTTTCTCAATCATTACATTTCCAATGAATAATAACGTACAACTTAACAATAATAATAATATAATGGCTTTATAAAAAAGTTTAGTCATTGGATTTAATGCAACTTTTTGATGATAGTTCACCCTAGATAATACTCGTTCTTTCATCTTGAACACCTCTTTTCCACACAGCATATAACTCTTACTTTAAGAATACATTGTTGTAAAAAAATATCCCATCGATTTCTCTTACACGTACCTTACATCATTGTAAGGTATAAAGTGAAACTTTAATCGGTCCTCATTAATCAAGCTTACTGCCTAGCAAATAGTGGGATAAAAAAGTATTGTATCACAGTCTTTTTTTATCTACTATTCATCTGAAATATTGAATATAGGTTATGTTAAAGTACGAATAACCAATAAAAGAGAAACCCTTAAGACTATTATATTTTCACTTTACACTTTAATTATATCATCTACAAATATATATACTTTTGACTATCTAGTAATCTAAATGTATATAACATATAGATTTATTATACAGAACAAACGTTCTCAAAATCAATACTAGTGCTACTATTATTTTGACCTTTTTCTTAAACAGTATACAAAAAAAGAGTAGTGATTCGAATGTATCTCAAATCGGCTACTCTTTTCTTTACAATCTTCCTATTAAATTATACGGCTGTACTTCCCACGTTTCATACGGAATAAAATGTGTTGCTCTCATTGCATCAAGCGTTCTGGATTTCATATGAGGACGCGTTATATACTCATCTATGTTCTCTTCATTTAAATCAACAAATTTAGCCTCTTGTATTTCTTCAGGTTGAATTTTTATTTCACCACTTATATATGCTACTTTAAAAACAACAGCTAGAATATGCATAGAAGTATTATAATAAACGCCTGTAATTCCGATAGGCTTCACCGTTAACCCTGTTTCCTCTTTTATTTCCCTACAGACAGCTTGATCGAGCGCTTCGCCTTCTTCTACCTGTCCTCCTGGCAACTCCCACGTATCAGCTCGCCAGTGCACTTTTGTTAATAACACTTCATTTTTTCCATTTGTTAAATAACCGGCTACAGCAACGATATGCTTTGGTGTCTTATGTTCCATATTAAGCCTCCTAGAGATAATGAATATTTTATATATCCCTATAATTATATTCCCTACCTACAACAAAATACCTTTAATACTTCATCACCTTAATTAACTTCATAAAAAAGACCCTATCCGCTAAGCGAAAAGGGTCATCTATCGTATTACTCTCCTAAGTCTACGTTGTGATAAACTTGTTGAACATCTTCTAAATCTTCTAATGCATCAACCATTTTCTCAAATTGTGCTTGAGCATCTTCAGGAAGTGTTACATCACTTTGTGCAAGCATTGTTAATTCTGCAACTGTAAACTCCTCAACGCCAGCACCTTTAAGTGCAGATTGTACTGCATGAAATTGATCTGGTTCAGCATACACGATAACAGAATCTTCTTCTTCTAGAATGTCACGTGCATCTACATCTGCTTCCATTAAAATTTCAAGAACTTCATCTGATGTTTTACCTTCAAGGCCGATAACAGCTGTCGCATCAAACATGTAAGCTACAGAACCGTTCACACCCATATTACCACTATTTTTGCTAAATGCAGCTCGTACATCTGCTGCAGTACGGTTTACGTTATTTGTAAGTGTATCTACAATAACCATAGCTCCATTTGGTCCGAATCCTTCATAACGAAGCTCGTCATAATTTTCTTCTGAACCGCCTTTTGCTTTTTCAACTGCACGATCAATAATTGTTCTTGGAACATTGTATGTTTTCGCACGCTCTAATACAACTCTTAGTGCTTGGTTTGATTCTGGATCTGGCTCGCCTTGTTTTGCTGCCACATAAATTTCACGCCCAAATTTCGCGTATATACGGCTTGTATTTGCATCTTTTGATGCTTTTTTGTCTTTAATATTGTTCCATTTACGGCCCATACTTTCCACTCTCTTTCCCGTTTTAAATCTACATAAAAATATTAATATGAAATATAATGTGTGTTCAACACATTTTTAAAAGAAATATAAAAAGTTCATTTTTGATTCATATTACAGACATAATATAAATCACTATCATTTTGTTCTTTCGACAAGTTATATTATACATGAATTCCTACGTTTATTACGAATTTTAGAAGCACATAGTATAATTTAACAAAAAGACTCTAACATTTCTGTTACAGTCTTTTTATATTGCCAATAAACATTTCCATATTATTCCCATAATTGTTTTCTATTGTTGTATAATAAAAATAGGAAAAAATTTGAAGAAAAGATGGAGGGTGAATTATGACACATTCCAAAGACAAAAAATCACATGCTTTTAAAGGAATAGGAGAGAAGTTAAACCCAACTATCTATCAAGTGAGATTCATGAAATTAGATGAACCAATTCGATTTGAGTCGTTTCCTGAATTAAAGGAATTAGGAGACTGGTTGAGTACTTCAACGCACATGTGGTCATGCCACTCAACTATGTACAAATACAACAGAGAAGAGTTTGAAAAGAAGTTCTTAGAAATTACGAAATTAACAGCTGATCATGTACTAATATCTACTGGTGGCGTCGGATTTAACTTCATGTCACCAGGTTGGAGAAATTCTCTATAAAATAATGAAATTATATAAAGGGATAAAAATTTATCCCTTTATTGTTTTGTAGCTTTCCCCAACTGTATCGCATGTACTAAATGAATAAGTTTACCTTAATCATTTATAACCATTTCACCAACACACCATTTTTGCTTATTTTATAGTATGATGAAAACATAAAAAGACTCTACACATTTGGTGTAGAGTCTTTTATTACGCCGTTCATGATACCGATGGTCGGGGTCGAACCGACACTCCCGAAGGAACACGATTTTGAGTCGTGCGCGTCTGCCAATTCCGCCACATCGGCACAAAAGAAAAGGCGGCAACCGGATTTGAACCGGTGATAAAGGTTTTGCAGACCTCTGCCTTACCACTTGGCTATGCCGCCATATTAAATTTTATTGGAGCGGAAGACGGGATTCGAACCCGCGACCCCAACCTTGGCAAGGTTGTATTCTAACACTGAACTACTTCCGCAAAAATGGCTGGGCTAGCTGGATTCGAACCAGCGCATGACGGAGTCAAAGTCCGTTGCCTTACCGCTTGGCTATAGCCCATCGAATTCTTACTTAATTATATGTAAGTATCCATTAGATTATTTGTAATTTTTAAAATAAAAATGGGGCGACTGATGGGAATCGAACCCACGAATGCCGGAGCCACAATCCGGTGCGTTAACCACTTCGCCACAACCGCCATGTTGTGTAAATATATTTGGCAGGGGCAGTAGGAATCGAACCCACACTGGAGGTTTTGGAGACCTCAGTTCTACCTTTAAACTATGCCCCTATGTAAATGGTGGAGGGGGGCAGATTCGAACTGCCGAACCCGAAGGAGCGGATTTACAGTCCGCCGCGTTTAGCCACTTCGCTACCCCTCCGAAACTTACATGGTGCCGGCTAGAGGACTTGAACCCCCAACCTACTGATTACAAGTCAGTTGCTCTACCAATTGAGCTAAGCCGGCGTATTTTATTAAAATAAATGGTGGCTCGGGACGGAATCGAACCGCCGACACGAGGATTTTCAGTCCTCTGCTCTACCGACTGAGCTACCGAGCCTTATTAAAATGGCGGTCCCGACCGGGGTCGAACCGGCGATCTCCTGCGTGACAGGCAGGCATGTTAACCACTACACCACGGGACCATTTGGTTGCGGGGACAGGATTTGAACCTGCGACCTTCGGGTTATGAGCCCGACGAGCTACCGTGCTGCTCCACCCCGCGATAATACTATTCATATAAAATTTATATGGTGGAGGATGACGGGATCGAACCGCCGACCCCCTGCTTGTAAGGCAGGTGCTCTCCCAGCTGAGCTAATCCTCCAAAGTGGTGACCCGTACGGGATTCGAACCCGTGTTACCGCCGTGAAAGGGCGGTGTCTTAACCACTTGACCAACGGGCCAAATATTATAAATCCTATGGCGGAGAGCAAGGGATTCGAACCCTTGATACGCTTGTGACGTATACACGATTTCCAATCGTGCTCCTTCGGCCAACTCGGACAGCTCTCCAATGGCTCCGCAGGTAGGAATCGAACCTACGACCGATCGGTTAACAGCCGATAGCTCTACCGCTGAGCTACTGCGGAATAATATTGCCTGGCAACGTCCTACTCTCACAGGGACAAGGTCCCAACTACCATCGGCGCTAGAGAGCTTAACTTCCGTGTTCGGTATGGGAACGGGTGTGACCTCTCTGCCATCATTACCAGACATTATTCTTTTGAGACAATCATTATTATAACTTATTTACTTTAAAAGTCAACAAGTTTTTTATGTTCTCTCAAAACTAGATAACATTGCTACATATTATATGGTTAAGTCCTCGATCTATTAGTATTCGTCAGCTCCACATGTCACCATGCTTCCACCTCGAACCTATCAACCTGATCATCTTTCAGGGATCTTACTAGCTTACGCTATGGGAAATCTCATCTTGAGGGGGGCTTCATGCTTAGATGCTTTCAGCACTTATCCCTTCCGCACATAGCTACCCAGCTATGCCCTTGGCAGAACAACTGGTACACCAGCGGTGCGTCCATCCCGGTCCTCTCGTACTAAGGACAGCTCCTCTCAAATTTCCTACGCCCACGACGGATAGGGACCGAACTGTCTCACGACGTTCTGAACCCAGCTCGCGTACCGCTTTAATGGGCGAACAGCCCAACCCTTGGGACCGACTACAGCCCCAGGATGCGATGAGCCGACATCGAGGTGCCAAACCTCCCCGTCGATGTGGACTCTTGGGGGAGATAAGCCTGTTATCCCCGGGGTAGCTTTTATCCGTTGAGCGATGGCCCTTCCATGCGGAACCACCGGATCACTAAGCCCGACTTTCGTCCCTGCTCGACTTGTAGGTCTCGCAGTCAAGCTCCCTTATGCCTTTGCACTCTACGAATGATTTCCAACCATTCTGAGGGAACCTTTGGGCGCCTCCGTTACACTTTAGGAGGCGACCGCCCCAGTCAAACTGCCCACCTGACACTGTCTCCCGGGTCGATAAGACCCGTAGGTTAGAATTTCAATACAGTCAGGGCGGTATCCCACCAGCGCCTCCACCGAAGCTAGCGCTCCGGTTTCAATGGCTCCCGCCTATCCTGTACAAACTGTACCAAAATTCAATATCAGGCTACAGTAAAGCTCCACGGGGTCTTTCCGTCCTGTCGCGGGTAACCTGCATCTTCACAGGTACTATAATTTCACCGAGTCTCTGGTTGAGACAGTGCCCAAATCGTTACACCTTTCGTGCGGGTCGGAACTTACCCGACAAGGAATTTCGCTACCTTAGGACCGTTATAGTTACGGCCGCCGTTTACTGGGGCTTCAGTTCAGAGCTTCGCTTACGCTAACCCCTCTCCTTAACCTTCCAGCACCGGGCAGGTGTCACCCCCTATACTTCGCCTTACGGCTTCGCAGAGAGCTGTGTTTTTGCTAAACAGTCGCTTGGGCCTATTCACTGCGGCTTTCCGTTAAGAAAGCACCCCTTCTCCCGAAGTTACGGGGTCATTTTGCCGAGTTCCTTAACCAGAGTTCTCTCGCACACCTTAGGATTCTCTCCTCGCCTACCTGTGTCGGTTTGCGGTACAGGCACCTTTTATCTCGCTAGAAGCTTTTCTTGGCAGCGGGGAATCAAAGACTTCGCTCCATAAGGAGCTTCCCCATCACAGCTCAGCCTTTACGATAAGCGGATTTGCCTACTTATCAGCCTAACTGCTTG
>NZ_JBYTEF010000001.1:0-120000 GCF_058792335.1 Bacillus sp. CPT56D-587-MTF | reverse complement strand
CCACAAGGTACTCTAAAATAGCATGACGCTGTGGAGTAATGCGTACACCCGTATTTTTCAGCATTTCTAGCGCTTCTTTTAATTCTTCTTTGACCACCGTCATGCACCCCGATTCTATACGGATTATTATTTTATAATTCTTATAAAGAGTGTACTCCTTTTCTTATAAATCGTCAATATTTCTACTATAAGTATGTAGTTTATTTTTATATTCAGGACTTGTTTTTATGTATCTTTCCCTTTTTTCTTCATATATTCCATAGAAAAAAGTGCGACATAATCGCACTTGGAATACTATCATCTGAGGAGGTATGCCCTACACTTCCACTTTATGTAAGGCAGTAAAATATGTATAGACACTTGCCTTGTTTCTGCATATTTTATCTCCAATGTAGATTTATTTTATATAAGAAAGAACATCCTCAATATGTCCTTTCACTTTCACTTTCACTTTACGCCACTCTTTTACAAGTTCACCGTCTTTATTAATAAGGAATGTAGAACGCTCGATTCCCATATACTCTTTCCCAAAGTTCTTTTTTAACTTCCAAACATCGTATAACTCTGCTACTTTATGATCTTCATCTACTAAAAGTGTAAATGGCAATTCATGTTTCTCAATGAATTTCAAATGTCTATTCGCTGAATCAGGACTTACTCCAAGAATAACCGTATCCTTCTCTTGAAATACTCCATACGCATCACGAAAATCACATGCTTCAGTTGTACATCCTGGCGTCATATCTTTCGGATAAAAATAGAGAACTACATTTTTACCGCGGAAATCAGCTAGGCGAACTTCTTCTCCGTTACTTCCCTCTAATGTGAATTCTGGTGCCATTTCTCCTACTGTAATCATAGTTATCACTCCTACTCTTTTCCTTTACTATAACAAATGCTTCCTTATTTTTCATTGTCTATTACAGACCTCATCACAAAAGC
Organism: Bacillus sp. CPT56D-587-MTF; assembly: GCF_058792335.1. Lineage (NCBI taxonomy): Bacteria > Bacillati > Bacillota > Bacilli > Caryophanales > Bacillaceae > Bacillus > Bacillus sp. CPT56D-587-MTF. The sequence goes on along the minus strand of NZ_JBYTEF010000001.1, from coordinate 119,058 downwards.
AAAAGGGAGTGTATATCCAATTAGCGCTTCTGCGATTGCAATCCATCGCCCAATTCCAATCGGAGATATGTCACCATATCCAACAGACAATAGAGTAACTGCGCTAAAATATAAACAAACTTCGACGAGTTGAAAAGAATGAGCGTTCAAACTTTCTCCGTCCTCTTTCAAAACTGCGAAACCCATTTCCTCTAATACAACGTAACTTAATCCAAATGCGATTAGTACTGTTGTATAGATTAAAAATAATGTGGCCAAATTATAGAGCGAAAAAAAACGCGTTGAATCCGAATAGGAACTCCATAATAATTGGACACTTTTCAAAATAGCGATTGCTGCAATTAATAGAATAAATCCCCATAACATGTCCTCCACCTCATTTTATATGTATGAGGTGGAGAACTGATTTATCCCTTAGAAACGAACAAGCTTCTATAATTAATTACCCGCGCCACGATACCTTTTTACCCCTTGATTCCAGAGGGTGATTGCAATCGTAAAACAGATAACACCAACAATTGGCGTCGCAAATGCATAACTATTCCATTCTGTTTTTCTTAAAAAGTATGCCGCTGGATATACTCCAACAAACGCAAACGGTAAAACAAACGTTAAAATGAAACGAATTACACGATTATAAATATTAACAGGATAGCGCCCGTAATTACCTATGTTATACATAAGAGGCATAATTGAACTTTTCGCATCCGACCAAAAACCAAGGCTCGCCAGCGTAACAAATATCCCTCCATATACAAGTGCTCCTCCTCCTACCATCAATATAAATAAGAAGAAATCATACCAGTAAAAAGATAATTGTAACTCCACAGCTGCATATCCCATTACAACAATCCCTGTAATAGCTCCAATTAAAGATTCAAGTTCCATTCTTTCTAATATAATTTGAAATAGGCTATGGATCGGCCGCGTTAATACACGATCCATCTCCCCTTTAATAATGTATCGATCATTAAAATCCCATATATTAAAGAAAGCTGAAAAGATGGCAAATGGTACTAAAAAGAAACCATAAATAAAGATTACTTCTTCTCGACTCCATCCCTTCAATGCTTGTGTATGCCCAAATACAACGAGAATAAATATTAAATTAACTGCTTGAAGCGATAAATCAGAAAGTAAACCAACGATAAAATCGCCTCGATACTCCAATTTTGTTTTTATATATTGACTTGCATATTGTAAAAATAAGTTTATATATAGCATCTCATCATCCCCCTTGTACAATTAGACGTTTTCTCGCCGTTCTCCACATGAGTACAATTGGAATAATAAGTACAATCGCCCAAATCACTTGAAATACTAAAGCCTCATACAACTTACTCCCCTGTATACCTTCAGAAAAAATCATACTTGGAATATAACTAATAGCCTGAAACGGTAAAAACATCATTGCTTTTTGGGCCCATAGCGGATAAAAACTAATTGGTAATAATAGACCTGAAAATAAATCAATAACAACGCGTTTCGCATACATAATCCCACTATTATTAAATAGGAAAAACGTAAGCATTCCCGTCATTAAATTAATTTGTGTATTAATAATAAAACTAAATATTAAAGATAAGAAGAAATATAACCAAGTTTGAAAATTTGTTGTAATTTGCAACGAAAATAATAACGTAACGATAACCATGCCTGGAATGGAAAAGAAGGCAAAACGGAATATTCCCTCGCCAAGACCTTGCATAACTTTCATTCCCAAATAGTTATACGGACGAATTAATTCTACAGCCACACGTCCTTCTTGAATCTCCATCGCAATTTCCCTATCTATATTATTAAAATAGAAGGCACGTGCCATCCACGCTATTGCGATATACGTGGTCATTTGCGAAATAGATAAACTTTCAATATTCTCTTTTCCGCTATAAATTGCTTGCCATAAAAAATAGTAAGCACCGATATTAATCGTATAAATTAAAATCCCGCTATAGTAATTTGTACGATACGCAAGCATCATTAAAAAGCGAATTCGAATCATTTCAATATACTTACCCATGCGTAATACCTTCTTCATAAATGTTACGAATAATTTCCTCTGTAGACACTTCGTTAATTTTTAAATCTTTAATTTGAAAGGCTTGTACTACTTTAGAAATAAGCATTGAAATAATAACTTCTTCATTCGGAATTTTTGCAACCCATGCATTTTCCTCTTTTGCTTTCGACCAAACGACATGATTATCTGGCATAACCATTGATAAAGCCTGATAGGAAACTGGTGCAACAAACTGAAAGTGAATTTCCTTCTCCGCTCCCCACTGCGTACGAAGATTATTTAAAGAACCGTCATACATAATATTTCCTTCATCCAGCATGATAACGCGCTCACATAAAGCTTCAATATCAGTAATATCGTGTGTTGTTAATAAAATTGTTGTTTTATAACGTTCATTCATTTCTTTTAAAAATTCACGTATTTTCAATTTCACAAGTACATCTAACCCAATTGTTGGCTCATCTAAAAATAATAACGGTGGATTATGAATTAAGGCTGCCGCTAATTCACAACGCATCCTTTGACCAAGAGATAATTTTCGAACTGGTTTATCTAATAAGGGCCCTATATCTAACGTTTCAATTACGTGCTCCATATGCTCCTTATACTGAGCGTCTGATACACCATACACTTTCTTTAATAAACGAAACGATTCTTGTACTGCAATATCCCACCAAAGTTGCGAACGCTGTCCAAAAACAACACCAATTGTTCTTACAAATTCTTCTCTTTGTTTATGTGGGTTCATTCCATTTACTGTGATTTGCCCTGATGTCGGAGTTAAAATCCCCGTAAGCATTTTAATTGTTGTTGATTTACCAGCACCGTTCTCACCGATATAACCAACCATTTCACCTTGCTTTACAGTAAAAGATACATCATTTACTGCTGGTACTATTTTATAATTACGATTTAATAAATCGCGAAATGCACCCTTTAAGCCCGGACGACTTGAATAGGCTGTAAACTCTTTACGTAACCCTTGTACCTCAATTACCGATTTCATAATCGGACCCCCCTCCTAAATGTCACAACGAATAGTTTACCCAACTGCCTTCGCTATCACAAACAATACGTCTTTTCGAAAAACATGTTAGAATAATACATAGATTTTTGTAAGGAGATGAATTGTAGTGAATTTCACAAAGTCAGAAGCATTACATAAAGAAGCTTTAGAGCATATCGTTGGCGGTGTTAACAGTCCTTCTCGTTCTTTTAAAGCAGTTGGCGGCGGCGCTCCTGTTGCTATGGAACGTGGGAAAGGCGCTTATTTCTGGGATGTAGACGGAAATAAATATATCGATTATTTAGCAGCATACGGTCCTATTATTACTGGACATGCTCATCCGCATATAACAAAAGCAATTACAACAGCTGCTGAAAATGGGGTACTTTATGGAACACCAACAGCGCTAGAGGTAAAATTCGCAAAAATGTTAAAAGAAGCAATGCCTGCATTAGATAAAGTCCGTTTCGTAAACTCTGGTACAGAAGCAGTGATGACAACGATTCGTGTTGCTCGTGCTTATACAGGTCGCACAAAAATCATGAAATTTGCTGGTTGTTACCACGGTCATTCTGATTTAGTACTTGTGGCAGCTGGATCTGGCCCTTCTACTTTAGGAACTCCTGACTCAGCTGGCGTACCACAAAGTATCGCACAAGAAGTTATTACCGTTCCATTTAACAATGTAGAAACTTTAAAAGAAGCTTTAGATAAATGGGGTCATGAAGTAGCAGCTATCCTTGTAGAACCGATCGTTGGAAACTTCGGTATTGTAGAGCCTAAACCTGGATTCCTTGAAAAAGTGAATGAACTTGTTCACGAAGCTGGCGCACTAGTAATTTATGATGAAGTTATTACTGCTTTTCGCTTTATGTACGGCGGTGCTCAAGACTTACTTGGTGTTACACCTGACTTAACAGCGCTTGGTAAAGTTATTGGCGGTGGCTTACCAATCGGTGCTTACGGTGGTAAGAAAGAAATTATGGAACAAGTTGCTCCGCTTGGACCTGTATACCAAGCTGGTACAATGGCAGGAAACCCTGCTTCTATGGCATCAGGTATCGCTTGTCTAGAAGTACTTCAACAAGAAGGGCTTTATGAGAAGTTAGATGAACTTGGTGCAATGCTTGAAAAAGGAATTTTAGAGCAAGCAGCGAAACATAATATCGACATTACATTAAATCGTCTAACAGGGGCTTTAACTGTATACTTCACAACTAATACAATTGAAGATTACGATGCCGCACAAGATACAGACGGTGAAATGTTCGGTAAATTCTTCAAGCTTATGCTTCAAGAAGGAGTTAACTTAGCACCTTCTAAATACGAGGCATGGTTCTTAACTACAGAACATACAAAAGAAGATATTGAATATACAATCGAAGCTGTCGGCAGAGCATTTGCTGCCCTAGCAGACAATAAATAATCCCGTCATTAAAAGGAAAAAAGAAAGCTCACCTTTCTTTTTTCCTTTTTTCTATTTCATAAATTACGTATTAATAGTATAATTATTCATAATTATCTGTTTTATATTCTTTTACAGCATTACTATCTCTGTGTACAAGGTGATTTGCGCCTTAAATAGTAAGATTATTCTAACTTTTACAAGAGGGGGGATTGACGGATGCTCAATAAAAAAAATACATGGACACCGTCTTTATTTCGAGATTATAGAAATGCAGAACATGATGCGTGTGGAATCGTTTCCGTTATGGAGAAACGAAAAATTGCTACAAAAGAAAACATTGACCTTTGCATACAATCACTCGTCAAAATGAATCATAGAGCTGGTTTCATTAATGGCGAGGGCGATGGCATCGGCATTCACATTGATATACCAAAAACACTTTGGAATGAAAAACTAAAAAGTAGCGGATATAATCCAACGATTGTGGATCATCCCCACTTTATCGTTGGACATTTTTTTCTAAATAAAAAAGAAAACATTACTGCCTTAAAAGATTATATTCGTACGCAATTAAACAACAAAAACTTTACTATTATTTTCGAAAGTGACGATGCAACAAACTCAGATGCGCTCGGTCCACTTGGTAAACAAGAAGAACCTTTATTTTGGCAAGTTGCCCTTATCGCAGAAAACGAAATTATAAATATTGAGCAAACATTATTTTCTGTCACAATAAAAATAGAGGAAAACGAAGCAATTCATGTTGCTTCATTAAGTCATGATCATGTTGTATATAAAGTTCTAGGTGCTGGTGATACGCTTGTTGCCTACTATAATGATTTACAACATCCGCTTATCGCTTCAACTATGACATTAGGACATAACCGCTACTCTACTAATACATTATCTAATTTTTTTCGTGTACAACCATTTAGCATTCTCGGACATAATGGTGAAATTAACACAATTGCGAAATTACGCGATCAAGCTGAAATGATTGATGTACCACTTACTGCAGGAGGCAGTGACTCTCAAGATTTAAACCGCACCTTAGAAACCCTACTTGTTCAATACGGCTACAGCTTATTTGAAGCAATGGAAATTCTATTCCCACCAATTATTAATGAAATTAAACTTTATGAAACACCTTTACAAGATTTATATACGTATATACGTGAAGCATGGGGACATTTTGCACAAGGACCAGCTGGCATCATTTCCCGTTTTAAAGATGAAGCTGTTTTCAGCGTTGATTCCCTTGGATTACGCCCAGTATGGAAAGTAGAGACAGAGAGCTCTTATATTTTCTCTTCTGAACCTGGAGTTGTATCACCAACTAAATATGTAGCAGAACCAAAACCACTCGCTCCTGGAGAAAAAGTCGGATTAAAATGGAATGAACAAGATGAACTTGTTCTTTATGAATATGACAAATATCAAATCCAAGTATATAACCGTTTTAAAAAGCGAATTGATACTACCAATTACCATTTAAATTTATCTATCCCTGAAACGAAAAAAATCCAAGGGCTATGTGATTCTGTTCAAGTTGAAACGAAACAATACGTCGCTTTGGGATGGGACCGAGAACATATTCAACTTCTTGAACAGATGGCAACAAAAGGCGTTGAGCCAATACGCTCACTTGGGCATGACTCACCACTTGCCGCACTCGATACTGATAGACGAAATATCGCTGACTTTATTAAAGAAAGTGTAGCTGTTGTTACAAACCCTGCAATTGACCGTGACCGTGAAATTGAACACTTCTCTACACGTACTGTACTTGGAGAGCGTCCAAGTTTATTAAGCGGCGCAAAACGGCCATTTGTAGTTGAAATGCTTTCACCAATTATTTTAGAAGGCAGCGTGGCACAACCTATTGCAGAGGAATTACACACAATTACGTACGAACAACTCATAGAGCTATTTAAGACTCATAACTCTATCGCCACAATCTCTGCTACATTCAGCTCGTCAGAAACTCTGCAATGCGCATTAAGCCGCATTAGTTCTGAAGCGATAGCTGCTGTTAACAATGGCGCTTCCCTACTAGTATTAGATGACGCCAAAGCCCATCTAAATGAACGATTGTGGATTGATCCACATTTAGTTACTGCTAAAGTACATCAAGCATTAAGTGAAAATAAATTACGCCGCAATTGTTCTCTCGTTATACGTTCTGGTGCTCTTCGCTCCTTACATGACATTGTCACGCTATATGGATTAGGAGCAGATGGTATTAATCCATATTTATTATTCGCGACTGTAAATGATGGAACAAAAACACCAATTACGAATCTATATAATGCACTTAATAAAGGATTAGAAAAAGTCATTTCAACAATTGGAATTCATGAGTTACGTGGTTACGGACGTCTCTATTCATCTATTGGATTACATGAAGAAATCGCAAATATATTACAGATTACAAATTTCTTCGGTTCAAATGATTTAGCCTTTTCACTTGAATCACTTGTTGAAGATGCAAAAATACGAGCAGAGGATTATAACAATCCTAAAATTAGAATGCGAAAATCATTTCATATATTCCCGCGAATTTGGAAAGCAATCGGCGATGTTGCAAAAGGAAATTCTTATGATGATTACCGTGACAAGTTAAGTGAACTAGAAGAGAATAATCCAATCGCAATCAGACACCTTGTTCAAACGAAACAAACAAAACATGTCGTTCCAACTGAAGAAGTATCTATCGGCATCAAAAATCATAATTTACCATTTATTATTAGTTCTATGTCATTTGGTTCTCAAAACGAAATTGCCTTTCGCGCATATGCAGAAGCAGCCGATCAGCTAAATATGATTAGCTTGAACGGTGAAGGCGGCGAAATTAAAGATATGATTGGAAAATATCCACATACACGTGGACAACAAGTAGCATCTGGGCGATTTGGAGTAAATGCCGAACTACTAAACTCATCAAACTTAATTGAAATCAAAATCGGTCAAGGCGCAAAGCCTGGGGAAGGTGGGCATTTACCTGGTTCAAAAGTGACAGCCAAAATCGCTGAAGCACGTAATGCGACAATCGGCTCAGATTTAATTTCGCCTTCTAATAACCATGATATTTATTCAATTGAAGATTTAGCTCAAATGATTACAGAAATTAAAACAGCTAATCAACTTGCCAAAGTAGCCGTGAAAGTCCCTGTTGTTCCTAATATCGGAACAATTGCTGTCGGTATCGCCAAAGCTGGCGCTGATTTTATTAACATTAGCGGATTCGATGGCGGAACAGGCGCTGCACGTATTCACGCATTGCAGCATGTAGGTCTCCCTGTAGAAATTGGTGTTAAAGCCGCTCACAACGCTTTATTAGAAGCAAGCATGAGACATAAAGTAGAGATTTGGGCAGATGGTGGTATTCGAAGTGTAAATGATGCCTTGAAAATCATGCTCCTCGGAGCAAACCGTATTGGATTTGGCACACTATCAATGATTGCAATCGGCTGTACTACTTGCCGTGGGTGCCATCTAGATACTTGCCATGTTGGAATTGCGACACAAATCGAGTCTGAAGCACAAGCAAAAGAACATGGGTTACGTCGCTTCGTCCCACGCGAATTAGAAAGCGCAGTTGCTGGCCTGCTAAATTTATTCACCTCTTTCGGTGTAGAACTAAAACGATTAACAGGACAGCTTGGTTATACAAATTTACAAGCAATTGTTGGGCGTTCTGATTTATTAGAGCAAGTTCGAGGCGAAAATTTATTAAACTTACGTAATTTACTACAAATAATAGAACATCCATCTGTTACAACAACAGAAGGCGTACCGGAAAAACAATTTAAGACAGTTCATTCCGCTGACTCAAAAGAATTGGTAGGCGTTGGTGTAGAGCAACGCGTTATGGGTGGTCTAGAATCATGTTATCGCGTTCGCAGTAAACTATATGAAGCTACTCAACTTGAACCACTTACATTAAAGTATACGAATGGTTCTATTCCCGGAAATGGGTTAGGTGCTTACAATAGTGAAAATTTATTTATACACGTAAATGGCGGCGCACAAGATGGCATTGGTAAAACTTCCTTTGGTGGTGGGATTTATATAACGAAATCAAAAGGAAAAGACGGAGTATATTATAACGGTTCTGTCGGAAAAGGATTTGGATATGGTGCACAAAAAGGGGCACTATACGTACAAGGGAACGCTGATGCTCGCGCTGGCATTCGCCTTTCTGGGGCAGACATGATAATTGGAGGTAGAATAACAAAACCACTCCGTGAAAAAGAGCAAGGAAATATAGGTGCATACTCCAATATTAAAGGTTTTGCTTTTGAATATATGACAAACGGGCGAGCGCTTGTTTTAGGTGACCCTGGTCCATGGATTTGCGCTGGCATGACTGGCGGTGTTGTTTATTTGCGTCGTGATTCAAACTTAGGCTTAACAGAACAGGCCTTAAAAAGAAGAATCGCAAAAGGCGCAAATGTTACATTACAACCAATTAGTAAAAATGGTTTGAAAGATGTAACTGAATTATTGCTAGACTATATTCGTGTACTAAACGAGCACGAGCAATATGAGGAAGTTGCTTTGTTAACACCATTATTAGATGATATACAGAACAAGTTTTTTGAGATTATCCCGAAAAAAGAACAGGCAGATCCATCTATCTCAACAGAGTAAAATGAGTAATTTTCATTATTAAGAAAAAATTGACGAAGTACGCTTCTCATAGTAATCTATAGTAACAATTTGAGACCTGCTGAAATTCAGCAGGTTTTTTTACTAAAAACTGATGTTTAAAAGGAATTAGGAAAAATTATAAAGTGAAACTTTAATTAGCCTACACCAATCGGACGTTTACCGGCATCCAGCTTCTGAATTTTGAGGCATGAATCTTACTACTCACAATTAGCGGGATAAAATGAACACTAATTTCTTTTAACGTCACTAAAATATCACTTGCTAACATATTGTAATGAATGTATAGTATCATGTTGTACATTCATTATGACAAGAGAAAGGATCTTATTAAGGGTATGAAACTTGGTGCTCGCATTTTAAAAACGGGTATTGCCATCACGTTAGCTTTATTTGCTTGTATTTTACTTCAATTACCGAGTCCGGTATTTGCGGGAATTTCAGCTATCTTTGCTGTTCAACCGTCTGTATACCGTTCTTATTTAACAGCACTTGAACAAATTCAAGCAAATGTAATTGGTGCGATATTTGCTATCGCATTTGCTACTGCTTTTGGACATAATCCTTTTATTATTGGATTAACATGTATATTAGTAATTGCTCTTACATTACAATTACGATTAGAAAACACAATATCAATTGCTTTAGTAACAGTTATCGCGATTATGGAGTATCAAGGCGAAGATTTCTTTAGTTTTGCCTTACTTCGATTTGCGACGATTATGATTGGTATTATTGCGGCTTCACTTGTAAATTTAGTATTTATGCCGCCAAAATATGAAACAAAACTTTATCATCGTATCGTTGATAATACAGAAGAAATTGTAAAATGGATTCGAATGAATAGCAGGCAGGCTTCTGATTTTACAACGCTAAAAACTGATATTGATCGTATGAAAGAAAAAATGATCAAACTAAACCATTACTATTTGCTGTATAAAGAAGAAAGAAGCTACACGAAAAAAGTAAAGTTCGCAAAAATTCGTAAGCTCGTTTTATTCAGACAAATGTTAGCGACAACAAGCCGTGCTTTAAGTACGTTAAAATCATTACACCGTACTGAAAATGAACTGCGCTATATGCCGGAAGAATTTCAGGAATCTATCCAAAACGAACTTGACTCATTAACGCATTATCATGAACAAGTTTTATTAAAATTTATTGGTAAGGCAAAAAAACAACAATCAGTCGAAATGCTTGATGAAGTTGAAACAGGTAAACAAGAATTAATTGATATCTTTATGGAATATCAAAATAAAGACGATGAAGAAGCATATAAAACATGGTTACATCTCTTCCCTCTTATTTCTTCCATCATTAACTATAGTGAAGAAGTAGAGCATTTAGATTTGCTTGTAGATAGCTTCTACACATACCATAAACCAGAAAAAGAACTCCAAATCGATGATAAAAAAGAAGACGAATAAAAAAACAGCTCCTTTTATGCTAAAGGAGCTGTTTCTGTTATATGTTGAAGTTGATATAAATTGTAATAAAATCCTCTTTTTTGCATTAACTCTTCATGAGAACCAGTCTCTTTAATCTCACCGTCTTCAATGTAAATAATCGTATCAACATGCGTAATCGTCGCTAATCGATGCGCAATTATAATCGTTGTCCGGTCAGCAGCTAACGTCTGAAGCGCCTCTTGAATATACCTTTCATTTTCTAAATCTAATGCTGAAGTTGCTTCATCTAATATAAGTACCGAAGGATTCTTTAGAAACACTCGTGCAATTGCCACGCGTTGTCTTTGCCCGCCCGATAGCTTCACACCACGTTCTCCAACGACAGTATTATAACCATCTGGTAAGTCTATAATAAAATCATGAATTTGCGCAGCTTTAGCAGCTGCAATCACCTCTTTCTCTGTAGCCTTCGGATTTCCATATAAAATATTAGCTCCAATTGTATCGCTAAACAATAAATTATCTTGCAGTACAATTCCAATATGACTACGCAAATTTCTCATATTATACTTTCTTACATCTATGCCATCTACATAAACCGTGCCTTCAGAAACATCATAGAAACGCGGGATCAAACTAGCAAGAGATGACTTTCCTCCCCCACTTGCTCCTACAAGCGCTACTTTCTCTCCAGGCTGCATAGTTAATGACAAGTTGTGTAATATCTCTTTTTCATCTACATTATAACGAAAAGAAACATTGTCAAATACAATTTCTCCATTTAATTTTTTCGTTTGTACCGCATTTGGCACATTAACAATATCGTATTTTTCATCTAACAGTTCAAACACACGGTCCATCGATGCAAAAGATTGTGTTAATGTTGTAGATGAATTAACAAGGCGGCGAAGCGGACTATATAAACTATCCATATATCCAACAAAAGCTACCATCGTTCCTAGCGTTAACTGTCCTTGAATTACTTCATATGCTGCAAAACCAATCACAAGTAACGGACCTAAATCGGTTAACGTATTTACTGCCGAAAATGTTCTTGCCGTCCAACTTGTATGGGTTAATGCTTTCGTTAAAAATTCATTATTTCTTTTTTCAAACTGCTTCCCCTCATACTCTTCTAACGCAAAGCTACGTGTCACTTGCATTCCTTGAATACGTTCATGCAAATACCCTTGCATCGTCGCTAACGCTTGTGAACGCTCTTTCGTCAATTTCCGAAGACGTCCGAAAAAATATTTCACTACAATTACATAAATAGGTAAAATCAATAACGCAACAAATGTTAATTTTATATTCATAGAAAACATAACAATGATAGCAATAGCAATTGTTGCAGTATCTAACCAGACGTTCATCAAACCAGTAATTACAAAATCTTTCGTTTGTTCTACATCATGGATGACACGCGAAATAATCTCCCCTGTTTTTGTATTGGAGTAATAACGTAAACTTAACTTTTGTAAGTGACCGAAAATATGCTTCCGCAAATCATACAGTATTGTATTTGCGATACGTTGGGCGAAATATTGACGATAATATTCAATCGGTGGTCTTAATACCGCAAAAATAAAGAAAGCAATTCCAATCGCTGTTATTAATTGAGATGTTTTATCTTGAAGTGAGCCAGCGCCTTGAATTACATCATCGATAATATACTTTAATAACCACGGCATAATAAGTGGGATACCGAACTTAACTAGTCCAATAATAATTGTAATAGCAATAAGCCACCGATATGGTTTAACAAATTGTAAATATCTTTTTATGCCTTGCACATAATCCCCCCTCTAATAGGACAAACCTGCCGGGAAGCCCCCTGCAGGTTTGTTTTAATTTCTGTACATTAAATATCGTTCATACCACATATCTACGAAATCTGGTGCAAATGGACCTTTTCTTTGATGAATCCACTGTGTTAAATGTGCTACATTTCGTTTTAAAATTGTATCAATAACAGGTGGATACTGCATAATTTCACTATGTTTTTCATACTCATCTTCATCTAGAAGCGTATATGTCATATCTGGATATACTTTAATATCTAAATCATAATCAATATACTTTAATGCTTCAGGATCATACGCAAAAGGTGAGCTTAAATTACAATAATAATATACGCCATCTTCCCTAAGCATCCCAATCACATTAAACCAATAGTTGGCATGAAAATAGCAAATTGCTGGTTCACGAGTAATCCATGTTCGGCCATCCGATTCTGTAACTACTGTACGATCATTCGCTCCGATTACAAGACTCTGTGTCCCTTTTAAAATTGTTGTTTCTTCCCACATTCTATGAATGGAGCCATTATGTTTATAACTATGTATTTGTACTTTTTCTCCTTCTTTGGGAAATCCCATATATGCTCCCTTCTTTCAACTGCAAATGCCCTTTGAACGGCATTCACTTTTTTTCTATTATAACTTTTTTGTCGAAATTTTAAAACTAAAGGGATAAGACTCTATTTTTCAAACTGAATATGTAGGAGGTTTATCGTTGAATACTATGCCCCACCGCTTCTTAGGAGATAAAAGGATTGTACTGTATTATTTATAAGCGAGGACATGTAATAGAAAAAGCCCTTCTCTATTTCCATACAAAGAAGGACTTTTCACCTAAAGATAACAATATATCTTATCCTAAATTTGAAATCATTTTTTCAGTTGCAAAAGATTGAATTACACTATTCGTTTGCTCTTCAAATTTCTCATGTAACATCTTCAACGCTACTTCTGTTCTATATATTTCCTGGCGGATAAAATGCAGTTCTTTTTTATCGCACGTATCTTTTTCATTCATTTCAATTTGTTGATACTTCTCTAGATGTGCTTGTAACTTTAACAATTCATCCATCGTTTCTAATTGCTCCCCTACCAACTTATCAAAATCGTTCATTACTTACCCCCTTTTGGACTTATTCATCAGTTATTATTCCTAATTACATAATTCTAATTGTTAACTTCCTTCTCCTTTGACTACATTTGTTGACTTATTAGAAGTTATGTCGTTCGCTTTCTTTTCATTACAACGATCCACGCAAAAAGAAAACACTTCTCCCGAATTAGAGAAGTGTTTTTCTTTCATTACTGATTTGAGCTAGAAGATTGTGATTGTTTTGCAGCTGACTTAGCATTTTGTTTTTTCACAGCATGCACGTCTGTTTCAGTTGCAAATTCTGTACCATAACTAGCGTTTGCACTTTGTGCACCAGAAGCTTGTGCTTTCTTTGCTTCTGATTGTGCGTTTGCTTGTTTTACTGCTTGTACATTTGTTTCAGTAGCAAATTCTGTACCATAACTAGCATTTGTACTTTGAATGCTAGCACCAGAAGTTGCCTTGTTATAACCTTGTTGTTTTTTACTCATCTTTCTCACCTCCACAATCAATAATGTAACCAATTCACTTAGAAGCTATCCGTAATTTTCTTTTGAATAATTTCCGCATATATCTTTTGTTACTTATTCAAACTATAAGAAATGGAGGTGGAAATATGTATATAGGACGCGATATGACTGAACTAACGATGATTTCAAAAAATGAATGGAAAGAAGATGAATTAGCTTATTTTCATCACTCACTACAACAGGTTCTGCCTTATTTAAATGTAGAAGGGCAGAGTATTTACAAAGAAATTGTAGTAGAAATTGAATCAAGAGGCGGCTTACAAGAAGGTGAAGCTAGTTGGACTCATGGGACAAAAATTTCTTACGATTAAAAAAGTGTTCCCTAGATTGGGAACACTTTTTTATTTATTGCATTGTAATTTTCTCCACACAATTTTCATAAATAGTACGGTGTGATTTTGAGAAAGGTAATTGCTCAAATACCTCTTTCGATACAAATTTTAATGTATCTGTATCAACAATATTACCGGTTACTTTTCCGTAAAATACAAATATATCCCAAGTACGATGTGTAAACGTATGTTGTACATTCATTGCGTATTCATCAATAGAAACCTCGAGCTCAAATTTTTCTTTCATATAATCTATAAGCTGTTCCTTCTGATTTCGAATACCTTCTCCAAGTTCAGCATTAGGAAACTCCCACATGTTAGCTAACAAACCTGTACTTGGACGTTTATTAATAACGTAACGACCGTCTTCAGTTTGAAGTACGCCTGCAACAATAGGTACCATTTTAGGAGCTTTCGCTTTACTTTTTACTGGTAATTCTTTTTGAACACCTTCAGCATATCCTCTGCAATGCTCACGCACAGGACAAAGTAAGCACGATGGATTTTTAGGAATACAAATCAATGCACCTAATTCCATCAATCCTTGATTAAAATAAGATGGGTTTTCTACTGAAATAATTTCACGCACAATCTCTTCAAAAACTTTTCGAGTCTTTGGTTTTGCAATATCATCCCATACTGATAAAATACGAGATAATACACGCATAACATTTCCATCAACTGCCGGCTCTGGTATACCATATGCGATACTTAAAATAGCACCTTTTGTATATGGTCCTACTCCTTTTAACTTTTCAATTTTCTTTACATCACTTGGTACAACCCCGCCGTATACTTCTTTTACCTCTTTTACTGCCGCATGTAAATTACGTGCTCTAGAATAATATCCTAAACCTTCCCATGCTTTTAATACTTCTTCATCATCTGCGTTCGCTAACGCTTCAAGTGTAGGAAACTTCCCCATAAAATTTGCGTAATATGGTTTTACAGCTTCTACTCTTGTTTGCTGCAACATAATTTCAGAAACCCAAACACGGTATGGATCTTTATTCTTTCTCCACGGTAAGTCACGCTGTTCTTCTTCAAACCAACCAATTAAATCATTTTGAAACTGCTCTATATTAAAATTGTTTAGTATTTCAAGTGTCAAACTTGATCCCCCTCATTTTTTTGCATATAAGTACTATTATAAAGATTTTAGGAAAAAATTTAAGTAAGATGACATAGGAAATAGAAGGCAAAGGACTTGAGGTATCGAATAAAAAGAGTTACATTAATAAAAAACGGAGGTGGATTTCTATGGACACAGCCACTCACCTTGTTATGGGTATCACTTTAGGTAGCTTAGCAACATTAGATCCAGCCATAGCACAAAGTGATATTGGCCCCCAAGCTGTTATGCTTGCTACAATTGCTGGTTCCAACATTCCTGACATTGACACAGTTCTAAAATTGCGTAATAACGCTAAATATATAAGAAATCATCGTGGGATTACTCATTCTATTCCCGCGGTAATTCTTTGGTCATTCCTTATAAGTGGCATCTCTTTCGCCTTCTTTTCAGAAGCTCCATATCTTCATCTACTACTTTGGTCATTTATTGCCGTCTTTCTTCACGTCTTTGTAGATATTTTCAACGCCTATGGTACACAAGCATTACGACCTTTCACAAAAAAATGGGTCGCACTTGGCATAATTAATACATTCGATACCGTAATTTTCTTTATCCATATACTTGCAATTGCTTGCATGCTCGTCGGTTCTCATAAGGGATATACAGCTTTAGCGGCATATATATTAATGATTGTTTACTATATCGGACGGATTATGATGCACAGAAATATAAGAAGCGTTGTACACAAACGTTTCAAAAATGTCGAAAAGATTATCATTTCTCCTTCTTACCGATTTTATCATTACCATTTAGCAGTCGTTACGGCTGATTATTACTACGTTGCGAGATGGCACCGTGGTAACATCATGATATATGACAAGTTCGATCGGGTACCGTTCCCAGACAACAATATTATGCGAGCAGCTAAACAAGATGAAAACATCTCAGCCTTCCTATCTTTCTCTCCTGTATATCGCTGGGATATTTTTGATCATGACCATTATTATGAAGTACGATTCATTGATTTACGATATCGAAGTAAAGATTATTATCCATTTGTTGCAATCGTTCAGCTCGACCACAATTTAAATATTATTAATTCCTATACAGGATGGATCTTTAGTGAAGAAAAGCTTCGAAAAAAACTGGAATTACTTCCACATTAAAAAAAGCGACTTAAGTCGCTTTTTTTAATGTTTCAAATGATCTTCTTGATTAATTAAATGACTATACTTCGGATTATTTGTCCGCATTTCATGAAGGCGTACACCATGATTATTAATCCATGATCGTACCACTTGTTCCGTCATTTCATCGCCTTGATAACGACCTGATTTTGCATAAGTTGTTTGAAAATCTTCCCATAGTAACTCAACCCACGCACGAGCTTGTGCGTAAGAAAGCTTGTCATTCTTGTCTAATAATTCTTTCGTTAATGTTTCATAAATATCATTCATATTATAATCTCCTTTTACCTATTTATCCCTTCATTTCTAAAGGATAGTTTCTTCAATTTTGCACATTCTATAATTGATACTTCTTAAAAAGGTATCAACCGATAATGAGGAGGGCGTTCGCAATGGGTAAACAAGCCGAATTTTGGTCTGAGTCAAAAAACAACAGCAAAATCGACGGTCAACCGAAAGCGAAATCACGCTTCGCTTCGAAACGACCTAACGGCACAATTAACACGCACCCACAAGAACGTATGCGTGCTGCAAATCAGCAGGAAGAGTAGTACAAATTAAATTAACTTCCTACACGAGGTGATAAAGATGAGCTACCGTGATCGCTTAGATAGTCGTTCTGAATTATTTAACCATACGTGGACTCGTCCAAAACATGCGAAAGCGCAAGTTAACGGACAGACGCAACAAACCCAGTCTCTCATTATATTGGCAAATGAATGTAAAAAACGCCAATTTTAGAATCTCCTATCTCCTTTAACGCCTACCAAAGATGAAAACCAGAGAGATATGTGCTCTCTGGTTTTTATTTTTCTTGCAATAAGGAAATTGGTATGCCAATCTCTTCATTATCATTTTGCTTATATCCCCAAGCAAATACCCCATTGAAATACGTAATTTTAAATAATACACCAGGTTCTTCTACTAATTCATATGTTTCACCAATATGGAACTTGTTTATATCCGTCATATAAGCACGAGCCATTGCCATTTTTCTCATTAATACATCAAATTCATTGACAATCCCAAGCTGCTCAGCTTTTACTGCTTGCTCCTTCAAAGCGCCAATTTCTTCCCTTAGCTCATGCGGTGTCATTTCACTGTAGCGTTTTGGCATATTCATCTTATTCTCCTCATTCCTCTTCGCGTTTCATTTGCAAAAATATCTCGATTTCATCAATAGAGAATCCTTTTCGATATAACGCTTGTTTCATCTTGTTTTCAAATGTCCATCCATCATGCTTCTTATATTTCTCATAATATTTATTCCCATGATAGTGTAACGCTTCTTGTTGCTTTTCGTCATCTTTTTCGTCTTTCAATTCTTCCAAACAAATTTGAATTACTTCTCTAGAATATCCTTTTCGAACAAGCATCTCATCTAACTTTAGTTTCATTTGTAAAAAAGAATGTTTTTGATAAGATTTTTTCTTCTTCTCTATGAGAAACAAGGCATTCTCAATTTGCTTTTCCTTCGGATATTCTTGTAAACTATGTGTAATAATTAAATCCTGAACACCTTTATTTAATAACTCTCTTTTAATAACAGTTGGACCTTTTCGATTCACATTACTTTGCGTTCGCGTATATAAAACAGCATACTCTTTATCATTAATATATCGGTCATGTAATAATTTCGAAACGACTTCAGAGATGATGGCCTGTCCCACTTCTTTTTTTCGTAAAAAATCTTCTATTTCTTGTTTTGTTCTCATTTGATAGGATAAATAGGAGATTGCTTGTAAATATGCTTTTTGTACTTCTTCATTGTACAAAATATTCCCTAACTCGATTTCATCAATTTCTAAGCCCTTTTGTAATCCATGTTTTATTAAGATTACTTGATCCACACTAAATCCGTACTCTTCGCCTTGACCTTTATCAATATAAATATTAAATCGTTCTTTCGATCGTTTTTGTACTTCTATTTTTGTAATGACAGCCATACTCTCACCTCTCTATTATTTTAACATAGTCGAGGAACATTTTTTCTTTTCAAGAATATATATAATGAGGAGGAAATACTTGTGAAAATCGCAATTTCTGGTGGTACAGGCTTTATCGGTAAATCCCTTTCTACTTTTTTTATTCAAAAAGGATATACTGTTTACATTCTCACACGAAAAAAAACTACTGAAACTTCCGACCCTAACCTTCAGTATGTTCAATGGACACCAGATTTACAAACCTTCCCCCTCTCTTCTATTGATGTAGTTATTAATCTAGCCGGAGAGTCTATTAATAGTAGATGGACAAAGCAACAAAAGAAAGCCATTTTAAACAGTAGAATTCAAACAACAAAAGGACTCATTAAACAATTGCAGGGACTCCATACAAAGCCACACACATTTATTAACGCAAGTGCTATTGGATACTACGGAACATCTGAAATAGAGTCTTTTACAGAACAGCATGAGACTCCTGGAAATGACTTTTTAGCAAATACAGTATATTCATGGGAACAAGAAGCATCTAAAGCACGTTCTCTCGGAATACGAACAATCTACGCAAGATTTGGAGTCGTATTAGGTGCAAATGGAGGAGCTCTTCCAAAAATGCTACTTCCCTATCAATTCTATATCGGCGGCACCATTGGTTCTGGGAAGCAATGGTTATCATGGATTCATATAGACGACGTCGTTCGTATGATGGATTTCATCATACACAAAAAAGAAATTGATGGTCCTCTTAATATGACAGCACCAACACCCATAAGAATGAAGGAATTTGGAGAAAACATTGCAACTATAATGAACAAGCCTCATTGGTTGCCTGTACCTTCATTTATCATTCAAACTTTATTAGGTGAAATGAGCATACTTGTACTAGAAGGGCAACGTGTATTACCCATTAAGGCAATTGAACATGGATACCAATACACATTTCCGGCAATAGACCATGCATTACAAAATATACTTTCGCATACAATGTAGTACTTCTAAAACACAATTTTACATGGGCTCTTTCAAAACTTTCATTTTCTAGGATCCGAAGCATTACCATACAAATAACCTTTCAGTTACTTTCCCTTAACTTCCATTAGCATTATAAAGTAACAGAAATGAGGTACCTATGAAAATATTGCTCAAACAAGCCATTGTATACCCTATTACATCTCAAAAGTTTCAAGGCGATGTACTCGTTACAGGAGAGCGAATTACCGAGGTCAAACCTTTTATTCAACCTACTCAAGATATGACCGTTATAGATGCACGAGCACTCCATCTCTTACCTGGCTTTATTGATGTCCATACTCACCTTGGTCTCTATGATGAAGGCACTGGTTGGGCTGGAAATGATGCCAATGAAACATCTGAAGTTTCAACACCACATATTCGTTCTTTAGATGGAATCCACCCTTTGGATATCGCCTTTCAAGACGCTGTACAAAACGGAATTACAACCGTCCACGTTATGCCTGGCAGTCAAAATATTATCGGGGGGACTACTTGTGTAATAAAAACAGCTGGAACTTGTATTGATCATATGATTATTCAAGAACCTGCTGGTTTAAAGATTGCCTTTGGAGAAAATCCTAAAAAAGTCCATAGTAATGGAACAAAAGAATCCATTACACGTATGGGGATTATGGGGTTACTTCGGGAATCATTCTATGAAGCACAACACTACGGGCACGAAGCTGATTTTCGAATGCTTCCTATTTTAAAAGCATTACGTCGTGAAATACCCGTACGTATCCACGCTCACCGAGCAGATGATATTAGTTCTGCGCTACGCTTTGCAACGGAATTCAACCTCGATCTACGTATTGAACATTGTACAGAAGGACACTTTCTTGTTGAAGAGCTTTCGAAACATAATTTGAAGGTTTCAGTTGGTCCCACTCTGACACGTCGTTCTAAAATCGAACTAAAAAACAAGACATGGGATACTTACCATATATTATCTAAAAATGGTGTGGAAGTTTCTATAACAACAGATCATCCTTATACACCCATTCAATATTTAAATATTTGTGCCGCTGTCGCAGTAAGAGAAGGATTAGACGAGAAAACAGCACTAGAAGGAATTACCATATTCCCAGCGCGAAATTTGCGTTTAGAGGATAGAATTGGAAGCATCGAGGTTGGAAAAGACGCCGATCTCGTGTTATGGACTCATCATCCTTTCCATTATTTAGCCAAGCCTGTACTAACTATGATTGATGGAAAAATAATTTACAAAAAAAATAAAAAAAACTAGTTTATTTTTTTGACTAGATAAAGTATTATACGATTATAAACTGAATGAAACCATAATCAATTTGTGTCGTGATTATCATTTTCAAATTGATGAATGGGGAAGGCAAATGGTGCGCCACCAGCGTTAGAAACTGGTTCTAGTGGGTTCGATTCCCACCCCGAAATTTTTTAAAGATTGATATAAAAATTTCGAGGGTGGGGTGTTTTTTCGTCATGCTACCCTCGTGTGAGGAGGAGTTAGTATGTTGAAAAAACGCGACTTACACGACAGCCACGTTCTATACGAGTTAATGGTGGATCCAGCTGTCTTCCCTTTTGTGCGTCAAAAGGCTTATTCTTATGAAGAATATTTATTCTTAACAAAACAAACGATTGAAGCTGAAGAGCGTGGTGAATTAATTTCACGCACAATTTTAGATGAATGGGGTAACCCTATCGGAACAATTACTTTATTTGATGTGCAAGAAAAAGCTGGATTTCTCGGGACATGGCTTGGCAAACCATATCATGGAAAAGGCTATAATAAATTGGCAAAAGATTCATTTTTTAGTGAACTTTTCTATGAATTAGATATTGAAACAATTTTCATGCGTATTCGTAAAATAAATATTCGTTCTATTAAAGCTGCAGAAAAACTGCAATATGTGAATCTAGCAAACGAAACAAGAAAAGCCGTATATGATGAAATTAACGCAAACGAAGAAGTATATAACTTATATGAAATTCCAAAAGATCAATACACACTTGCTACAATGCGAGATACAACCTTCCAAGATGCTCATCAATTAAAAGAAGCATAATCTAAATTTTCTGAAATGATAATCAATCATTAACATTTTCCATATGCGTATATCCCCTCATGTCTTTGGAAACGATAAATAGTAACTTTAAGACACGAGGTGATTTGTAATGGATAAAAAGAAACGTGATAAAGCAAAAAACACATTATCTAGTACACAAGAAGTTCTCTATCAACGCGAATTTCAAAAAGCAGATCGTGCAGCAGGATATCGCTCGAAAAGCATTTAAAGTGAAAATGAATAATTAGAAGTTTCCCCCCTAATTATTCATTTTCATTACATAATTTTCTCGATTGATAAAAGGTAACTACTCAGCTTCTTCAAATAAAAAAACAGGCCAAATACATGTTTCCGATTCGAAAACATGAAAAGAAAATACTCCAATCAGGGAAAGAATCTATGCCAAATAGAGAAATTCTCTTATGAAGTCGTGTTATTCCAAGGAACCGTTCTAGTTTCTATGACTTGGTTTATCGCTTGTAAGACCGATTGTTTTTGTTTTTTCATGGTACTCATAAAGCTTCGTATCTGACAAAAAGATTCTGCGCCTTTCTTACTTCGGAAAGTCCCAGACACTTTCTGTTTTACTTTCGTCATCCGAATATCCCGTTCTGCTTGATTGTTATCAAATGGAATGGCTGGATGTTCTAAAAACGCTAGAATTCTGTCAGAATACTTGACGAAGCGATTCCATAAATTTTGAGAAGGCGTCTGCTTTCCTTTCTTCTTTTGTTTCGTGGAAAGAATCTGTTGTTCTTTCAATATGGATTGATACATAATAAACAGATTCTTTTGCGTCGCTTTTGGCATGGTACCTTCGGATTGCTTTTTCATCGTCAACGCTTGCGTTAGAAATTTCTGCATCTGTTGTGCCCATTGTTCTCCAGTACTATCTATAATTCCTTGTAAATCTCGTAAGAGATGGGCATTACATAAAACGTGACGACAATCTGTATACGCATCATACGATTTCCAACCATCATGCATCGCAATTCCAGAAAAAGATGGCAAGATTTCTCCAGCATCCATTGCTTCTTTTCCACGTTTTTGATGAATATGTTGCAATGTCACCTCCGGTGTACTGGCAGTATGTAACCATTGTGTTTTGTTTTCTACACGCATACCAGTTTCATCAAAATGGACAACAGGAGACTGCAGAATCTTTTCCTTTACTTCTTTTATGAATGGCTGCAATTGAGAAGCGAAAGCCTGTGTATGATTTACCAGGGTTCCTTCGCTTATAGAATGTCCAAAACAATCCTGAAAGAATTCTTTTGTTCGCTTCAAAGAAATGCATTGATAATGCGTTAAATAGGGAATCAGTCTTTTTATATTTGGACCATATTGAACAGGACGAGATACTGTCGAAGGAAATTGGGCTTCTTGGATAGAATGGCAATGTGGGCATTCTTTCTGTTCTACTTTATGTTCTGTCACTTCGATCTGAATAGGTGGTAAGTCATACACTTGGCGAATGCGATACCCTTTTACAGGCTCGTGGTTCAAGGAAGTATGACAACAAGTACAATATGTAGGAGAATGTGTAATCGTATGATCTGGAGTCGCTGTCAAACCAAGAGTATGTCCCTTGTGGCCCAACTGGCCACCCGTTTGACGATGAGACGGTTTGCGCAAACTTTTTGTAACGGGCTTACCCAAACTATCTGTAGAAGGTGGCTTATGACTATTTTTGGAGTTTTTTTTTGAAGCATTTTCTAGTTCTTGTATACGTTTTTCTAACTTAGAAAATGTTTCTTCAAATAAAGAAATAACAGCTTCAGGTCCTTTTTTATATGTATCTAAAATAATTTTTCGATCGACCATAAGATTCACCTCCCCTGTTTGATATACTCAGTATTTACAAATGGGAGGCATATGAAACTAGTAAAATTTAAAAAAGACACCGAAAGGTGGCTGAGTAGTTACGATAAAAGTAAGCAAAAAAGCCCCTTATACATAAGGGGCTTTTTTGCTGTGGACAACTTTATCCACAAAACCAACAGAATTGTTAGTAATTTTCAAAAATATTTAATATTTTTCTATATTAAAGCATATATCAGCTGTTTTAATTGTGGATATTTTTCTAAAAATTGTAGACAATGTGGATATAGTTGTTAATATTCCGACTTTACTGTTTAATGAAAGCGCAATCCTTTTGTGGATAACTGGCTGAATTTTCTTTGAAAATAATAAAGAACCCTCTTTACATATACAAAGAGGGTTTCATATTAAGTAAAAGATTGTGCAAGAGCAGGTGATTTAATAGGTATATGACGCGGTTCTGCATGATTTTCTGCCAAAATTGCATCTACAATATGACCAGCTGGCTCTGGAAGATAGATGCTTTTCATTGCTTCTTTCATTTGAAGAAGCTTCACATCATCTTGTAATAATGCCTCTGTTTTTGCAAAAACCTCACTATCATCGCGAATGACAACTGCTGCTCCCTTTCTTTCAAAGTACATCGCATTTTCATTTTCTTGTCCTGGAACAGGCTTATATAAAATGACAGGTACTTGCAACGCTGCTGCTTCACTTAATGTTATTCCGCCTGGCTTCGTAATCATACAAGAAGTAACACGGAATAATTCATCAATATTTTCAACATACCCAAACACTTTTAATGCATCGGAATTTTGCTTCTGTAAACTTAATAAATCCTGTTTTAAAGCTTCATTTTTCCCACAAACAACAACTACTTGTAAATTAGGCACTGACATAAATGATTGGCATAGTTCTTTTACATTTCCTAATACCCCATGAGCACCTGCTACAATTAGTAAAATCTTTTTATTCTTACATAACTGATATTTAGTATATATGATTTCTGGATTTACCTTTAACTCAAAACTACTCCGAATTGGAATTCCTGTTTCAACAATTTGTTCCGCAGGTACACCGATATCAACCATCAATTCTTTCACATGATCCGTTGCAACAAAATAACGATCTACTTCTCGATGAATCCATATTTTGTGCACGCAAAAATCCGTTAATACGTTATAGACAGGAATTGAAATACCTGTTTGTTTCTTCAATTCTGGTACAGCGATAATTGGAAATGTATTAATTACAATATCTGGTTTCTCCACCTGTAATAGTGTTTTCAAACGTTTTCTTCCAAAGTTCGCATACCAAGATGCTATTTTCTTATCATAAATTTTTTCTACCCCGTAATAAAACAAACGATATAATTCTTTTCCTATTGTATAACTTTTTAAATATAGATATTTTGTAATGTCAGTTATAAATGGATGTGATTCTCCAAACAAGTCGCATACAATAACATCTTCAATTCCTTTTTGGCGAAATGTTTGTTCTAATGTTTTTGCTACTTGCACATGACCATTACCGTAATGTGCAGTTAATATTAAAACCTTGGGGTTTTTTATCAAACAAATCCACTCCTAGCTTTTTGTTTCTCCATATTGCATATACGACAATAGGAAAAACATTTTCCTTAAAAATTACATAAACAGATTCTAATAATTCCCTTTCAGCTATGTACCTGTCGTGGATATGCAAAGCATATAAGATTGACCCCTTAATCCTATCTGTGCTCATATCTTTACATTATACTTTCCTATAAGAGCTTTCGCAATAACTTACAAATGTTCTCTATTCCATGATACTCACTCTTTTACTTCTTAATTCTTTTTACTATTTTGATTTCCCTTTACAATTATGTAAATTTCTCCATTTATTCCGTACAAAATTATGGATATTCTACTTTCAGTATACTCTTTTATCAATATATACTCTAGATTTTATTGTAAAGAAAGCAAAAAGCCTAATCCAATATTTGGATTAGACCGCTTGTAAAATATATTTAGCATGTTCTACATTTTTCTCAGTAGGTGGTTCTACATTTGCGAGTGGATACTTGTGTCCAAGCGCCTCCCATTTATATACACCAAGCTTATGATATGGTAACACTTCAACTTTTTGAACATTAGACAGACTTTGAATAAAGCTAGATAGTTTTTGTAGATCCTCTTCATTATCCGTAACACCAGGAACTAATACGTGTCGTACCCAAATCGGTTTATTCTTATCCGATAAATAACGAGCAAATTGTAAAATATGTTCATTTGGTTTCCCTGTTAATTTACGATGCTTTTTGGAATCGATATGTTTCAGATCCAATAAAACTAAATCTGTATAATCCATTAAAATATCTAGCTTATTTTGGAATTCTGGTTCCTCAGAATAACAACCACCAGAAGAATCGATTGTTGTATGGATACCAGCCGCTTTACACTTTTTAAACAACTCAATTAAAAAGTCTAGCTGTAATAATGGCTCTCCACCGCTAACTGTTATACCGCCTCCGGAAGCTTCAATAAATGGAAGGTAACATGTCACATCCTGCATCACTTCTTCAACTGTTATTTCTTTACCTTTACCGATTTCCCACGTATCAGCATTATGACAATATTGACAACGTAATAAACACCCTTGTGTAAATATGACATAACGAATCCCCGGGCCATCAACAGTACCACAAGACTCTACAGAATGTATTCTTCCTTTTACCATGTTACTTCCTCCTTTATTGAAACAGCCTCCCTTCGCTATATATTAAGAGCGAAGGGACACCTTTTTTCATTTACATGCTTTCATGCATTGTACGGTTAATTACATCAATTTGTTGTTCACGAGTTAATTTAATAAAGTTTACAGCATAACCAGATACACGAATTGTTAATTGTGGATACTTCTCAGGATGTTCCATTGCATCCATTAATGTTTCACGGTTAAATACGTTAATATTTAAGTGGTGCCCTTCTTTTACTGCATAGCCATCAAGCATTGATACTAAATTACGTACTTGTACATCATCTTCTTTACCAAGTGCTTTCGGAATAATAGAGAATGTATTAGAAATACCATCTTGTGCATCTTCATATGGTAATTTAGCCACAGATAATAATGAAGCTAATGCACCTTTTGTATCGCGTCCATGCATTGGGTTCGCACCTGGTGCAAATGGTTCTCCTGTACGGCGGCCATCTGGAGTATTACCAGTTTTCTTACCGTAAACAACGTTAGATGTGATTGTTAAGATTGACATTGTATGAACAGAGTTTCTGTATGTTTTATGTTTACGAAGTTTATTCATAAATGTTTTTACAAGATTTACAGCAATCTCATCTACACGATCATCATTGTTACCGTATTTAGGGAAATCTCCTTCAATCTCGAAGTCAACTGCAATACCATTTTCATCACGAATTGGTTTTACTTTTGCGTATTTAATTGCACTTAATGAATCTGCTACTACAGATAGACCAGCGATACCTGTTGCCATTGTACGAAGAACGTTTGTATCATGAAGTGCCATTTCAATACGTTCATAGCTATATTTATCATGCATGTAATGGATAACATTTAATGTGTTTAAATATAGACCCGCTAACCATTCCATTGTCATATCAAACTTATGCATAACTTCTTCATAATTTAATACTTCAGAAGTAATTGGTGCGTACTCAGGACCAACTTGTGCTTTTGACTTTTCATCTTTGCCACCGTTAATCGCATATAATAATGCTTTGGCTAAGTTTGCACGAGCTCCGAAGAACTGCATTTGTTTACCGATTCTCATTGCAGATACGCAACATGCAATACCGTAATCATCGCCGTATTCAGGACGCATAATGTCATCATTCTCATATTGAATTGCTGATGTTTTAATAGACATTTTCGCACAGTAGTTTTTAAAGTTCTCTGGTAATTGTTTAGACCAAAGAACAGTTAAGTTTGGTTCTGGAGCTGGTCCTAAATTATCTAATGTATGCAAGAAACGGAATGAGTTCTTTGTTACTAATGGACGACCATCTAATGCCATACCACCGATAGATTCAGTTACCCAAGTTGGGTCACCAGAGAATAATTCATTATAATCAGGTGTTCTTGCGAATTTCACAAGACGTAATTTCATAATGAAGTGATCGACAATTTCTTGTACTTCTTCTTCTGTTAAAGTACCATTTGCTAAATCTCTTTCAATGTAAATATCTAAGAATGTAGAAGTACGTCCAAGACTCATTGCAGCTCCGTTTTGTTCTTTAATCGCTGCAAGGTATGCGAAGTATAACCATTGGAATGCTTCTTGTGCATTTGTTGCTGGCTTAGAAATATCGAAGCCATGAGAAGCAGCCATTTCTTTTAACTCTTGAAGTGCACGCATTTGCTCGGATAACTCTTCGCGTAAACGCATTGTATCTTCGCTCATTACACCACCAGTTAAATTCAAATCAGCTTTTTTCGCTTCAATTAAATGATCAATACCATATAACGCTACTCGGCGATAGTCACCGATAATACGTCCACGTCCGTATGCATCTGGAAGACCAGTAATAACACCTGATTTACGTGCATTTCTCATTTCTGGTGTGTATGCATCAAATACACCTTGGTTATGAGTTTTTCTCCACTCTCTAAAAATACGACTAAGTTCTTTATCCATTTCGTATCCATAAGATTCACAAGCTTGTTCTGCCATACGAATACCACCATATGGTTGTAAAGAACGTTTAAATGGTTTATCAGTTTGGAAACCGACTACTTTTTCAATATCTTTATTTAAGTATCCTGGGTCATGTGATGTAATAGAAGAAACAATTTTTGTATCCATATCAAGAACGCCACCGTTTTCACGTTCTTTCGTTGTTAAATCCATTACTTGATCCCAAAGTTGTTTCGTTGCTTCAGTTGCTTCTGCTAAGAAAGATTCGTCCCCTTCGAAAACGTTTACATTATTTAAAATGAAATCGCGAACATCAATCTCTGCTTTCCATTTTTCACCTTTAAAGTTTTCCCATGCGTTTTTAACATTTTCTAATACTTGAGTCATCCTAATCTCCTCCATTTTTGATTAGTACAGGACTAAGATTTTTTATATAACAGCTTACACACTTAGAATACTACTTTTTTACGAAAGTGAACGAAATAGTTGTGACATGTTTGTGAAATGTTGAGCAAACTACTATATATATAGTGTTAACTTCATTTAAAAGTCTTTAAAATTAACCCTTTCCTTAATTGTATTTTTTTGGTATCCTTATATACGAGTCCTATTTTGTAATATAAGAACAATACCCATTGTAGAGCTGTAACACTCTTATCTCCTAATCTGTTATAGTTTTTATAACAGAACAAAAAAGTGTACACATGTTGTACACTTTTTTTGTTACTTCTATAAAACATCTCTTTTTCTATTGCCATCATAGAATCCGCCACGATTGTCTGTTAATGCAATTATTTGATCTAGTCCTTCTATATGATCACCTATAATTCGAAGTACAGCTGGTGGATGACCTATTTTAGCAAAATGTTCACTGGGACGAATACGGTTCATCTTATCGACCTCAACACGACTTACACATGCAACTTCAAATCCTGAAAGAATAGCTTTCACTTGGGCTACACACGGCGCCAGTAAAGATCTATACCCAATTTCTTTCAAACACTTACGGCTAAACGCATTCGGTACAGCGATAAGAGAGCCTACGCCTAGATCTTTTCTATCACAAGCTAAATTTAATGCATATTTAAATGCAGTTACAAGATGAAGCGGTACTCTTAAATCTAAATAATGATTTAGATCATTTAATGCAACATCTGTTCCATCTGCAATAGCTTTCGCAAAAGGATATAGCTCACTCGCTGGAATAACAAAATCGCCATCTATAAATAACACAATTTCTCCTTTTGCAAAATACGTTCCAAGTGAGCGCCCCACATCATTTCCGAGTGCTTCTTTATATACAATTGTCGTTGCCCCTTTGTCTTTTGCAATTTTTTTCGTTTTATCTGACGAACCATTTACGACAACGATAATTTCGAAGGGTTCAATTTTGCGAAGCTCTTCTATAACGTTTCCAATTGTTTTCTCTTCATCTTGTACGGGAATAACAACCGATAGTTGCTTTCCTTTATAGAAATCAGATGTAACACCCCACCCTTGATAAAACTCTTCAAAACTTAAAGTATGATAGACACTATCCCTTTTCCTATTTCCATCATAATATCCTCCGCGCTCATCACTGCTTAATATCCGTTCTGCTACTGCTTCTATATGATCACCTATCATTCTTTTTTCAGATTGGGAAAGATTTGTCCCATATGCAGCATGCTGGAATGGACGAAATTTATTCGGCGTAATAACGTCAATAGCACAATGACGACTAATTCTCCATTTACTTTGAACTAGGCGTAAATGAGCCACAATAGGATTAACAAAACATTCATATCCGATGCTTTGAACGACTTCTTTCGTCAGCGCATGAGGTACATCTAATAAAGAATTCATTTTTAATTCTTCACGCTCTAACATTGCATTTAATATTTGGCGCCATACTGTAATAGAAGTGGTTTTTTGCCTTTTTAAAAATAATGCATCCAAATTATTTAAAACTACATCTGCCTGATCGTATAAAATCGGATTAAGGAATAATTTTAATTTTGAAGTTGGAATAGCAAAATCACCATCTATAAATAGTAATACATCACCTATCGCATGTTTTGCGCCGACTGCACGTACAACATCGTTCCCTAGTAGCTCTGTATGCTTGATTACTTTACACCCTAAACGATCTGCAACATCTTCTGTTCCATCATTACAACCGTTTGCTACTACAATGATTTCTACTGGATTTAATGGTCTTACCGATTGAATAACGTCTGAAATCGTATCGACCTCATTACATGCAGGAATAATAACAGATAATGACTTAGCCATTGTTTTGTTCACGAAACCACTTAATCGTTTCCTTCAATCCGTTTTCCCACGTTACTTTCGCCTGAAATTGAACAAGCTCTTTTAATTTTGTTACATCTGGTCTTCTATTTGGAATTTCTTCAAAACCATGAGGATATACTTCTTCAAAAGGCACTTGGACAATCTTCGAAGAAGAATTCGTTAATTTTTTAATTACTTCTGCTACTTCTTTTATGCTCTTTTCATTCTCAGAACCTATATTAATAATCTCACCATTTACCTTCTCATCCATTGCCCGAATTGTTGCCTCTACCGCATCACTTACATACGTAAAACAACGTGTCTGCTTTCCATCTCCATATACGAGAATGTCTTCTCCTTGCAGTGCCGCGCGGATAAATCGCGGGATTACTCCTGCATATGGACCATCTTTCGCTCTTGGACCATAAATATTAAAGTATCGAACAATCGTTACTGGTAAACCTTCTAATGCGTACCCTAAACATAATGTCTCTTCCAACGTTTTACAAACTGCATAACTCCAACGAATTTTAGAAGTTGCCCCGTACAATCGATCTCCCTCTTCAGAGAAAGGCGGCTTGGCCTTACCATATACTTCTGAAGTAGAAGCAAAAACTACTTTCTTCTTTCCTTTTAACGCTGCTTGTAAAACATTTCTTGTCCCATCAAAATTCGTTTCTATGAGCTCTATACTTTTTTCCATTGTTGTTTTCACACCTAAAATTGCTGCTAAATGAAACACGACATCATGCTGATCTACTAATTCATAAATAGAATTTTTATCTAAAACACTTATTGGAATAACACGGATTTCTTTCATTAACTCTTTATGGTACTTATTTTTACCTTTATAAAAGTTATCCACAACAGTGACCTCATAACCTCTTCTCATCAACTCTTCAGCTAAATGCGACCCGATAAATCCGGCCCCACCTGTAATTAAACATTTCTTACTCATTTACTCACCTTCTTTACAATCCCGCGTGTATCTATTACTCGATCCATTCCTTTAAAAAGCTTCCAATCAATATTAGAATGATCCGTTAAAATTAAAATACAATCCGCTTTTTTAACTTTTTCTTCATCTAAAGAAACAGATTGGTACACCTTATCTCCAATTTCCGCGAAAGAAATATAAGGATCATGATATTCTATCTCGTATCCTTGATTTCTTAATAATTGAATAATCGGTAACGCTGGTGATTCTCTCAAATCATTTACATCTTTTTTATACGCAATCCCTACAATTAACACCGTTGCGGGTGATTGCACCACACTTTTTACTTTGCGGACCATTTTCTCTGGCATTTCTTCATTAATTATATGTGCAGCCTCAATTAATTGACTAATTGCCCCATTCTTTTTTATTCTCCATTGAAAATATAAAGGGTCTACGGGAATACAGTGTCCCCCTATCCCTGGCCCTGGCCAATACGGAGTAAACCCAAATGGTTTTGTAGATGCCGCTTCAATGGCCTCATAAAAATCAATGCCTAAACTTTCACATAGTGTGTTTAGTTCATTTACTAAAGAAATGTTAACTAAGCGCTGAATATTTTCAAATAGCTTGCACATCTCTGCTACTTTCGGAGAGCTAACAGGTACAACTTCGTCAAAAATGGTACTATATAAATCCTTTACCTTTTGTTTACACTTTTCTGTTTGTCCACTAATAACTTTTGGAATAGCTTGAACTGAATATTGACTATTTGCTGGATCAATTCTCTCAGGGGAATATCCGATATAGAAATCTTCCCCTACCTTTTTACCATTTTGAGAAATAATAGGTAGGATGACTTCTTCAAGTGTGCCTGGATATGTGGAGCTTTCAAAAATGAAGGTTTGTCCTTTTTGAAGGTTTTGTTGTATATAATGCGAAGCTGAAATGAGGGCACTTAAGTCTGGTTCTCTTTGTTCATTAATTGGAGTCGGGACAGTGACAATAACATAATCACTATTTTGAAAATCAGCAATGCCTTGATCCGGTGTATTTACTGTTAATTTTTTTTTCGTCAATAAACTTTGTAACTCTTTAGAAGAAACATCCGGAATATAACTTTCTCCTTTTATAATTGAGTCTATTTTTCTAATATCTTTATCTAATCCAAGTACTGTATGCCCTCTTTCTGCAAAATGTACCGCTAAAGGAAGGCCAACATACCCTAGCCCAATAATAGCTACTTTACTACTATTCATTTGTATTCTCTTCTTCCCTTCTCAATTGTTGAATTACATCTCTATCTCTATCTCCATCTGTAAAACCACCACGTTCGTCCGTACATTGTAATAAATACGCAACCGCTTCAAGTTGATCACCGAAAATACGATCAAATGCTGAAATACGCCCATTTACAAATTCGTGTTGCTCTGGACGTACGCGATTTGTTTTTATAACATCTACTAACTCTACTGTTGTAATAGAGAATCCTTCTAAAATAGCTTTCACTTGTGCTAATGGCGGAATGATAAGGGAATCATATCCTATTTTCTCTATTACCTTCTTATGAATGGCATGTGGTACAGCAGTTAGTGAGTTATTCCATAAATCTGGTCGTTTCGCTATCAAATTCACAAAGTATTTTCCCATACTAATTGGATCTGCTGGATGAAACATATCTAATAAGCATTGTAAATCATTTAACACCACGTCATTTCCATCTTCAACAGCATGTAAAAATAGAGTGAGTTTTTTTGCTGGAATAACAAGATCACTATCAACGAATAAACAAATATCTGCCGTAGCATGCATGGCACCTATTGCTCTTGCTACATTATGTCCAAGCGCCTTCGTAAATTCAACAACAATAACATTCTCTAGCTTTGCCTGTTTAACAGTCTCAACATCTGCTCCATTCGCGACAACTATAATTTCATCTACACCTGCTTCTTTCACTTCTTTTATAACAGACCTTATGGTTATTTTCTCTTCTGATACTGGGATAATGGCACTATATTTCGCTTTATTCTTTTGTAATAAAACTGGTTTATACTTTCCTACAAACTCTCTATCTCTATTGTTCTCTGAAAAACCACCGCGTTTACCATATGTTTCGATTACGTATTGTAAAGCTCGCAAATGATCACCCATAATACGACTAGTCGCTTTCGGATAAGGAGAGCCAGGTGATGTACCAGTATGCACAGGTCGAACTTTATTTGTGTAGATGACATCAACTGAAGCCATATCAGAAATATCTACTCCTCTAGACATCGCCATCGCTTGAAATAATGCTGGATCTGCTAAATTCCACCACCCCAGTTTTTCAATCACTTTACGACTTATCG
Organism: Bacillus sp. CPT56D-587-MTF; assembly: GCF_058792335.1. Lineage (NCBI taxonomy): Bacteria > Bacillati > Bacillota > Bacilli > Caryophanales > Bacillaceae > Bacillus > Bacillus sp. CPT56D-587-MTF. The sequence continues at coordinate 85,495 of NZ_JBYTEF010000001.1, read as the reverse complement.
CATGTGGTATTGCAATTAAAGATCCTACAACAAACTCTTTCTTGTTCAAATAACGATTTAACATATATTTTCCAACCGTCGTATAATGCGGTCTCATCTTCAAGTAAACGGACCATGTTAAATTATTTAAAACAATCTCATGCCCTTGTCGTATTCCTTTAATAAAATTGTATAATTCTTCACTTTTCATGACGATATCACCATCTAAAAACAAAACAATCTCACCTTTTGCTTCTCTAGCACCAATTGCCCGTCCCACATCATTACCAAGAGAATCTCTATAATAAATCACACGGCAATTATGCTGTAATGCTATTTCCTTCGTCCCATCTGTAGATCCATTATCTACTATGATAACTTCATATGGTTCGAGTTTTCTTACCTCTACTAAAACTTTTGATAAAGTACTTGCTTCATTATGCACTGGAATAACAACTGACACTCTCATACTTGTATCACTCTTACCCTTCCAAGCGAACATAAGCAATAATAGGAATACGCACAACTACATCTTCTGGTGGTCCATAAGAAGGAGAAGTACGAACAATTACTGCCCCATCCGTCACAGATAAAAGAACGCCTGCAATGATTTCTACAGCTGTCACAACTTGCACTAGTTCGCCAACATGGTTACGTAATTCATCAGTAAATAACATATATAAGTCTCCTTTCTTACGCTTCTTTAATTGATATAATACTTATAAATGGTAATAAAACCTCTGTTCCTATTCCTTCTTGCAATGTTAAGAAGTCATCACCAACTGCTACAATAACACCTGTTAATTGTCCAACTGTCACCGTAATTTCTACGTTTTTACCTAAATACTGCTTTGCAATTTCTTTAAAAGGTGATGTATTGCATTCTTTTAAAATGTTACAAATAATAGATTGAAATCTACTTGATTCAATAACTTCTTCCGTAGCTTGCTTAGAGTTTCTTTGAATAAATCTCGCGAAGTTTTGTGAAAATAAAAGTCTTTCCACAGCAGGCAATAACTTATTATCTAAAAAATAATCTAATTGTCTATTAAACAATCTTGATAATTTATGCCAATATTTTCTGAACAGACACATACACTTCTCCTCCTATTATTTTTAGATTATAAAATTTTACATCCATACATCTTAATGTATACAAAATGGATATTTTTGTGATAGGTAAGACATACATTTTCTAAAAGAAATATTTGTTTCAGAGCATAAAAAAAACTATCCAAAAGGATAGTTTCTTACACTTCAATATTCCGCAATATCGAATAAATGTCATTATTCACTTTACCAAATGATTTAATATTATTTTGAATGTTAGATAATAAAACAACATATACACTGCCATTTTTACTAAATCCGTTTAAGCAATTCCAACCTGGCATTACACCATGATTCGAATAGCTTCCTGGGTCTACGTACCATCCAAACCCGTAATCCTTTTTTCCACCCGTAAACATTTGATCGTAACTCTCTTTTGAAATTAATTTTCCAGAGTATAACGCCTCATTAAATAAATATAAATCATGTGCACTCGTATATATATCACCACAACCATAAAGTTGTGACATGCTTGGAATATTAGGTGTTGTCATATTATTATTTACTATTTTATAACCCGTTGATGGGAATCTTGTTTGTTCTAACGCTGTGTCAAAGCCAGAATGTTTCATACCCGCAGTAGCAAAAATATGTTGTTTAATATATTCTTCGAGTGACTGCCCACTTACCTTCTCTGCAATATAAGCAAGTATAGAGTAGTTCGAGTCAGAATACTTCCACTTCTCTCCCGGACCACCAATACGCTTTTGATTTCCTATCCGCTTTATCAGTTCTTCATGAGAAATATCTTCTTTTCCCTGCTCATATTCGGGAATCCCTGATGTATGTGTTAATAGATGTTTTAGCTGAATATTATTACCTTGTGGAAAATCTGGAATATACTTCGCAACAGTATCTTCTACTTGTAATTTATTTTGATCTTTCAATTGCATAATAGCAGTTGCTACAAACGCCTTTGAAATAGAACCAATATAAAAAGTCGTCTCTGAATTATTCGGTACTTGCTGCTCTTTATTTGCCATACCGTACCCTTTATTCAGAAGAACTTTTCCGTTCTTCACAATAACAGCTGTCCCGCTAAATCCTGCGTTTTGTAAATACTGGTCCAATTGAGCGTTTTCATTAATTTCTTGAGGTGGTCCTTCAGCAGGTTTCTCCGCTGCTTGCGCTTGCTTCATTTGTTCTTCCTGCTCTTTTTGTTTTTGCTTCTGTACTTCTTGTTTCTTTTTTTCTTCTTTCTTTTTTAACTCTTCTTGTTTCTTCATTTCTGCTGCCGCTTTTAAAGTTTCTTCTTTCTTATTATGCGCAACAATTTTTGTATACATGAAATATACAAGTGATAATAGTAAGACGAGAATGATTGTTCTTTTTATGTATACAATCGGCCGATGTGCTTTCCCATTCGCATTATTTTTTTCCTGATCCATAATTGCTTTTTTCCCCTTACTCACCAATAATTTAATTCCTCTACTAAAGATTCGTTTTAGTAGATTATGGATAATCCATTCTATATCATCCCTACTTTATCACGCACTGCACATATTACCAACCTATATGTACAAAAAAGAAAAAGAAAATTTACAAAAGTAAGATTCCCGTTAAATTATTAACAAAAAAAAGAGGATATCCTCTAAAAAATTGATGTTATCAATCTTTTGGGACATCCTCTTATCTCATTATTTATACGTGTTTTTTCATATCATCGGCAACAGATTCAACATTTGTACCTACGATAACTTGTACACTAGTATTACTTAATTTCATAACACCTTTTGCACCAGCACGTTTTAATGCTGCTTCATTTACTTGACCAGCATCTTTTACTTGTAAGCGTAGACGTGTTGCACAGTTATCAATAACTGTTAAGTTTTCTTTTCCGCCTAAAGCTGCTACGTAAGTTTCACCAATTGAACCTGCAACTGGTGCATCACCATCTTCAACTAACTCATCGTCATCTTCACGACCAGGAGTTTTTAAATCGAACTTCTTAATTAAGAAGTAGAATACTATGAAATAAATTGCTGCGTAAATTAAACCGATACCTGCTAGTAAGACTGGTTTTGTTGCAATACCGAAGTTTAAAGCATAATCAATTGCACCGGCACTAAATGAGAAACCATCATGAATGCCAAGTGATGTTGTAATGAATAAAGAAAGACCTGTTAGTACAGCATGAATACCATATAATACTGGTGATAAGAACATGAATGAGAATTCAATAGGCTCTGTAATACCAGTTAAGAATGAAGTTAATGCTAGACCAGCTAACATACCAGTAACTGCTTTACGCTTTTCTGGTTTAGCAGCTGCAATCATTGCGAAACATGCTGCTGGTAAACCGAACATCATAACTGGGAAGAAACCAGTCATAAACATACCTGCTGTTTTGTCACCTGCAAGGAAACGAGCAATATCACCATTAACAACATTACCTGCTGCATTTGTAAAGTCCCCAAATACAAACCAGAAGTATGTGTTCATTACGTGGTGTAAACCAATTGGGATTAATAAACGGTTTAATAAACCAAATAATCCTGAACCAATTGCACCTAAATTAACAATTCCATGAGCTAATGCATCAATACCATTTTGAATTGTTGGCCAAATTTGTGCAAATAGAATTCCTAATATCAGCATCACAACTGATGTAACAATTGGAACGAAACGTTTTCCAGCAAAGAAACCTAACCATTCTGGAAGTTTAATCTTATGGAATTTATTATAAAGAAGTCCTGCTATAACACCAACAATAATACCACCTAAAACTTTCATATCTACTTTAGTCGATAATTCAGCAGCCTTAGATACTTGTGTCATTGTATCTGCAAGCTTAGATGGATCTACATTTGCGCTATTACCTATTAAATCTTGGACTTTACCTAATTTACCTTGTAATTCAGCAGTTGAATACCCTTTGCTAAGTGCATCAATACTATTTTTCATAACAAGATAACCAATTGCACCTGCAAGACCTGCTGCACCACTACCATCCACTGAAAGACCGATTGCAATACCAATTGCAAAAATAAGTGCTAAGTTATCAAAAACTGCTGCGCCGGCCTGTGCCATAACAGGAATATCAAATACATCTGGTTGCCCTAAACGAAGCAATAATCCTGCTGCTGGTAGTACTGCGATCGGAAGCATTAAAGCTTTACCAATACGTTGTAAAAACTGCAACATTTTAATTCCCCCTAATTAAATTTATGAAATCGTTATCATTATAAGTACGCTTTAGAAAACGCTTTCTATTACATAAGCATAATAACATATAGTTGTATAGATGTGTAGTTTTTATTTCTGAACTTTTTATGGATAAATCTCCTATTTCCAAACTGTTATATAAAAGGAAAATTCTCCTTTTTAAAATACAGAATACTCGAAACGAAAGACCTATTATATCACATTGAACTTTCGTTTTATCATTCCACTTTTTCATGTTATTATTTATTTCCGAGCATATCGGGAAAAGTAAACTTAGTTAATTCAAAATAGGAGCGTTGGTACTATGCAGTGCATTGAAACAAACAACTTACAACAGTTGTTAGAACAAGTAAAACCATATACAAAAAAAGGAAAACTTGCTACTTATATCCCCCAACTAGGAAATGCAAATCCAGACGATTTAGGGATTGCCATTTTCCATAAAGAAACAGAATATATCCATGCAGGCAACTCACAAACACTATTTACTCTTCAAAGTATTTCCAAGGTAATTACACTTGCCCTTGCCCTTTTAGACCGTGGTGAAGAATATGTATTTTCTAAAGTTGGAATGGAACCAACGGGTGACCCATTTAATTCTATTATTAAGTTAGAAACAACAAGTCCGTCCAAACCCCTTAATCCAATGATAAATGCAGGAGCATTAGCTATTACAAGCATGTTAGCAGGAAAAGATAACGAAGAAAAAATGGAACGTATTCTTCATTTTGTACGTGAAATAACAGATAATCCTACTATTAATTATTCCTCTAAAGTTGCCGATTCAGAACTAGAGACAGCTTACCTAAACCGTTCACTTTGTTATTATATGAAACAAAACGGAATTATCGATTGTGATATTGAAGAACTTATGGATTTATATACTCGTCAATGCGCAGTTGAAGTAAACTGCATCGATTTAGCACGTATCGGCTTAATTTTTGCAATGGATGGATATGATCCATATAAAAAGAAACAAATCATCCCTAAACATATTACAAAAATTTGCAAAACATTTATGGTCACATGTGGTATGTATAACGAATCTGGTGAATTTGCAATTCGTGTTGGTATTCCTGCAAAAAGCGGTGTAGCCGGTGGTATTTTTGGCTGCGTAAAAGGCGACATGGGAATCGGTATTTTCGGACCAGCTTTAGATGCAAACGGAAATAGTATTGCTGGTTTTAAAATTCTTGAACTTCTTTCTGCTCAAGAAGGTTGGAGCATTTTTTAATCGCGAGTTATCCTGCTATACTAGCAGGATTTTTTATTTCGCCAAAACCTCACTTTTGTGAGTTATCAATCTTCTTATAAAAACAGTGCTGAAAGTTTCTCTATATCATGCATATTTGTTCCCCCCTCCTGAATAATATAGTACAACCTAGCGCTATATGTGGAGGTGTGAAAGATGAAACTAATATTTCAAATGGGAAAACAACCTGTTCTTGAAAAAACAATCCTTCTTTTTATATTGAGTATTGTAGAAAGCTTGAAGTTAAAAGTTGTTTCACTCGACGAAGCTCACCGATACATATTCAATTTAGAAGTACTTGAATTATTAATGGATCGGAACATCGATGATCAAGTACTTGAACTTATTCATTTCGGGATGGGACTTGAAGACATTTATCACGTGCTTCCTGAAGAACTTGAGCATACGATTGAGGAATTAAAATGGCTTTGCATTCAAGTATTAAGTGAGTACAGTATGCATGAAGAATCGGAACAATTAATTGAAGATATACGGTAAAAAAGCACCTATGTAGGTGCTTTTAATGTTTTTTTAAACTATTTTTATACGCCTCAATATTTACTGGTAGCTCTTCCTCTTCCAAAGTATGTTCATTTACATCTTTATGAATGAACGCACCTTTAGGTGGTTGATGATCATGCCCTTTTTTCTTATGATCAAATGCTTTCCCGCGTCCCATACAAATCCCCCTTTCTTAAAAGAAATCCGTATTAGTATGGAGAAAAGTACGTCGATATATGCAATCCCTTGCTGTATTTCCAAGGAAATACTCGAACCTTGTTTTCTACTCTCCTTACAACAACTGATCGATCCCAATAAGAATTAATAATACTCCTGCGATAATTGTCGCCCATTTCCCTAAGTATTCTGCTAAAAATCGTTTTCCTACATACGCAAAACCACTAATACAAATAAAACTAAACACCCCAGAAATAGTCGCTGTAAGCCAAAGATTTAAATTTGTTATCCCAGCATCAAATCCACCTGCAATATTATTAATAGACAACGCAATCCCTAATACAATTGCTTCTGAAAAACTAATTGTTTTAGAACCATCAAAATCTGCTTTTTCTGGATCACGTAAAATTCCCATAAGTACATTACCATCTTTAGAGCCTACGGTATTTCTTTGCCCCAAGAAAGGCTGGCACAAAATAAACACCCCGATTATCCCTAAAACTATCGCTCCAATCAGGTTTGCTGTAAACTCTGAAATAAATAACGCAATCCAGTTCCCAAAAAATCCAGCTAATAAAGTAAATAAAAACCCCAAAAATGCGATGATAAAATTGTTGAACCACGAAATTCTAATTTTACGAATGCCATATGCAATCCCAACACCTGCATTATCTAAATTAGAAGCAATCCCGATTAAAAAAATTGAAAATAGACCTGCCGTACTCATAAATAGCCACCCCTTTTCCTCACTTTTCCATGCATCTTATGAAAATGTTGAGCAACTGTGCCTGTCTGTTTCATATACATGTAATAAATGCTCAACATTTTTTCAACAATAAAAAGGAGTGCCTTCGCTATGCCTAAAGAAAATCCAAATGAGCGGCTTAGTAGATTAATAAAAAAACTTTTAAAAGAACGTGCCTTATCTATGCGCCAACTCGGAATGCTTACAAATATTGATCCCGCAACAATCTCAAGAATTATGAATGGTAAACAACCGCCAAAACAAAAACACCTACAAAAATTCGCAGAATGTCTGCAAGTTCCACCCCAATTGTTATTTGATGAAATGTATCCTGATTCTCCTCACATTAATAAAGAAAAGACGGATATGTACACATCTCTTGATACCATTCAGCAAACTCTGCAATCCTCTAACTTATTCGATTTCGACTACACAACAACCCGCGTAAAACAAGAACTTGAAAACTATGAACGATATGCTCAAACAACAGAAGGTGAAAAGCGCATTCATGAAAGTTTCGCGAGCAAGTTAGAACAAATTGATAGTGCTGGCCCTTTCATTGAACAATTAACAGATATGTATCAACAATTTTGCAATGAAACGATTCCAAAAGAAGAGCGTGCAGTTCTTGGTGGCGCATTACTGTATTTCATTTTATCGACAGATATTATTCCCGACTATCTCTTTCCAATTGGCTATTTAGATGATGCGATTGCTGTTGAATTAGCAAAAGAGAAATTAATGGAACTAAAACGAAAGACATAGAAAAATAAAGAACTATTTCAGTTGTTTCTATTTAACTCTGAAATAGTTCACTAAAAAATCGTACAAGTATACATACCTGTACGATTTCAACATACTAATCTATTTTTTCATATGACACCATTCATATATAAATGCTGTTATTACTTTTGTAAATTCAATTAACTGCTCTACTTCTACTTTCTCATTTATTGAATGAGCTTCCTCTAATGTGCCTGGTCCGTAAATAACAGCCGGAATATGAAATTCACTAAACCAACCACCATCCGTTACCGTTGCAGACATATCTAAAATTGCGTTTTTAGAAAGAATTGATTCATGTACTGAGCTAAGCGTTTTTACAGCTGTATGTTCACTATCTATTTCTAAAGAAGGGAAAATTTCGCCACGATCCACAATCATTGATTCTCCGCCCCACTTAAATTGTGGTGGATTTTCACTTAGCCATGGATCGGCAGCTGCTACTTTAACGATATACTCTTCAATTTCTTTTATTATTTGTTCATGTGTTTCATTCGGATAAAAGTGCACTGTTATCCATAACCGGCACTCATCCGCAATAAAAGCTGCATGTCTTCCACCCTCAATAACAGCTGGATTAATTGTTGTTGTTCCAGACGGATAGCCTTCATATGTTTTCATAACTGCCCAATGACGCTCTAATTCTTGTAAACTTTGCACAATTTTCATCATTTTTTCAATTGCACTCGCTCCAAATAAACGTCCTCCAGCATGAATCATTTGCCTACGCGTTGCATCATGAAACGTTTGAGGGCTTTTCACAGTAATCCAGCCAGTAATTACGCCGCCCTGTCCTTGCATATGTAAATTACTCGTATCCACTACGACTGCAAAATCAGCATCATAACCTCTTTTGCAGCATTGAAGTGTACCAGCTTCTCCAACTTCTTCTCCAATTACGGATTGAAAGATTAAATCTCCAGATAATTCAATACCAGCTTCTTGTAATAGCTGAATAGCAAATAGCGCTCCGGCTAGTCCCCCTTTCATATCAGCTGCACCACGTCCAACTAACCAACCATCTTTTATAAATGGCTCAAACGGATTTGTTTCCCACGCCTCATCTGCCGATACTTCAGCTACATCCATATGTCCATTAATAATAAGACTTTTATATGAGTCACTTTTTGCCCCTTTTTTCACACCAACAACGTTCGGATCATTAGGATATACATCCCATTTATCAACACTAAAATTTTGTTCTCTTAGAAACTCTGCAACAAATTGTTGTGCCTCATTTGTATTTCTCGCCGGCGGTGCTGGTGTTTCAAAACGAATTAATGTTTTTGTAAGTTCTAACAATTCCTCTTTCCTTGAATCTATTTGTTTTAACAACTGCGAAACTTCTGGATTCATCGCTAATTCCCCTTTTCACTTTGTAAACCCATTTAATGTAAGCGTTTTTAAAATTATTCACCGTAAAAATAATGATTTAAAAGAGCAAAAATACACGTCACTTACATTAATCACTGCCTGTTACTAAAAGGTCATCCCTTACTGTTATTAATAACTTTTGATCAGCAATAGCTTGTCCTTCTACTACTTCTAATGATTCAATATAACCACTGATCCCTATCTTAATTTCTACTTTCTGTTTATCTATTGTTTCAATTAATGCTAATTTCTCCCACTCGTATACGTAAGAACTTTCCGTAACAAATAACTTCTCTACTTTCCCGTAACAAGGACTATACACGCATTCTATAACCGTCTTCACTTTATACACTCCTCCTTCTTATTAGTTGGTACTGAAACGTTGCATATCCCTCCTTTAGATATATCAATTATTATTTATGCAAAATGCGTACCAATCTCCAATTCCTATTTAAAATGAAGGTTTCTCAAAAAAAACTTCATAACCGCAAAATTTTTCTATCATTTCAGAGATTTTAAAAGGAAAATAGCAAAAAATTTTTGCGATTTTATAAGAATTTTAATAAAATTATAAAAAGTCAGTCTTCATAGGGTGGAATGAGGAGAAGATAATCTATGCGTACAGAAGAAATTAATTTAAAACAGATCATTGAAATGAATATGCTATATGAAACTTTACTCAATGAACTCGACATCGGAATTCATATTATTAACGAGGAAAGTAAGACGATTATCTATAACCGCAAAATGATGGAAATTGAATCAATGGAGCGCTCAGATGTGCTATATAAAAGTCCTTTAGAAGTATTCGCATTTGAGGAAAATAAAAATAGTACTCTTATAGAGGCATTAAAATTTGGAAAAACAAAGAAAAATATAAAACAAACGTATTTTAACAATAAAGGACAAGAAATTACAACGATTAACGATACTTTCCCTATAATAGAACATGGAAAAATTAAAGGCGCTATTGAAATATCAAAAGAAATTAGTAACTTAAAGCAAACGATAAAAATAGGTCCTTCTCGAAAACAAAGTACTAAATTTACCTTTGATCACATAATTGGTGATTCTGAAGCCATTCAATCAATCATTACAGAAGGAAAAAGAGTAATTCGTACATCTTCCTCCATACTTCTAGTAGGAGAAACAGGCACTGGTAAAGAACTATTTGCACAAAGCATCCATAATGAAAGTCAGCGTTCAACAAAACCCTTTATTTCACAAAACTGTGCCGCTATACCTGATACCTTAATGGAAAGCCTACTATTTGGCACAAATCGAGGTGCCTTTACAGGAGCAATAGATAAATCAGGCTTATTCGAAGAAGCAAACGGAGGAACTTTGTTATTAGATGAAATCAATTCATTAAGCCCAATACTTCAAGCTAAGTTGCTGCGGGCTATACAAGAAAAAACAATACGAAGAATCGGAGGTACACACGAAAAAGAAATTGATGTTCGCATTATAGCAACTATCAATGAAGATCCCTTTGAAGCCATCGCACATAATCGATTAAGAGAAGACTTATATTACCGATTAAGCGTCGTTACTTTATGTCTTCCGCCTTTACGTGAAAGAAAAGAAGATATTCCAGCTCTTGTTCAGCACTTTATTGAAAAATATAATACTCAATTCGGGCTCAACGTAACCGATGTAGATGTAAATGTAAGAGAATTTTTCTATGCCTACGATTGGCCTGGAAACGTACGGGAGTTGGAACATATAATTGAAGGTTCCATGAACTTGATAGAAGATGAAACCATCATTACAGCGTTTCATCTTCCTACTCGCTTTCGCGAACGAATAAAAACAGAATTCAATATGCAACATGCACTAACTACTCACAATACTGATGCACCTAAAACTTTAAAACACACAATAGAAAAAATGGAAAAGAACTACATTAACCAAATTCTTAAAGAGAATCATGGCAACATCTCACAAGCTGCAAAATTTTTAGGATTAAGTAGGCAAAACTTACAATATCGAATTAAAAAACTGCATTTACACATATGAAATAAACATGTCTCCAAGTGTAAAAATTACTTGGTAAAATATGTTATAATAAACATATAACATGCTAGAAAGGGGCTATATATATGAGTAATGATAAAAAATTAAAGTTATTACAATACTTATACTTTTTCCCTGCCATGCTCTGTATGATGTTATTCATTAATGCCGATGTAAGCAGCTCTCCTTATGCAAAGCTATTAGGAACAATTTTTGGCTCCTTTGCAGCTATTATGCTTGCTGCTTTTTGGAATTTGAAGATACGTATAAAAAACGAAAAATCTTCTTAATACTAAAAAAATCGAGCTACTTAGCCCGATTTTTTTATTTGCCATTAAAACTCAACATTCTCTAAATACAACCCACTTGCCTCAGCAAGACAATTAATTTGATTGCGCTGCTTTTCCTCTAAAATGTTTGGAATTGCTTCAGCATCTAATTGTCCTAATCCAACTTCAATTAATGCCCCGACAATTTTTCTTACCATATTATGAAGGAAGCCGTTACCACTTACTCTAATTTGTACAAACCCTGCCTCTTCCATCACATCAAGTGTATATACTTCTCGAACCATAGATTTTTTCTTTGATTTCGCATTTGAAAAAGCAGTAAAGTCATGTGAACCAACTAAATGTTTTGCAGCTGCTTTCATGCTTTTCACATTTAATTTTTTATTCACATGCATGCTGTATTTACGCATAAATGGATTTGTATGCTCTTCATTCCAAATTTTATACAGATATGTTTTTGCTTTAGAATTGTAACGAGCATGGAAACGATCATGTACTTCTTCCACATTCGTAATGCTAATATCGTTAGGTAAATATTGATTTAAATATTTTTTCACTTTATGTTCCACTAACTTCTCATCACTTTGAAAGTTAGCAACTTGATTCAAAGCATGTACACCAGCGTCTGTTCTACTACAACCGATAATTTCAATTTCTTTTCCGACCATTTCAGATATGACACTTTCGATTTTTCCTTGAATTGTATTATCGTTATTACCAAGACGTTGCCATCCTTTAAAACGTGCGCCGTCGTACTGAATCGTTAATTTATAATTATGCATAATATTCTCCTTCATAGAAAATATTCCCTCATACCATGAGGGAATATTAATAAACTTTACTTTCTAACAAGCTTCACTACATTTTCTACGTGAGCTGTATGCGGGAACATATCAACTGGTTGCACATACTCCACTTCATAGCTCTTCATTAATGCTTGTACATCACGTGCTAATGAAGAAGGATTACAAGACACGTACACAACTTGTTTCGGCTTCACTTTTAAAATTGTTTCCAGTAATTTATCATCGCAACCTGTACGTGGTGGGTCGACAACAATTACATCTGGACGCCATCCTTCTTTTACCCATTTCGGTAACCATTGTTCAGCTTTACCTGCTTCATATTTCGTATTTGTAAATCCGTGACGCTTTGCATTTTTTCTTGCATCTGCAATTGCTTCTGGAATTACATCCATACCACGTACTTCCGCTGCATCATTTGCAAGCCAAAGACCGATTGTACCGACACCACAGTACGCATCCACAATCTTCTCGTTTCCTGTTAACGCAGCTGCTTTTTTCGCTTCATTATACAAAACAACTGTTTGCTCTGGATTCAACTGGAAGAATGCACGTGCTGATAATTCAAATGATAAATCGCCAAGTGTTTCTTGAATGACTTCTTTTCCAGCTAATTTAAATGTTTTGTCGCCAAAAATAACAGATGTTTTACGCCAGTTTACATTTTGCATAATTGATTTAACCGCTGGCATCTGTTTTTGTACTTCTGCAATAAATTGTTCTTTATTTGGTAATTCTTCTTTTGTTGTAATAAGTGTAACTTGTACTTCCCCTGTTTGAACTGCAGTACGTGTTACAATTGTGCGTACTAAACCTTTTTGCTTTTTCTCATTGTAAATAGAAACATTTAATTTTTCTAAAATACGTCTTACAACTTTTGTCGCTTCATTCGTTGCTTTATGTTGAATCATACAGTGAGCGATATCAATTAACTGATGTGAGTTTTGTTTATACAGCCCTGTAATAACCTTTTCGTCTTTACGCCCCACTTGTAATTGACTCTTATTACGATAATGCCATGGATTTTCCATGCCAAGCGTTGGGCGAATTTTCTCTTCCATACTATTTTTCATGTACTTCTCAAATGCTTGTACAACGATATCACGCTTTTGATTCAATTGTTCTTTATAATCTAAATGTTGCAGCTGACAACCGCCACACTCCTCATATACTGGACACGGTGCTTTCACACGATGCGGTGAAGCTTTACGAACTTTTTTCACTTTCGCTTCAGCGAAGCCACGCTGAATTTTCGTTGTTTCTGCAACAACTTCTTCTCCTGGTAATGCCCCTGGAATAAAAACAACTTGTCTCTTAAAATAACCAACGCCTTCTCCGTTAATCCCAAGACGTTTAATTGTCACAGGAAACGTTTGACCAACTTCCAACTTACTCTCATGTTGCTTTTGTATCATTATTACACCTCTACTCTATACTTTTCCATAAATATAACGCTGCATAACTGCAGTATGGTTCACACTCTTGTTTCACTTTTTCTAAAAATGCATCATCAGGTTTATCATCTAATTGAAATATACCTTGCACTGCACGCTGAATCCCAATGTCCGCTTTCGGGAACATATTTTTCCGTCCAAGCCCAAACATTAAAAAGTTTTGCACTGTCCATGCACCAATTCCCCTAATTGGCAACAATTGTGCTGAAATGTCTTCTTCCGTCCCATTTTCTATACTCGCTAAATTTAATGTACCACTGACAATACTTCGACCTAATCCTACTATATATTCAGCCTTTCGCTGACTAAACTTCTGCTCTCTCAATTCTTCTATTGAAATATTTGCTACTATTTCCGGAGTGGGGAAAAAGAATACACCGTTCTTCTCTGTTCCATACCGTTTCACAAATTGTTCTGTTAACACAGTAGCAAATTTCAAATTTATTTGTTGGTGAATGATACAGCGAAGCAGACAAGCAAAATAATCAAATTCTAAAATAATTGGAGTATAAGCATATGTTTCAAATAGTGGACGTAATGATGTGTTTAAAAAATGATTTTGTATATCTTGAAACGGTTCATTCCAATGAAAAATGGCCCTCATTCGTTTCATGACTTTCTCTGGATCTCCTGTCTGACTAGAAATCCAAAACTGTGGATTTTGAACAGTACCAATCCCTTGTAAGCGAACAACAACCTGTTCCTCGTCTATACAAAGCGGGATATAAATAACTTTCTCATCTAATTGAATGACGTTAAGAGGATCAAAAGATAAACGTTTTAATACTTCTTCAAAATGATACGGATACTCTAACGTAACATGTTCGCTCCACATACGTTTCCCCATCCTTTTTACACATCATTATAGCATGAGAAAACCGTAAGCATACATGCTTACGGTTGATTGCCTTTTACTAAGTCATCTAGACTTTTAAAATGATACCCTTTCTCGCGCAAATCATCAATGATTTTCGCAAGTGCTTCTGCATTATCTTTTGATATTGCATGAAGTAATAAAATAGATCCTGGATGAATCATCGTCATAACATTATTATGCGCATATTGCCATCCTCTTTGCTGATCCACTTTCCAATCCAAAAATGCAAGTGACCAAAATACATTATAATAGCCCATTTCTTTCGTAAGAGCTAACGTTCTTTCACTAAATACACCGCGCGGAGGACGTACATATTTCACTTCTTTTTGCCCAGTTACTTTTTTAATTTCTTCCGTTACACTTGTTAATTCTTCACGAAGTTTCTCATCATTTACCGCTGTAAAATCAGGATGACTCCAAGAATGGTTTCCAATAATATGTCCTTCATCCTTCATTCTTAACAATAAATCTTTTTGTGTTTTAATGTAATGCCCCGTTACAAAGAAAGTTGCTGGTACTTTTTTCTCTTTTAATACATCTAATATTTTCCCTGTGTATCCATTCTCATATCCATTATCAAATGTTAAATAAATATCTTTTTTCTTCGTATCTCCTAAATAAAACCCGCCATTTTTTTGTAGTAAATCTGTATATAACTTTCCTGCATCTGGTACTGTTTCATTTTTAGGACGCGGGATTCCCCAGTTATGTGGAGTATTTGTATAAGCCAGTGCTGAAACTGGAACAAGTGCCATCATAATTGAAAAAATGAGACCGATATATAACCATTTATATTTCATAAATAGTCTCCTTTCCATATATAATCGTACTTGTAGTTTCTGTTGCTACGCATTCTTTCATGCTGAACATGTTTTTCTATATATACCAAAAAAATGCATCTCGAATCATTCGAGATGCATTTTTTATTTACTTAAATACTGGCTCTTTAAAGCTAGCTAATTTTTCAAGTGATGTTTTATCAACATCTGCATGTAAGCTATTACCATGCGAGTCCATCGTTACAACTGCTTTAAACCCGTCGATACGTAAATGCCACATTGCTTCTGGAATACCAAATTGTAAGAAATCAACATCTTTCACTTCTTTAATACATTCAGCATAATATTGCGCTGCACCACCGATTGCGTTTAAATATACACCGCCGTGTTCTTCTAAAGCCGCTAATGTTTTCGCACCCATACCGCCTTTTCCAATGACAGCGCGAATACCAAATTTCTTCATAATATCGCCTTGGTACGGTTCTTCACGAATACTTGTCGTTGGACCTGCCGCTTTAATTTGCCAATTGTCATTTTCATCTTTCACAACAACTGGACCACAGTGGTAAATAATTTGTCCATTTAAATCTACTGGACAATCATTATCCATTAAATGCTTATGGATTGCGTCACGACCTGTATACATCATGCCATTAATTGTTACAACATCACCAACGCGAAGTTCACGAATTTGCTCTTCTGTAATTGGTGCTTGTAATACAATCTCACGTTGCTCTGTTTTTTCTTGTACTTCATGCTGAAGTGTATCTTCACCTTCTTGATATAGCCAATCCATAATGTCTCCTGTTTCAGGATGGATTTTCACACCAAGGCGACGATATGCCCAGCAATTATACGCAACAGATACATAGAAACTAGCTGGCAAACGATTATAGACGCCAATTTTACAACCAAGTAAAGTTGTTTCTCCGCCAAATCCCATCGTACCAATGCCAAGCTTATTCGCATTTTCTAATACGTACTCTTCAAGATGTTGTAACTCTGGTACTGGATTGACATCATCTAATGTACGGAATAATTGATTTTTTGCCAATTCATAACCTGATGTGCGGTCTCCCCCGATACCAACACCAATTACACCAGCGCTACATCCTTGCCCTTGTGCTTGATATACTGCATGAAGAAGGCATTTACGAATCCCTTCTAAATCACGGCCAGCTCGTCCAAGTCCTTCTAGTTCACACGGTAAGCTATATTGAATATTTTTATTCTCACAGCCACCACCTTTTAGGATTAAACGTGCATCAATATAATCTTTTTCCCATTGTTCAAACTTAATCACCGGTGTACCTGGTCCTAAATTATTTCCACTATTATCTCCAAAAAGAGAATCAACAGAATTGGGACGAAGTTTACCATCTTTTGTCGCCCGCTCAAGCGCATTATAGATAGCTTCCTTCAACTTTAATTGATTCACACCAACTGGTGTATAAATTTTAAACGTTGGCATCCCTGTATCTTGGCAAATCGGCGAGATGTTATCATCAGCCATTTTAATATTATTTGTAATTGTGCCAAGTGCCATCGCAGAACGAGTCCCTGCATTTTCTCGCTCTTTCGCTTGTTGAATCGCACGACGAACATCTTTCGGTAAGTTCGTTGACGTTTCAACAATTAGTTGATACATGCTTTCTTGAAGCTTTTCCATTGTTACTTCCCCCTCAATTGTGAACGCTACCAAAACGTTATGAGCTGAAAATTCAATTGTTATGCTCTTTAGCTATTTATTTGTTTCACGCTATTAGAGCATAAATGAAATTTTTCACAACTTGATTATACCTCTTTTTCTATCGTCCTTCTATTACCCGAACAGAAAAAGGCTACCAAATTGGAATTGGTAGCCTTTTTAATATATTATTCGTCTTTTTTAAATTGCTCACATTTTAATTCTAATTCATCTAACATTGCAAGAAGACGATCTACATCTTCTAATTCAACTTCTTCAGGTTCAATTGTATCAATTACTTCAATGAACATATTTAAACGTTCTTTTAAATATACTAATTGTGTATCTTTATCTTGAATTGCTTTTCCCATGAAGGCACTCTCCTTTTAATTCGAGTTGCTTTTATTATACCGCAAAAACGATTGCTATGGGCATGAAATTTCATCAATTTTGTCACAGTCATCCACTATAATGTAAGCCCTCTCTCTTTCCATGCTAAAAAGTTTCACTTTATAAAAAGCACATATTCTTCTATTATAGAGAATGGACAAATTGTTATTTCAATAGTCAAAGGAGTATTTCATATGACGATATCACAAAAAATGAAGCCGATTACTCCTTCTTACGATCCATGGGAAGCGTATATGGACCTTGAAGAGTACGGCAAACTACTATTAACAAATGTTGAATTTACAACGACGACGTTATGCAACATGCGCTGTGAGCATTGCGCTGTTGGTTACACGTTACAGCCGAAAGACCCAAATCCGCTTCCGATGGATCTTTTATTAAAACGATTAGATGAGATTCCTCATTTACGTTCTTTAAGTATTACTGGCGGCGAACCTATGCTTTCAAAAAAATCCGTCGACAACTATGTAACACCACTCTTAAAATATGCCCATGAACGAGGCGTTCGCACTCAAATCAACTCTAACTTAACTATAGATTTAGCACGTTACGAACAGATTATTCCTTATTTAGACGTATTGCATATATCTCATAACTGGGGAACAATTGATGACTTCGTTGAAGGCGGATTTGCAATGATGGAGCGTAAGCCTACTTACGAACAACGTGCAAAATTATTTGAAAGAATGATTACAAATAGTAAGGCTCTATCAGATGCAGGTGTACTTGTATCGGCCGAAACAATGCTAAACAAAAGAACTCTACCACATATTGAACATATTCACCGCCAAATCGTCGAAGAGATGGGCTGTAAACGTCATGAAGTTCATCCAATGTATCCAAGTGACTTCGCGAGTAATCTAGAGATTTTAACAAAAGCTGAAATTCGTGATGCGATTGAACATTTACTAGAAATTCGCGATGAAAATGTATGGATGCTATTTGGAACTTTACCTTTCTATGCTTGTAGCGATGACGAAAAAGACATAGCTACATTTAAAAAATTGCAAGAGAGCAAAAATGTAACTGTTCGTAATGATCCAGATGGCCGTTCTCGTTTAAATGTAAATATTTTCGATGGAAATATTATTGTAACGGACTTTGGTGATGTTCCACTTCTAGGAAACATACAAACACACACATTACAAGAAGCGTATGAAAAATGGAGCACTTCAAAAACAGCAAAATCATTAAGCTGCCACTGTCCTGCAGTAAAATGTCTTGGACCAAATGTTCTTGTAAAAAACAGCTACTATCCGACAGAAGATTTCTTATCAAAAACAGCAAACATTACATTATAAAAAAAACGTCAGCTTATAAGCTGACGTTTTTTATCAGGCTGTGGAGAAAGTCTTCTCCACAGCCTGTTTTTGTGTCTGAACCTCTTTTTATGTGTCAACACTGATAAAAAAGAGGAAAAGGAGAGATTTTTTATGATGGGTGCTTTAAAAAATCATCGTGATGAGCGTGTATCTGTTTCTGTAGAAGAGTTGGTTCCACAAGATCATTTCCTTCGTGCAATTGAAGCGACAATTAGTTTTGATTTTATTGAAGAGAAGTTACGCCCTTATTACTGTGAAAACAATGGACGCCCGTCCATTCATCCTATTGTTTTATTTAAGATGATGTTTATTGGATATTTTTACGGTATTCGTTCTGAGCGTCAATTGGAAAAGGAAATTAAAACGAATATTGCCTACCGTTGGTTTTTAGGGTTTTCTCTATCGGATACTATTCCGGATCACTCTACAATCAGTTGGAATCGTCGTACTCGTTTTATTCATACAAATATTTTCGAAGAAATTTTTGATGAGATTGTGAGACAAGCGACGGAGCACCGGATGGTAGGAGGACGTGCACTGATGACAGATTCTACACATATTAAGGCCAATGCCAATAAAAATAAATTTGTACATAAATATAAAAAAGAAAAAGCAAAGTTTTATATAGACGAGCTAGAAGCTGCGGTAATCGAAGATCGTGAGGTACATGGAAAAAAGAATTAAAACCTAGAAAGGAAAGTGATACCCCTACCAAAAAAACTCGTATAAGTACAACGGATCCAGATAGTGGATTTTTAATGAGAGATGGAAAACCAAATGGTTTTCATTTCTTGGATCATCGTACGACTGATGCGAAGTACAATATTATTACAGATACCTATGTAACGGCTGGAAATATGGCAGATTCCGAGCCGTATTTAGCACGCCTCCAAGCTCAGATTGATAAATTCGACTTCAAAGTAGAAGCTGTTGCCCTTGATGCTGGCTATTTTACAGGATATATCTGTAAGAAACTATCAGAACGGAATATATTTATGGTGATGGGGTATCGCCGATTTGGAAAACGGAATAAAGAAGTACCGAAAAGCCAATTTAAATATGTAGAAGAAATGAATGTTTTCGCTTGTCCGATGGGATGTATTCTAGAATATGTAACAACTGATCGTGAAGGATACCGTCAATACAAATCGAATCCAGAAGACTGCGCTGTTTGTCCGTTACGTGAGGTGTGCTTTTCAAAGAAACAAAAACAAAAAGTTATCACTCATCATGTGTGGGAGAAATATAAGGATATTGCTAGAAAAAACAAGCTAACAGCTACAGGGAAAAGGTTGTATAAAGTACGCTGTTCCACTATAGAGCGAAGCTTTGCAGACGCCAAAGAACTACATGGCTACCGCTATGCCCGGTTTCGAGGGCTGAAGTCTGTCCAAATGCAAGCTTATCTCACCGCAGCTTGTCAAAACATGAAAAAAATAGCCCTCCACCTGACCAAAAAGGGTCAGGTGGAGGGCTATTTTTTAAAATTCTATTATTTTATGTTGTTTTTATTCGCTAAAATCAAAAAAGATTCCAGAGTGTTGGGAACCCTAAAGGGTTTCCCAACACTCTGAAAAAAAACGTCAGCTTATAAGCTGACGTTTTTTATGTTATTGCGAGTGAGAAGAAGAAATAAATTTAAAAAACAAATGATCATGAATTGGAATTGCCGCTCCAATTCCTTGAGAAGTAATATTTTTCACAACAAGTCTTTTTTGATTTCCCTTTAATACAAGATACACTTCTCCAAATGTTACTTTTCCCTTTTCATTTACTGCTGGTGTATAAGCGTATAAATATCCAAGTTGACTCGGACTAATATTATACACACGCTCATGTCCAGTACCATAACCAATAGTTGTCTTAAACGAAAGAGGTAATTGTACTTTTTCAAGTGCTTTGAGAAGCATCATTTTTTTCACATCTGCAGCATCTTTCATATCTGCTGTTAAATCGCCTTCAACCGTCTTTTGTGTTTCTTGCTTATAGCGAAGTGGATATAAACGGTCTCCTCCGCGATTATCATACACATTTCGATTCACTTGTTTATATTCCCAATTAATCGATGTGTCTACTGATTCATAATGTAAGGCCCATTGACCTAAATAAATTTTTGCCCGATACCCTACTGCAAGTGGCGCATTTGAAATTGTCGTTTCATTAAACATCCGAATTAAGTCTGGATTTTCAATTTTAATATTAGCCGTTTTCAATAGCTCTTGAGCAAATTTACTTGGTTGTAAACGTGGCAAATCTTGCGCATCATTTGGAAATGTATTGTCTTTTGAAATATTTAAAACAGATGAAGGCATTTTTGTTCCTACTGTTGTCTTTGCAAAACTCATGTTAGGAAATAATAAAATAAACGAGACCATAGTTGAAAGACATATGCTGTATACTCGTTTCACCTGTCTGGCTCCTTCCTATGTAGGTATATATACTACTTCGTTTATTGTTTTCTCTGAGCGCAATTGTTATGCCTATTTTTCATAATAAATAAAAACCAATTCCCATAATGACATACGCCGCTAGTAAAGTGCCTCCTTCAAACCAGTTTGTATCTCCATCATTGGAAATCGCAATCGTTAAGAAAACGGCTGTAATCATAGACACAAGTTCTGGTATGGTAAATACTAAAGGCATCCTTTGCGCGAAGAACATAGATAGTAATACTAATACAGGAGCAACAAACATGGCGATTTGTAATGTAGAGCCTATTGCAATTTCAACTGCAATATTTACTTTATTTTTATAAGCCATAATAATTGCAGACGCATGTTCCGCTGCATTCCCAACAATTGCAACGATAATAACCCCTATAAATAACTCTGACCAGCCAAATGACTTTGCAACAGTTTCAAAAGTATGCACGAGTGCCTCTGACACATAAGCTACCGCTAGTGTTGCTATCGCTAAAATAAGTAGCGCCTTCCCTTTCGACCACTCTGGCTCTTCTTCATGCGCTACTTCGTCACTTTTATGTTGATATACACCACGGTGCGTAACTAACTTAAATAGTAATGCAGCAAGGTACATGATAATCATAATAATAGAAACACCTATACTTAATTGATACGTCTTGCCAGCGTCCATCTTCATTGAAAAGATCTCTGGAATAACAAAGGCCACAACAACAGCAAATATTAATAAAGCTGAATTATGCCTTGCATCATATACATTAAAACTTTGTCTTTTGTATTTAAGACCTCCAACAAAGAAGGATAACCCTCCTACTAATAATAAATTTCCAAGTACAGATCCCGTTAAAGAAGCTAACACCACTTCAATTAACCCTGCTTGAAGTGCAAAAATTGAAATGATAAGTTCAACAGCATTACCGAAAGTAGCATTTAATAATCCGCCTATTCTAGGACCAGAAACAATTGCTAGACTCTCTGTTGCTCTACCCATAAAACCAGCTAATGCGATAATCGTAACACAATACACAGCGAACATAATTGTTTCTGGCCAATGAAGTGTTTTTCCAAGTACAGATAGTGGTACACCTATAAGCGCTACTATAAGAAATATTTTATTAAACATGTTTTTCATCCTTCCATCGTATGTATTTCTCCTCAATATTATTATTATTCTTCTCCTAACTTGTCCGATTTCATCACAATTACGTTTAAAAAATCGGATTGAAGAAAACAGTATGAAAGATATTTAAATTATCTTGTTTAAACAGACAGAATTATAAATTGTGAAAAGGGGTTAAAATTATGCACTTAAAAGAAAAAATCGCAACTATTATTCAAGGTCAACGTACTGGTGTATTATCTACAGTACGAAATGAGAAACCTCATAGCGCCTTTATGATGTTTTTCCATGAAGATTTTGTACTGTATGTTGCAACAGATCGACAATCAAAAAAGATAACAGATATTGAACAAAATCCTAATGTCCATGTACTACTCGGACGAGAAGGGAAAAAATTAGATGAAGATTATATTGAAGTTGAAGGATTGGCTTCAATTGAGGAAGACTCGACATTAAAAAACAAGTTTTGGAATAATAGCTTAAAACGTTGGTTACTCGGCCCTGAAGACCCTAATTACGTATTGATAAAAATCAACCCCGACACAATTTATTACATCGATGGTGCCGGTACGACGGAGCCTGAGTTTTTACGACTATAAAATAAAACAAGCCCCCCTTAGGTGGGCTTGTTTTGTCGAAAAGTTCTTTTGAAAAAAACAATAAAATAGGTGGAATTTTCTAAAGATTCTGTTATATAATAGCATTAACTTAAATAAACTGTATTAAAACAGATTGAGAGGAGAAATAAAATTGATGAAGAGAGAAGAACGCAAAAACATGATTGAGTTTATTGAAAAGAAAAAAGGGATTGAGCGTGACGAATTACTGTTTATGACAGACGATGAAGTAGAACATATTTATAATGTAACGTACTTTTTATATGAGGAAATTGCAGAGTAGTATAATAATCCCCACCTTATTAAAAATATAAGGTGGGGATTATTTCGCTATTTAGCCCACTATTTACAGGCAGTAAAACTCCCACCTTAAAATTCAGGTGGAGCAAGAAGTTAAGTTGAAGTCGTGCTTCCTATAAGCTCAATTGCTTCAACTTTATACATGAGAATCATTTTCATGTATAATACTGTAAGATTGGAGGAATTTTACTATGAGTTCGTGGCTCTTATTTGCACTATTATCAGCAATTGCTGCTGCCCTTGTATCGATTTTTGGAAAGTTTGGTTTAGACGGCATCGATGCAAACGTTGCAACAACAATTCGATCTATTATTATGGCATTATTTATGATAGGCGTTATTATCATACAAGGTAAATTTCAAAATATCGGCGACGTACTGCTAAATAAAAAAGCACTGCTATTTATCACATTAAGTGGGATTGCAGGTGCTTCTTCATGGCTATTTTATTTTCTTGCCCTCAAAACAGGAAAGGTTTCACAAGTAGCTCCTGTCGATAAATTAAGCGTCGTATTTTCTATCATTCTCGCTATGATTATCCTCGGTGAAAAGTTAAACTTTATGACCGGTGTTGGTGTAGTCTTTATTACAGCTGGTGTATTATTTATTGCTTTCAGCTAAAAAAACCGCTATTAGCGGTTTTTCTTTTTCTTTATGTACAACCATACAAAACATGTAACAACTGCTGAAATTAATAAAATCCATATTCCATAATGATGTAAACTATACTCAACGAAGCGCCACTTCTCGCCTAACTTCCAGCCAAGCCCAATAAAAACACTTATCCAAATGAGCGCACCACCGTAAGCGTACAAACAAAAACGCCAAAGTGTCAAATTTGATACCCCAGCAAAATATGCTGTTAAATGACGTACGCCCGGTATAAAATAACCAATCATTAAAAGAAATGGCCCATATTTTTCAAATAAAATATGTGTTTTTTCAATATGATGTTCTTTAATTCTAATTTTCGGCCCATATTTCTTTAAAACAGGGAGCCCAAGTTTTAAACCTAATATGTAGCTTAACGTGATCCCTAACATCGCACCAGCCAGCCCACTTAAAAAAGCAGCAGTTCCTGACATAACTCCTTTTGAAACATTATAACCAACAAAGGTCAATAAAAACTCGTCTGGTATCGGTAATCCAACAATCCCACCAGCCAAAGCTATAACAATTCCAAAATAGCCATAATGCGCGATTAACTCGCCAATATGTTGTTCCATTCGGAAGACACATCCTATGCACGGTCGTTATTCCACATTGTACCCTTTCTATCTTTAAGGCAAACATGGTATACATATTCACTATACATTGTTTTTATAATGAACTCTACTTCTATTCTTTCCTTTAACAGAGATAAAGTGAAACTTTAATCAGTGGGAGTTTTGTAATTATTAACCTATGCCAATCTTGCTTCTACAGACATCCCGACTCCCACATAACTCACTTACATTCACTAATTTTGAGATTAGATTCTTACTGCCTGCAAATGTCCTGATAAAAAATAAAAATTCATATGCGTGTTTTTTTGTTACAATAAAGGAAAGTTACTTTTCGCAACGGTTTAACTCTCAAGAAAAATGATATATCTAGCAAAAACATAGTTTGGTCTATATAATACAACTTCTACCTATTAAAAGAACATGAACCCTTTTACATACAACATCATTTTTCTAAATTATACAGGGGGGAACGAACATGACCATTGAAAATCAATTTATTCAAAAAGTTTACTATAAAACATTTTTAACAGAAGAAACTTCTACTCCTGCATCGGAAGTACTCGGTGAAGCATATATAAATGAATCTAAAAATGAATTCTCCAACATTTCTAATATTCGATTTGCTCAAGGTGAATTTTATTATCAAAATAAAGATTTTGAAGCAGCTATATTTAAATGGGAAAAAGTTAATAATACTCTTGCACTTTGGGCAACAAAAAATATTGCAGATGCTTATTTTGAACTAGGATTCCTACCAAAGGCAGAAGAAATTTATCAATCTATTCAAACAGAAGATACAACTCTTACGATGGAAGTTTCATTACAACTTCTTTCTCTTTATATCGAACAAGATCGTTTAGGACTTGCTTTTAAGACGATTAGTGAAGCTGTTGCATTCCAACCGGATTACCCAAATATTACTGCAATTGCACGTTCTTTCTATGAAAAACAAGAAGATTGGAACAACGCTATCGAACTAGCTGTTCAAGAAGGTATTCGAACACAATCTTTACACTGGTTTGATACATTAATAAATTACATAAACAAAGGATTTACTAAAAATATTAAGCCTGAATATTTCTATGAGTCTTTAAAAGCTCTATATGCTGTTGATCAAGCTCAATTTAAAGAACTTGTTATTGCTCTTTGGAATAGCTATCAACATGAATCCTTATACCTTCCTTGGATTCAAAGTATTAATCATTTATTCTTGCATATTGAAACAGACAATAATGACGATTGGAATGAAATCTCTACTCGCTACCAAGAAACATACTTTGCATTAATTACCGGAAATCATTTTATGCATGAATTAAACGGACTTGTACCAAATTTATTAACAAATTGGTTCAGTTTAACGAAAGCAAAAGATTCTCTAGTTGTCTCTGCAGCAGTGTTAGCATGGAATGAAGTCTCACCTACAACTTTAGAATCATTACTCGTAAAAAGTGCTGGATCCTTACTTTCTAATACATCAGCTGAAGCAGATGTAAATATGGAAACAGTTTCTCATTTATTCGAAACAATCGCTGTATGGGCTGAGAAAAATGATGTAGATTTAAGTCATCAATTTACGCTACTCGTCCATGAACTATGTGATTTAAATGTCACACCAATACTAATAGCTGGAACTAGTGACCATGATAAAACATCATTTGTTAATTCAATATTGGGAGAGAACATCTTAACTGAAACTTTAACAACTCCTATTCTATTTAAAGACGCTAGTCAAACTGAAATAACAGAATTTACCGAGTTAGATATAAGAAATATCCCTAACCTTGATGAATTCCATCAAATAACGGCTACATCTGCTCAGTCAGAACTTGAGAAAAAATGTATAGAAATTAAGCTACCAAGTAGGTTTTTAAGAAAAAATAAGTTTACATTTCTTATTACACCATCTATTCAAGGACAATTGGATAAAAACAATGCACACTTTGAATACTTACAAGCAGCAGATAGCCTTGTATACGTATTAAATTCTTCTTCACCATTGCATAGTCAAGAAATTGATACGTTAATTTATTTACGTGAACAAGTACCAAACTTACAAATTCACTTCGTATCACACACAAATAATACGACTACTGATGAAAAACTAATTAGTAAACTTAAAGTACATTTTCCAGATGCACAATTCTTCCCATACTCTCCTTCGCAAGAGAGTAGCCAGCAACTTGGAGATGTAACAGAATCTATTCTTTCTAATCTTGCAAAACGCGATATAGAAAAAGAACGTATAGAAAAGCTAATATGGTTTACGCAAAAGACAATTGCTTATCTCATAAATGAACGTGTGGAATTAGAAAATACATTAGTAAAATCCGTACGCTGGAATAAACACATCTCAGTGAAACTTACTGGATTTATTAATAACCTTACTGCTCTTGAAAAAGATAAAATTCGTTCTATTACCGAATCCTATCTTTTAACGAAAGAAGAAATTACACGAGATATACATTCTCAAATTCCTGAATTATTACAGAGCTGCTCTGATCTTGTTCAAGAAGATAGTGATTTCAAATTAGTTCATGAAGAATTAAATGCTGCAATGAATGAACGAGTTCAAAAGCATGTACAACAGGTACTTCTTCCTAAATTTACTGGGTCTATTCAAGAATGGATTGAAACAGCACATAATGAATTTATTCAAGCTCAAGCTTATTTAGATGAAATGAGTGAAACGTTTAATAAATTATATAAAGAAGAACGTATGAAACTTCCTTGCGATTTCAAATTATTAGATGATTGGAATCGAGATGTTGTACGAATGACAAATCGAATTACAGTAACGAACATCAATATTTTATTACGCTTTACACCGACACAGTTTTTCTTAAAAAGTGCCGGAAAATTATTTGGTAATATGCAAAAAAACCAATCTATGCTCGCCAACAAATATAAACAATATATTGAAACAGAAGACTATACAGAAATTGCTCACACAATTTCAAAACAATTCTTCCTTCAATTTGAAGTATTTGAAGGTGCATTAGAACGTGATATCATGATGTTCTTCAAAGATCCACTTAATATATTGAAACAAAATGTAGATGCAGCTCAACTTGAGATAAAGGAAGACGAGCAAACATTAGCAACGCTAAGAAGCAATCCAGAAACATATCATGATCCTTTGGCGTTATTTAAACTACAATTGCTACAACATAAATTCGTTTTAAGTACTACAAAGAAACATGAAGATATTTTTGTATCAAACGAATCTCCTACTGTTTAACCAAAAAAACCAAGCAAACTAAAACTTGCTTGGTTTTTTACTTTATTATTTTCATATGTTCAAACGGATAATAAATGCCTGCTAACTTTCCTAACACATCTTCTCTATCAATAAAACCTAAACCATTTCTACTATCTTTACTTATTAAGCGATTATCTCCCATAACAAAAATCTTATTTTCGGGAACTGTAATTGGTCCAAAGTCCTCTGTTAAATTCATAAGTTTTTTTTCTGCTTGTTTTTTATTACTATCCAAATACTCTTCATCTTTCACTTCAGAATTTACATATAATTGATCATTTCTCATCTCAATTATATCTCCAGGTAATCCAATCACTCTTTTGACATAAAAATTATCTGTTTTCATAACAATAATATCTTCTCTCCCATAGCTTTCAAATTGTTTTGCTAGCTTATTAACAATCACCTTATCTCCATCTTGCAACGTCGGCCTCATGGATGCTCCTTTTACATTCGTCGGAAAAAACACAAAAATTTTCGCCAAAAACACCAATAAACATGCAATTGCAATAGCTCCAAAGAATTCACGCCAACGTTTTTTCTTTTGCATCATTTCACCAACTCATCATCTTTTTACTTTCATTATAAATAATACGACCGATGATTTTCTACAAAATTCTGAATTATAAAATTATAATATTAGAAATTTCAAAATGGTAATACTGATCAAATTAAACAAGCAAAAAAGATACTCTCAAAATAGTCTATTCACTATTTTGAGAGTATCTTTTTATAATCCCACATATACAATACACATTTGAGCAGCTACATATGTAAACCAAATCCAAAGTGGCTCATACTTCAATTTACGTCCTCCGATATCTGTCACGCCAATAATAAAATCAGAAATCACAAACAGTAAACCACCAAACGCTGGTATCCACCATATTCCTGTATTTTCATAATATAAGGCGAATGCAAAGCAAGCCATTCCTCCAACCCACAATCCGTAAATTAGAGCTCCTATCGTAAACAATTTATCCTGTTTATCATTTCGGATAAAGAAGAACCATCCTACAATTAGAAAGAGCCCATATACGAGTAAGCCAATCCAAAAACCATTCCACGAAATTCCTGTTTGCAAAAATGCTTTTACATAAAAACAATGAGCAAGAGCGAAAGTAACCATCCCACCAATTAACCTGTGACCAATTGGAATCAGCCCAGCCATAAACAAATCTCCCACAGTCGATAAAGTCATACCAAGTGCAACCCACGTACTATACTCTACAGATGGATCTTGTAACCATACCCAAATTGCACTACCTGTTAAAGAAAAACTAAGAATAAGACGGATTGCTAAAGGTAACGGCATATTATCTTTCGTTCTTTTTGTCTGCCGCATTGCATAAATTGCACCAATTAAAAAAAGAAGTATTTGCCCAATTAACACCACGTAAAGTAGATTCATAATATGTTCTCCTCAATAAATGCTTTTTGTATCTTTTTTCGTTACACTTAGTCTATTATCCTTTTTCTATAAAAAAAGAAGAACAGTACTGTTCTTCCATTGTAATCGCTTTTCTGCTTTCTATGCTACTTGTTTTTCTTTCTCTATTTTTTGCTTAGCTGGCGTCCGATTTACCACAATAATTCCCGCGGCTACACATGCTAAACCGAGTAACACAAATGAATGAATTGCTTCACCTAAAATCATGCTCGATAATAACACACCAAATACGGGTATAAAGAACATATACATAGATACTTTTCCAACCTTATTGTACTTCATAATTGTATTCCAAATGCAAAAACCAGCTGCAGATAAGAAAGATAAATAAATCAGCATAAGTAGTGCATGTAGACTAAATGTAAATGGCATTACTCCAACTTGTAAAGCCTCTATACATAATAATCCTATAGAACCAAACATCATTTGGTATGCTGTCATATAGCCAACATCTAACGTTTTACTACCTTCTTTCGCTAATATGTTTCCATATGAATACAGCATTGCTGCACTAAGAAGTAATAAGCTTCCAATTCCAAAATGAAATGATAAGCTACCATCACTCGGCACATTTACTAAAATGACGCCACAAAAACCAATCGATACCCCAATTATTTTTCTCATATTGAGAGCATCATCTTTATATAAAAAATGGGCGAGTAAAATTTGAAAGAATGATGATGTCCCTGAAATGATAGCTCCTTCAATTCCTGAACTATAACTCATTCCAATGTAAAAACAGATATATTGAAGAAACGTTTGGAATAAACCAATTTGTATTAACTGTTTCCCCGTTCCTTTTTTGAAGCTCATATCTTTTCCTAACACTTTAAAGAATAATAAGAGCATGACTCCAGATAACAAGAAACGATAACCGGCAAATAATATTTGCTCTCCAACTTCTTGTGGTTGAATTCCAAGTTCAACATAACTTAATTTAATAAAAGGAAATGCGCTTCCCCATAAAAAAGTTGCTACTATTGCAGCAATAAATACGCCAATCGGATGGGTAAAAAATTTCTCTGTCTTCACTTGTTGTCTTCCTTTCCGACCTTTTTATGAACAATATTCATATATACCAAAGGAATTGCGAAAACACAAGTTTTCCGTTTATACTTGAAACAAAACCGTACCATCTCATAAAAACATATGATATACTATAGAATAATTACAACATAAGAACGATTAAAAACAGATTCAACAGAAATGCTGCTATCCATTATGGATGGCAGCTTTCGTCGTTTTATAGGGGTTTCGATTTTGATTATTTTTCTCAATAAGAATTCGGAAGGAGCGAGTAGTAATGAACTCAGAAGTAAAAACGTTACACGCAAAAGAAACAATTTCTCATCCCTCTTTATGGGACACATTAAAAAAACATTATGAACTTGTATTTGCAGTGGCATCTGGTATTTTTATTTTAGCTGGCTGGCTATTCACAAAGAACGATGCAATGAATATAGGTATTACTTGCTATATCCTTGCTTATATAGTTGGTGGATATGCAAAAGCTAAAGAAGGCATTGAAGATACGATTGAAGAAAAAGAGCTAAATGTTGAAATGCTAATGCTCTTTGCAGCTATCGGTGCTGCAATTATTGGCTACTGGGCAGAAGGGGCTATTTTAATCTTCATCTTTGCGCTCAGCGGTGCTATGGAATCTTATACATTAAGTAAGAGCCAAAAAGAAATTTCCGCTCTTCTTGACTTACAACCCGAAGAAGCATTACGCATTTCCAACGGAACAGAGGAACGTATTCCTGTTGGAGAGTTACAAATTAACGACATTATTTTAATTAAACCAGGTGAACGTGTTCCTGCTGACGGTACGATTCATAACGGTGAAACAAATATCGATGAAGCAGCAATCACGGGAGAACCTATTCCAAATGAGAAAAGATATGGCGATGAAGTATTTGCAGGTACTGTAAATTTACGTGGTGCTATCGAAGTTAAAATTACGAAGCCGAGCGATCAAACATTATTCCAAAAGATTATCCGTCTCGTACAAAGTGCACAAAGTGAAAAATCACCATCACAACTATTCATCGAAAAGTTTGAAGGAACATACGTAAAAGGTGTACTACTCGTTGTTGCGCTTATGATGTTCGTTCCTCATTTCTTACTTGACTGGAGCTGGAATGAAACGTTTTATCGCGCTATAATCTTACTTGTAGTCGCATCTCCTTGTGCACTCGTTGCTGCCATTACACCAGCAACGTTATCAGCCATTTCTAACGGAGCAAGAAATGGGATTCTCTTTAAAGGTGGCATACATTTAGAACGTCTCGCTTCAGTAAAAGCAATCGCCTTTGATAAAACAGGAACATTAACAGAAGGAAAACCTACCGTAACAGATATATATGTTCGAGAAAATATGACAGAAAAAGAAGTACTTTCTATTACAGCATCAATTGAAAGTCACTCTACACATCCTTTGGCTGAATCTATTGTTAAATATGCACAACATGCGTACGACATTACATTAAAAAAACCAGAAAAGGTTGAAGATGTAACTGGTTTTGGGCTAAAAGGAATATTCGAAAACAACGCTTATAAAATAGGTAAAGCTGATTTTATCGGTGAAGAAACAAAAACATTTCATAATGGTATTTCTGCCTCACTTGAAAAGGAAGGTAAAACTGTCGTTTATATTAGTGATGAGGGAGGCATTCTTGGACTTATCGCTTTAAAAGATACGCTTCGCCAAGAAACAATAGCTGCTATTCGTGATTTACAAAGCATTGGTGTCGAAGCAATTATGATTACTGGAGATAATGAAGAAACGGCAAAAGCAATTGCCTCTGAAAGTAATATAAAGGAATATTACGCATCATGCTTACCAGAAACAAAAGTTGAAACGATTAAAAAGTTAAAAGAAAAATACGGTACAGTAGCAATGGTTGGAGACGGTATAAATGATGCACCTGCCCTAGCTACTTCTAGCATTGGTGTCGCAATGGGAGAAGGAACAGATGTAGCTTTAGAAACTGCAGATGTTGTACTGATGAAGAACGAACTATCTCGCCTTTCCCAAGCAATTCGTTTATCAAAACGAATGAACCGTATTGTGAAGCAAAACGTAATCTTTTCGCTAGCCGTTATTGCCATGCTAATTTGTTCAAACTTCTTGCAATTTTTAGCTCTTCCATTCGGTGTTATTGGTCATGAAGGAAGTACGATTCTTGTCATTTTGAATGGCTTACGATTACTAAAAGGAAGCAAATAAAACGGGTCCCTCATAGAGGACCCGTTTTTTTTAGTGATAGCTATTATGACCGTTCGCACTGCTACTCGTTTTATGCTTTGGATGCGAACTGCTCTTTTGTTTATTATTACTTTTATTATTATGGTTCTTTTTATTATTACTCATGAAATATCCCCCCTGTTCCTTTTTATTATGGAACAAGAACTCATTATTCATTACGGGAATTATTGTCACCGGTTCTATAATGGTGGAGTAAACCATTAATTTCACCGCCAAGTAAAATTACCCATCCAGTTAAATAAAACCATAACATTAAAATAATGATACCACCAAGACCACCATATGTATTGGCGTAATTTGCAAACTTATCTACATAATAAGCAAATGAGTACGATACCACAATCCATCCTACAGTAGCAAATAACGCCCCTGAAATAACTTCTCTTCTTTTTAACTTTCGATCTGGTGCAAATGTATATAAGAAACTAAACAAAGCAAATAGCACGAAGAAACTCGCTACTAATCGTGTAATGCTCCATACGAAAGAAAAACTATCTGATAAACCGAGTGCTTTAAACACTGCTGCTCCAATAACTTGTCCGAATACCGGAACAATTAACGCAAAGACAATCATAAAAATAATAGCTAATGTAAACACAATTGATAACGCTCTTGTTGTAATAAAAGAACGTGTTTCCTTCACGTCATAAGCACGGTTAAAAGCATTCATAACCGCATTAACACCATTTGAGGCAAACCATAACATGGATAATAAACCAAATGATAATAAACCACCATTTTGCTGGTTTACAACTTTATCTACATTTACCTCAATTAAGTTCATTGCATCATCTGGTACATAAACCTCTAATAAACTAAGCACATCCTCTGTTTGAATGGGAATAAATCCAAGAAGCGTAATTAAGAAAACGAGCCCAGGAAAAATTGCAAGCAAGAAGAAATAAGCGAGCTGTGCTGCCAAGCCCGCTACATCATCGCGCATCGTCCGGTCATATAAATCTTTACCAAACGAATAAGTACGATTTCTTCTCACCTTTTCTAAAATTTTTCTCATATATGTTTAAACGCTTTTCTTCTCTTCTTTATCTTGCTTTAACTCAATGTACGCTTCAGTTTTTTTTTCCACTGCATTTGAGTCTTTCATAAATAATTCACGCGCTTCTTTCATACCACCATCTTCAGCAACTATTGGCTCTTCTTCTACTTTCAACTCATCTACCTTTGGAGATACAGCTTGAATTTCAATCGTTTCTGGCTTTTCTTCTGGCTCAACTTTTTTCTTACTAAAAATTTCTTTCGTTTCTTTTAACGTCTCTACAACAGATGGCGTTAATTTTTTAATTTCTGCTACTTTCGCTTTTACCACATTGAAATCTGCAAGTTCGCGTCCTTTATCTGTAACAGTTTGCACTTTTTCTTTGATCTTTGCATTTTCACCAATTTCAATCATCTTTGTTTTTGCTTTTTCTGCTGTATTTTTTACTTTTTCGCGGTTTTCTTTCTTTAACATGGATACAGCTACACCTGCAGCTACACCAATCGCAATGTTTCGAGCAA
The DNA here is from genome assembly GCF_058792335.1 of Bacillus sp. CPT56D-587-MTF. Taxonomy (NCBI): domain Bacteria; kingdom Bacillati; phylum Bacillota; class Bacilli; order Caryophanales; family Bacillaceae; genus Bacillus; species Bacillus sp. CPT56D-587-MTF. The sequence goes on along the minus strand of NZ_JBYTEF010000001.1, from coordinate 51,593 downwards.
TATTATTTTTCTTTGCCATATTCCTTCACCCTTTCATTTCTTATGTTAGAAAGTATTTCTTTCTAAGCTTCCTCATATTCCTTGTTCATTTCGAATGAAAGCTAATAGCTTTGCACACCCTTCTGTTACAAGGTCATATACTTCTTGGAAATTCCCTGTATAGTAAGGGTCAGGAACGTCTGTCCAGCCACCGTCTGGAACAAAGTCGGACAGCCTACCAATATAGCCTCCAGTTTTACCTAAACTTTTTAAATCTGCTATATTCTTGTTGTCCATGGCAATAATATAATCAAACTTTGTTAAGTCTTCTTTTTCTACTTGCCTTGCTTTAATTCCTTCAAAAGTGACTGCATTTTCTTTTAAAATTTTTTGTGTTCCTTTATGTGGCGGATGACCAACATGCCAATCTCCAGTTCCTGCAGAATCAATGACAATTTTCTCTTCAAGTCCCTCTTTTACGACAAGATTTCGAAAAATCGCTTCTGCCATCGGAGAACGGCAAATGTTCCCAAGACAAACAAACAATACTTGAACCATGTTTTTGTTTCTTCCCTTCTTGGTGCATTTCTTCATATATACTTATAGTATAAACAACCAATTATGAAATATAAAGGAAATCCCTACTAATTTAATAGGATTGAAAAGATCCATTAACGAAAATGATAAAAAATGTTAAGATAGCCTTATGTTATTTTAAAGGGGGACACTTCGGTGGATTTATCCGTAAAGTCAGAAGAAAACGTTGAATACATGGTCGAAGCTATTAAAGAAAAATTACGTATGGTTAATGCTGGAGCGATGAGAGCTGCTAGTTTTAACGAAGAAATGTACGAAGATTTACGTGACATTTATGATCATGTTATGAAACGTGAAACATTCAGCATTAGTGAAATGCAAGCTATTACAGAAGAATTAGGTACATTAATTAAAAAGTAAAAAAGCCTCTCTTATTATGAGGCTCTTTTTTATTTCCAACAAATTCATGACAACTCTTCTCTTTCCCTCAACCAACTGTAAAATATTGTACAATAGAAGTAGAACCTCACCTTAGATTTTTTCTCCATACATACTACTCACAAATAATAGCAACACTACCATTGCTAACTGTTTTTACTGGAGGTGCTTACTTATGAGCAATTGGTACAGTAAGACGAAAGATCAAACATTGATTGACCTAGAAACAAACGAACAAAATGGTTTAACAGATGAGATTGTAAGTGAACGTTTAAAGCAATACGGTTCTAATGAATTAGCTACAAAACAAAAACGCACTTTATGGCAGCGTATTTTCGCCCAAATTAATGACGTCCTCGTATATGTCCTTATTATTGCTGCCCTTATTTCTGCCTTTGTAGGTGAATGGGCGGATGCCAGTATTATCGCGCTTGTTGTAGTTTTAAATGCTGTTATCGGTGTTGTCCAAGAATCGAAAGCAGAACAAGCTTTAGAGGCATTGAAAAAGATGGCAACACCTAAAGCTATCGTCAAGAGAAATGGTGAACTAAAAGAAATTCCATCTGAGCACGTCGTTCCAGGGGATATCGTTATGCTCGACGCCGGACGATATATCCCATGCGATTTACGCCTTATTGAAACCGCAAATTTAAAAGTTGAAGAATCTGCTCTAACTGGTGAATCTGTCCCTGTTGATAAGGATGCAATCTACCACCCTTCCATGCAACGTGATGAGCAAGTACCACTCGGCGATCAAAAAAACATGGCCTTTATGTCTACTCTTGTTACATATGGACGAGGCGTCGGTGTTGCTGTTGAAACTGGAATGAACTCACAAATTGGTAAGATTGCTACCTTGTTACATGAAGCTGACGATGATATGACACCACTTCAAAAAAGCTTAGCACAAGTCGGAAAGTATTTAGGCTTTGTTGCTGTAGCTATTTGTATCGTGATGTTTCTCATAGGCTTTTTACAAGGACGAGATACACTAGAAATGTTTATGACTGCAATTAGTTTAGCCGTTGCAGCTATTCCAGAAGGTTTGCCAGCTATCGTTTCCATCGTTCTTGCAATTGGTGTGCAACGTATGATTAAACAAAACGTTATCATTCGGAAACTACCAGCTGTTGAAGCCCTCGGTTCTGTCACAATTATTTGTTCAGATAAAACAGGTACGTTAACGCAAAATAAAATGACCGTTACTCACTTTTATAGTGATAACACATACGATCGCTTAGAAAGTTTAAATGTAAATAATGATGCGCAACGTCTATTGTTAGAAAATATGGTGCTATGTAATGATGCGTCTTACAATAACGAATCACAAACGGGAGACCCGACTGAAATTGCTCTTCTCGTTGCCGGAACCACCTTTAATATGCAAAAAGATCATTTAGAAAAAATACATGAACGTGTAAATGAGCTGCCTTTCGATTCAGATCGTAAAATGATGTCAACCGTGCATACATATGATGAAAGCTACTATAGCATGACGAAAGGTGCTATCGATAAACTCTTACCTCGATGTACCCACATATTTAAAAACGGTAAAATCGAGGTTCTAACAGATGCTGATAAAGATCAAATATTAGAAGCCGCTGGGTCAATGTCTCAAGAAGCTTTAAGAGTACTTTCATTCGCATTTAAACAATACGATTCAAACGATGTGGATATAAATCATCTTGAAAAAAATCTTATCTTTATTGGTCTTGTCGGTATGATTGATCCACCACGAACTGAAGTGAAAGATTCAATTAAAGAATGTAAAAAAGCCGGTATTCGCACAGTTATGATTACTGGTGACCATAAAGATACCGCCTTTGCAATTGCCAAAGAACTTGGCATTGCTGAAGAAATATCGGAAATTATGATTGGAACTGAATTAGATAACATTTCTGATACAGAACTAGCTAGCAAAATTAATCATTTAAATGTATTCGCTAGAGTCTCTCCAGAGCATAAAGTGAAAATTGTAAAGGCATTACGCGCGAAAGGAAATATCGTTTCTATGACTGGTGATGGTGTCAATGATGCACCATCTTTAAAGCAAGCTGATGTTGGCGTTGCGATGGGCATTACAGGAACAGACGTTGCAAAAGGGGCAGCAGACGTCGTGTTAACAGATGATAATTTCTCATCTATTGTGAAAGCCGTTGAAGAAGGTAGAAATATTTATCGTAACATAAAAAAATCAATTCTCTTCCTACTCTCTTGTAACTTCGGAGAAATTATCGCTTTATTTTTAGCGATTTTACTCGGCTGGGCAACACCACTACGACCTATTCATATTTTGTGGGTGAATTTAATTACAGATACACTGCCTGCATTATCACTTGGGGTTGATCCTGAAGATCCAGATGTGATGAAGGAAAAACCACGACATGCGAAAGAAAGCTTATTTAGTGGCAGCGTTCCTTTCCTGATTTTCAATGGAGTTATCATTGGACTTTTAACTCTAATAGCTTTTATCGTCGGAGCAAAATTCTATACTGGAGATACAAATTTATTTCCTCTTTTCCCAAAGCGAATTGATGACGATGCTCTATTACACGCTCAAACGATGGCATTTGTCGTTCTTAGTTTTTCTCAGCTCGTTCATTCATTTAACTTGCGTTCAATAACGAAATCAATTTTTTCAATTGGGATCTTTACAAATAAATATTTAGTTTTCTCCCTTCTTATCGGTGTTCTTATGCAAGTTTGTATCATCTCCATCCCGCCCCTTGCAAATATATTCGGTGTACATGCATTAACGATGCGAGATTGGGGATTTGTTCTCTTATTAAGTATCATTCCACTTATTCTGAATGAGATTATTAAATTAGTGAAGAGAAACTAAAAGGCAATGAGGAATAGTCCTCATTGCCTTTTCATTTATCCTACTATTTTCCGTGCAGTAAAACTCCCACCTCAAAATTCAGTTTGAGCAAAGAAGTTAGGTGATGGATTAACTGCCCATAAATGTCCAATTGGTGAAGGCTAATAATCGGTGGGGATGAACAAAACCCCACTGATTAAAGTTTCACTTTATCCTTGTAATTCTTTTTTGATATTCTCTGTTAATGTAGCCATACGCTTGCGGCTTTCTTCACGCTCACGTTTATTTTGTTCTTCAATTTGTTGTGTTTCTTGCATACCTCTTGAAATAATGTTCCAAGTTTCCTCAAGCGTTTCCATCTTAATACTAGAAGAACCTGATAATCTCGCTACTTCTACACTTTGCGTTGCGATATTTTGTGCATTTTTCTTAAGTAATTCATTTGTACGGCGATCAAGTTCAGCCATAGAATCTGCAACAAGCTTTTGACGTTTCGCATTTACTGCTTGAATGATACCATTTTTAAAGATAGGAATCGTTGTAATAAATGCTGTATTGATTTTACCAATTAATTTATTATTACCACGTTGAATCATGCGAATTTGCGGCGCTGTAAGTAGCGCAACCATACGCGCTTTTTCTAAATCATCAATACGTTGCTCTAAAATTTCAACCGAGTTTTTAAGCGACTCTAATTCAATACCTGCTAATTGATCATTATTACGCACGCGCTCTTCATACATCGGAACTAATTCTGTATTTAAACGCTCTAATAGCATTTCTCCTGCTACTACGTACTTCTCTAAGTCTAAATAATATTTTAAGTTTTGCTCATACAAGCCATCTAACGTTCCAATTGATTTTTTCATCTCATCTTGGTACTTCGTAATTTCCACATAAACCTTATCAATTTCGCGGCCCATCGTTTGATATTTACTAAAGATTTGTTCTATCATTTTATCCGCTTTTTTGAACATGCGCGAGAAGAAACCACTTTTTTCTTCTGCAAAGTCTTTACTATCAAATCTGTCCATAATTTTACCAAGTTGCTTTAACAATTCACCAGAATCTTCTATCTTTGATAATGACATTGTATGTAAAATTTGATCAGCAAAACGTGAAATTTCCATAGAAGGTTCTTTTCCAAGTTCAATTAATTCCAATTGATCTTTAATATCTACTGCGTTATAAATACGTTGCACATCTGCATCTTGTCTAAGTTGCAAGCGAACATCTTGTGCGGTTTGCTCATTCAATTCAGTTTTCGAATCTAGTACGACTGGGTTATTCATATGGTATTCTCCCTTTCCTTATAAAAATGGACGAAATAGTCCTTTTATTGTTTGTGATAAATTTTTATAGGCTGATGAACCATGAAACTCAAGATCGAAATTAACTTCTTCAAGCCAATGGGAATCAAATGCTCCCGCTTCAACATATGGTTCAATATCGTTTCTGCCCGTGGGATTGAAATGGAATACATCTACTCCAATTTGATTTAAAAATAGTAATAAAACAGCGTCAGAACGAGTTAATTCTCCGCTCTTCTCATTATTAAATATAACAATTTTCGGTACATCTTGTGAATAATCAAATTTCTCAAGCTGTTCTAAAATATTGGGTGGTATTTGAGAAAGTTGTGCGAAAACATATAGCGCTACATCTTGTTTCGTCTCTTTCGCAATTGGTTTGCACATTTCACTTTCGCACGTATGGATAATCGCCTCTGCAATCCCATGTTGTAAACCTTCCGGTAAACGCTTATGCGGCCACCAATGGCTATTCATAATTAGATCAGGATGTAATTTTCCAGCTCGGTCCAATGCATCTCGATAATGATATTGGAAGTTTGCTTTTTGCTCTTTCGTAAACGGGAATGTATTAATTAATAAACTGTTATCAAATGATGTAACAGCCTTTAATCGTTGAAAATATTCTTTATCATTCTTTGAAACGCCTGATATTTTCGCAAATAAAGAAGGAATATAAATATGTTTATTTTCAACAAAGAATGTTGGACGTACAAATGCCTTTTCTTTCGTAATTAAAAAGAGTTCATCATATGTCGTTTTTAACGTACGTGCTACAGGTGTATACGAACGGAATTGCCACGGTTTATATAATAGTGAATTATCGTGGTGAAGTACTTGTTCAATTTCTTTCGAAGCTTGATACGCTACTGTTGCAACACGCTCGCGGCGGCGATCAGGGAATGGTTCAAGAGAAATGCGACCCGGATGGGACACAATAAAAGTTCTTCCCTCTTCATCAATATTTTCAAATCCATCTTTTCCTTCGGGGTGATAATAAAGCACATCACAACCGAGCATAATAAGAAAATATAAGAAATATATACGGCTTTCCTGTGCCTCACCATACCAAACGATACGTGGCATCTGTTTCTTATAATTAATCGTAGAGAACCACTTCGCTACGTAATTTTCGCTTAGTTTAATTATGTCGATTAAGAAACGACGGAAGCCTTCTGTCTTTAACGACTGATTATGTTGTTTCTCATATAATTTCAATACTGCAATAAACGTCGTATGTATGTAATGCTGTAAATCAGGATTGTCTACTTTCGGTAAAAGTTGTTTCCCAGATAAGTGTGCAACTAGCCTATTTACTGTCAGACCATTTGGTGCTTCTTGATGTAATCCGAACACTTCTTGAATATGACGAAGCTTTTCCGAATCAATCACTTTGTTTAAATTTTGTTCGTGTAAAACTTCGATTCCTTTCGCTTCACTATAATCAAACAGTTCATTAAAATATTCATCTACATCATTAGGAACACCAAGGATTCGACATGCTATATAACTAAATTTCATCTCATTCTCTGTCAGCTCATATTGTGGGCGTTTTTCTAAAAGCGTTTCAAATTGCTTTAAATCTGATTCATCTTTTAATGCATATGGTTGAAGTGTAAAACGTGAAAACACAACAGTTCACCTCCAAAAACATTTACGTTTTTTCTAAGTCCTTCTTCTATTATAAACTATTTTTGGTTATAAAAAATGGGCGCTCGCAAAACGAGCAAACCCATTTCAATTATTTATTGTCTTCTTTAGTAGCTGCAACTTCTTCTCTAGCTTGTCCAGAATTCTTCATGTAGTGAAGTATAAATGTTGCTCCAAATGCTACAACTAAAATAATGAAGAACAATGTATGACTTACTTCAATATGAATAACAGACAGTAACATTTTTGCTGCAATAATTAAAATTAAAATATATGCTGTCGTTTCAAGTTCTGGAATACGCTCTAATAATTTTAAGAATACACCAGCGATACCGCGCATCATTAAAATACCGAGCATTCCACCTAATAATAGAATCCAAACTTCATTTGATACACCAAATGCAGCAAGTACGCTATCTACAGAGAATGCGATATCCATTAATTCAACCATCGCAACTGTTCCCCAGAAGACACCAAACATTCTGAAGAGAATACTGTTTTGGTTCATACCATGAGCTTCCTCTTCTTCTGCATTACCTTTTCTTTTATCAATGAAGTATTTAACTGAAAGCCACGCTAAGTAAAGTGCACCTAACACTTTTACCCACCATAATTTAATTAAGAACATTCCGATTCCAATCGCAATAAAGCGGAACACATAAGCTCCAATAAGTCCATAGAATAATGCTTTTTTACGTTTTTCTTCCGGAAGATGTTTTACCATTACCGCTAACACAAGTGCGTTATCAGCAGATAATAATCCTTCAAGTACAACAAGTGTACCAATTAATCCCCAAGATACTGGATCCTGCAACACTTTAATCCACATGTCCAAGTCGAAAAACTGAGCATACGTATCAAGGATTCCTTGCAAAATACTCATCTTACCTTTATCCCCTATTCTTTGCTAGATTTATAGAAAGGTCAAAAAAAGGAAACGAATATCGTTTCCTTTCTATGCATCCAAGCCATACGCTCTTACAAGCGCACCTAAACCACCTTGGAATCCACTTCCTACTGCATTAAACTTCCACTGTCCATTATGACGGTATAATTCACAAAAGACAACTGCTGTTTCGATGGAGAAATCTTCCCCTAAATCAAAACGAAGAACTTCTTCACTCGTTTCTTCATTCGCTAAACGAACAAACGCATTTCCTACTTGCCCAAAGTTTTGACTACGGCCTTCTGCATCATAAATCGTAACTGTAATAGCAATTCTGTGCACATCTGCTGGAACTTTCTTCAAATCCACAACAAGTTGCTCATCGTCACCTTCACCTTCACCTGTACGGTTATCTCCTGTATGTAAAACAGATCCACAAGGAGACTGTAAATTATTATAGAAGATAAAATCAGTTTCCTTCGTACATTTTCCGTTTGCATCTAATAAAAAGGCAGATGCATCTAAATCGAAATCGGCTCCGCCGTCATAAGATTTAATATCCCATCCAAGACCAATTACTGCTTTTGTTAAACCAGGGCTTGTCTTACCTAAATCGATTTTCTGGCCTTTTTGTAATTGAATAACCATCTATATTCACCTCTATATTTTTATCTTTAAAAATATATCCATCAGTAAACATACATTTCACCGATGGATATATAAATCAAATCTATTACTCTACATCTAAACCAAAGTTATTACATAGAGACGCTAATCCACCTTGGAATCCACTTCCGATTGCATTGAATTTCCAATCACCTGCATGACGATATAATTCACCTACTACTACGGCTGTTTCAATAGAGAAATCTTCTCCTAAATCGTAACGAATTAATTCTGCATTCTTTTCTTCATCAAGAATACGTACGAAAGAATTAGAAACTTGTCCGAAGTTTTGGCTACGGCCTTCTCCATCATAAATTGTAATTGTGAAACAAATACGTTCGATGTGAGCAGGAACATTTTTCAAATCTACTTTAATCGCTTCGTCATCGCCTTCACCTTCACCAGTGCGGTTATCTCCTAAATGCTCTACAGCACCATTCGCACCTTTTGGATTATTATAGAAAACGAAATCTTCTGCTCCTGAAACTTTACCATTCGCGCCTACTAAGAAAATACTAACATCTAAGTCGAAATCGTTTTGTCCGTCATAACGATTCGTGTCCCAACCAAGTCCTACAAGAACTTTCGAAAGACCTGGATTCGTTTTTGTTAAGTCTACCTTTTGTCCCTTTTTCAATGAAATTGATGCCATATACAATTCCTCCTCGGTTATTTTATTGATAACGTGATACAATCTCACTTAAGTTTTTATCTTGCGTGCCTTCTCCAACTGCTGAAAACTTCCATTCACTTCCGTGACGATACATTTCACCTGCAATTAGAGTTGTTTTGCCAGCATAATTATCCGATAAATTATAGCGTGCTAATTCTTCACCAGTTTGCGGGTTTTGAATACGAATATATGCATTACGAATCATCCCGAAATCTTGACGACGATTTACACAGTCATAAATATTTACAACGAATACTAAACGATTAATACGGCTTGGAACTTTATGTAATTCTACGAAAATTGTTTCGTCATCACCAGCGCCTTCACCTGTTAAATTATCTCCTGAATGAATAATACTACCACAAGTAGAAAGTTTATTTCCGAAGTAAACTAAATCATTTTTGTTTAAAAAACGATCTCCTTCTAACATAACAACAGATGCATCACAATCTACATTTGGTTTACTTCCAAATAATGAAGACAGAAATCCACCTGATTGCCCAATTGGATCCCAGCCTAAGCCAACCTGTAGTTTTGCTACTTTTGGTTGTCCTTTCGTTAAATCGATCTTTTGACCTTTTTCTAAAATAATAGGCATGAAGTTTCTCCCTTTCTACAAAGCATTTTCCGAATCGGAAAATATTGTATTCTTCTCTTATATTGTAGCATTATTTACCTAGCGATAAAAAGGATAAATTCTCAGTTATATGAAAACATTCATATAATTTACTTATGATGATGTAAGAAGTGGTAAATAGCACCAATCATTCCTGCACAATTACCGTTTTGCGCAAGTTCAATCTCACAATTATTATAAATCTCTTGATTTAAGTATTTACTGACCTCTTCTTTTACTTCTTTTAAAAACTCATTTCCTCTATCGGTAATTCCTCCACCAATAATAATCGTTTCTGGATTAAAAATATAAGCAAGATTACTAATTCCGATTGCCAAATGTTTAAAGAAAATCCCAACTGCTTGAGCAACTTCCCGATCTCCTTTATCATACAACTCGAAAATTCTTTTCCCATTCCACTTGCCTTTGCCTTTATATTTGCTTACAAGTCGAATTAATCCTGAAATCGAAGCAACCTCTTCAAACGTTTTTTCTTCTATTAACATATTCCCCCATTCACCAGCACTAAATGAATGTCCTCGGTACAATTTTCCATCTATAAAAATTGCTCCCCCAATCCCTGTTCCAAGGGTGAGCATAATAAAGTTATCTTTCTCTCTTCCACTACCATTCCACTTTTCTCCAAACGCTGCACAATTCACATCATTGTCAATCGATACTGGAACTTTTAATATCTCTTGCAATCTATCAATAATAGGAATAGTACTATATCCCGGAATATGATCCGCACCTCCCGTCACAATTCCTTTATTAATATCAACAATTCCCGCAGTGCTAATACCGATTCCGGCAATAGTATGTTCATTCATTATTTTTTTGGATACATATATAAGTTTTTGAATAATTTGTTCTCCGCCTAAATGAATTTCTGTTGCAACTGTTTGACGCTTTAATACTCTCCCTATTTCTGAAACAATACCATACTTAATTTGCGTACCGCCAATATCAAACGCTATATACTCTTTCATCTGCTGCCACTTCCTCTACCGTTATGAATGTAAATTCTCCCCCTCTACTATTTGTAGGAAATCTACATTAACTCTTTTCTGCTTTGACAAATACACCACCTTTTTCTATATATAGTTTTTTTTGCATAAAACTCTTTTTCCTAAGAAATATTACAAAGGGATGTATTTTAGATGGAACATTAATCTCTTAGGAGGAAAACCATGACGAAAATCTTCATTTTAGCATCAACACTCTCTTTATCTTTTTTTAGCGGTTTAAATATCGGTAATGCTGCAACTGAAAACTTCCAACCATTAACAAACGCTATTGTACAAAATAGCGATCATTTTGCAGAAGGAAACTCAAAGGATAATAATATACCTCCAGGAAATAACGGTTCTCAGGACGATACTGGTTCTGGTGACAATGGTTCTGGCGGTAACGGTTCTGGTGGCAGTGGCTCTGGTGGCAATGGTTCCGGCGGTAACGGTTCTGGTGGTAGTGGCTCTGACGGCAGCGGTTCCGGTGGCAATGGTTCTGGTGGCAACGGCTTTGGCGGTAACGGTTCTGGTGACAACGGTTCTGGCGGTAATGGTTCTGGCGGCAATGGCTCTGGTGGCAATGGTTCCGGTGACAACGGTTCTGGCGGCAATGGCTCTGGTGGCAATGGTTCCGGTGACAACGGTCCTGGCGGCAATGGCTCTAGTGGCAATGGTTCTGGTGGCAATGGTTCTGGCGGCAATGGCTCTAGTGGCAATGGTTCTGGTGGCAACGGTTCTGGCGGCAGTGGCTCTGGTGACAACGGTTCTGGCGGTAATGGTTCTGGCGGTAACGGTTCTGGCGGCAATGGCTCTAGTGGCAATGGTTCTGGCGGTAACGGTTCTGGCGGCAATGGCTCTAGTGGCAATGGTTCTGGCGGTAACGGTTCTGGTGGTAACGGTTCTGGCGGCAATGGCTCTCAAGGCGGCAATCGTGTTAAAGGTGATAGCAGTTCTCAAGGGGGTAATGTAAAAGATAATACGAAAAAACAAGGTGATAAATTACCTAATACTGCAACGCATTACCCTATATCTATTTTAATGGGGCTTTCAACATTCCTAATTGGTATGTTACTGTTTATTCGTCGTAAAAACGTAAAATAAGAACAACATCCTTCCATCTAAAAAGTACATGAAATACTGTATAAAACTAAAAAGGACTTTGGATTACATTTTATTATGCAGCCCAAAGTCCTTTTATCACCTATCAGAAAAAGTATTAATACGCTTTTCCCCAATACACCATTTGTTTAGCTTCTTTACCACAACAAATACATTCTTCAGCTAAATGCTCTTGCTCAAAAGGCATACAACGTGAAGATACGCCAACTTCTTCTTTTAGTTTTTCTTCACAAGCTAATTCCCCGCACCACATTGCCTTAATAAAGCCTTGCTTTTCATCAGCTATTTTTTTCATCTCTTCGAAATTTGTCGCAACATACGTATTCTCATCGCGAAATGCTTTTGCTTTATTAAATAAAGCAATATGAATTTCTTCAAGTAATGCTGGAATACGTTCTTCTAATTGATCCATTGGTACAAACTCTTTTTCCTTCGTATCTCTTCTTACAAGTACAACTTGATTCTTTTCAATATCTTTAGGGCCAACTTCTAATCGAATTGGAATCCCCTTCATTTCATACTCATTAAATTTCCAGCCTGGTGTTTTATTACTAGCATCTATTTTTACTCGTGCAACCTTTTGAATATGTGCTTGTAACTCTGTTGCTTTTGCTAAAACTCCTTCTTTATGCTGAGCAATTGGTACAATAACAACTTGCACTGGAGCGACTTTTGGTGGCATTACAAGTCCATTATTATCACTATGAACCATTATTAGCCCGCCTATCATTCTTGTTGATACACCCCAAGATGTTTGGTGCACATATTGCCACTTACCGTTACGATCTAAAAACTTAATATCAAATGCTTCTGAGAAATTCGTCCCAAAGTTATGAGAGGTTCCTGTTTGAAGTGCTTTTCCATCATGCATTAAACTTTCAATTGTATAAGTTGCCTTTGCTCCAGCAAACTTCTCTTTTTCTGTTTTTTGTCCTTTAATAACTGGTATTGCTAAATAATCCTCACAGAAAGAAGCATATAAGTTTAAAATATTTAATGTTTCAGCCTGCGATTCTTCTGCCGTTTCATGGATTGTATGACCCTCTTGCCATAAAAATTCAGTCGTACGAAGGAACGGCCTAGTTGTCTTCTCCCAACGAACTACTGAACACCACTGATTATATAACTTTGGCAAATCATTATAGGATTGCACAATTTTTGAAAAGTGCTCACAGAATAAAGTTTCAGATGTAGGACGTACACAAAGTCTTTCCGCTAACTTTTCATCTCCACCATGCGTAACCCATGCTACTTCAGGAGCAAATCCTTCAACATGATCCTTCTCTTTTTGCAATAAACTCTCTGGGATAAACATTGGCATATATACATTTTCATGGCCAGTTTCTTTTAACTTCTCATCCATCACCTTCTGCATATTCTCCCATAAGGCATAACCATACGGACGTAAAATCATGCATCCTTTTACACTTGAATAATCAACAAGTTCGGCTTTTTTTACAATATCGGTATACCACTGCGCAAAGTCCTCTTCCATCTTCGTAATGGCTTGCACTTGTTCTTTTGCCATAGTCAGTCTTCCTCCTTCTAGAAAATACAAAAAAGCCCGCGTCCCTAAATAGGGACCGAGCTTTGTCGGCGTTACCACCCTGATTCATGCACAAAAATTGCGCATGCTCTCTTTTTGATAACGGGAAATTCCCGCTGCATATGCAGAACTCAAAGGCAGGTTCCATATTGCCTTTTTAAGAATCTTTCAGCCTGACGGATTCTCTCTCTGCTAAAAAGGTTGAACATGTACTAGTCCTTTTTCATCGTTATAACGAAATAAAGTAACTACTCAGCTTCTTCAAATAAAAAAACAGGCCAAATACATGTTTCCGATTCGAAAACATGAAAAGAAAATACTCCAATCAGAGAAAGAATCTATGCCAAATAGAGAAATTCTCTTATGAAGTCGTGTTATTCCAAGGAACCGTTCTAGTTTCTATGACTTGGTTTATCGCTTGTAAGACCGATTGTTTTTGTTTTTTCATGGTACTCATAAAGCTTCGTATCTGACAAAAAGATTCTGCGCCTTTCTTACTTCGGAAAGTCCCAGACACTTTCTGTTTTACTTTCGTCATCCGAATATCCCGTTCTGCTTGATTGTTATCAAATGGAATGGCTGGATGTTCTAAAAACGCTAGAATTCTGTCAGAATACTTGACGAAGCGATTCCATAAATTTTGAGAAGGCGTCTGCTTTCCTTTCTTCTTTTGTTTCGTGGAAAGAATCTGTTGTTCTTTCAATATGGATTGATACATAATAAACAGATTCTTTTGCGTCGCTTTTGGCATGGTACCTTCGGATTGCTTTTTCATCGTCAACGCTTGCGTTAGAAATTTCTGCATCTGTTGTGCCCATTGTTCTCCAGTACTATCTATAATTCCTTGTAAATCTCGTAAGAGATGGGCATTACATAAAACGTGACGACAATCTGTATACGCATCATACGATTTCCAACCATCATGCATCGCAATTCCAGAAAAAGATGGCAAGATTTCTCCAGCATCCATTGCTTCTTTTCCACGTTTTTGATGAATATGTTGCAATGTCACCTCCGGTGTACTGGCAGTATGTAACCATTGTGTTTTGTTTTCTACACGCATACCAGTTTCATCAAAATGGACAACAGGAGACTGCAGAATCTTTTCCTTTACTTCTTTTATGAATGGCTGCAATTGAGAAGCGAAAGCCTGTGTATGATTTACCAGGGTTCCTTCGCTTATAGAATGTCCAAAACAATCCTGAAAGAATTCTTTTGTTCGCTTCAAAGAAATGCATTGATAATGCGTTAAATAGGGAATCAGTCTTTTTATATTTGGACCATATTGAACAGGACGAGATACTGTCGAAGGAAATTGGGCTTCTTGGATAGAATGGCAATGTGGGCATTCTTTCTGTTCTACTTTATGTTCTGTCACTTCGATCTGAATAGGTGGTAAGTCATACACTTGGCGAATGCGATACCCTTTTACAGGCTCGTGGTTCAAGGAAGTATGACAACAAGTACAATATGTAGGAGAATGTGTAATCGTATGATCTGGAGTCGCTGTCAAACCAAGAGTATGTCCCTTGTGGCCCAACTGGCCACCCGTTTGACGATGAGACGGTTTGCGCAAACTTTTTGTAACGGGCTTACCCAAACCATCTGTAGAAGGTGGCTTATGACTATTTTTGGAGTTTTTTTTTGAAGCATTTTCTAGTTCTTGTATACGTTTTTCTAACTTAGAAAATGTTTCTTCAAATAAAGAAATAACAGCTTCAGGTCCTTTTTTATATGTATCTAAAATAATTTTTCGATCGACCATAAGATTCACCTCCCCTGTTTGATATACTCAGTATTTACAAATGGGAGGCATATGAAACTAGTAAAATTTAAAAAAGACACCGAAAGGTGGCTGAGTAGTTACGAAATAAATTTGTTGATTATCATAATACAAATTCTTTTTTAAAACAATAGCTAATTTTCTTATTTTTATATATTCTTTTCATTTTTTGCAGTTTTATACGTAGCTTTTCCGCGTAATTTTCACAAGTTGATGTGCAATCATACCGATAAGTGTACCAAGTAGAACGAAGAAACCAATAAATCCATATCCCATTCCTTCCCACCCACCAATAACAATCATTGTAACGGGAAAGGACGCTAAGCAAAGAAGTATTAAACTAAGTGCAAATATAATATCGAACTGTTTGTCTGGAAACCGTTTCTTTAGTAAATATGAAATAGCAAATACAAGGATAATCGTGATTCCGCCAATGATGTAAAAGATACCAAATCCATCTAACCAATCCATAGTGTTTCCTCCTTCCATAGATTCCCTTATACTTAATTATATGTTTAATTTTTCTGAAAATAAATAATAAATTTTCACGTAAAAATATATTTTTATTACTAGGTATTAATAGTAATATATAAGAATAGGTTTTATATAATCAGGAGGGAACTTTATGGATAAAGCATTAACAAACCATGTCATTATTTTATCATTCGACTGTTTATCAGCTTTAGATTTTCCTATACTACAAAAACTACCTCATTTCGAATCTCTAATAAAAAAGGGCACGGTTGTCGAAAAAGTAGAACCAATTTATCCTTCTGTAACATATCCAAGCCACTCAACAATCGTAACCGGTAATTACCCTAACAAGCACGGTGTTGTTAGCAATACGTTACTTCAACCAGGGCGTGAATCACCTGATTGGCATTGGTACCGAAAATCAATAAAAGGAACAACATTGTATGATGAAGCGCGCAAAGCAAATTTAACGACAGCTGCCCTTCTATGGCCTGTTACTGGAAGAGCGAACATCGATTACAATTTACCAGAAATTTTTCCAAATAGACCTTGGCAAAATCAAGTGTTAGTTTCCTTATTTAGCGGTAGCCCACTATACCAATTAGATTTAAATCGTCGTTTCGGCCATATAAGAAATGGTTTATCACAACCAGAGCTGGATGATTTCGTCCTCGCCTCTGCTGTGCATACAATCCAGACGAAAAAGCCTAATATCATGTTCGTACATTTCACCGATCTAGACACACAAAGACACTATCACGGCTTTGAATCTAACGAAACAATAGCTGCTATCCAGAGACACGACGAACGTCTAGGGAAAATTATTCAAGCACTAAAAGAAAGTGACTTATACGAAGAAAGTACAATTATTGCCCTTGGTGATCATAGCGCTTTAAGTGAAAACAAATCCATACAATTAAATGTGCTATTCCATCAAAGAGGACTTATATCTCTTAATAAAAAAAGAAAATTAGTAGACTGGAAAGCCTATTGCCAAAGTTGCGACGGCTCTGCCTATGTATATGTAAAGGACAAAAATGATACGGATACAATTCGGGAGGTACAACTACTCCTTGAAGAGCTACTTCAAAATAAACAAAACGGAATTGAATTTATACTTCATGATGAAGCTGCGAAAGACTGCGGTGCAGACGGTAATTGTTTATTCATGTTAGAAGCACGAGAAGGGTATTATTTCACTGAAAACTATACAGGAGATTTTATAAAAGAAATTACCGAAAAAGATGTTACGCCTAGTAAAAAATATACATTTGGTACGCATGGATACTCTCCAACAAAACCTAACTATGAAACAATTTTTATAGCTGCTGGGAAAGGGATAAAAAGCGGCATTACCATACCGTATATGAGACTTATTGATGAGGGCCCAACTATCGCTAGACTACTCGGTTTACACTTAGGTGAAACAGACGGAGCAATTGTAGAGGATTTACTCCAATTGTAAAGAACAGTGTATATATGTAAAAGTTATGTAAATTTCATCACTGTTTCTCTTTTTATAATTTTTATTTTTGTACACTGTTAGTAAAACAAATTTAAGGGGGAACATTATATGAAAAAAATGTCCAGACAAGAAAAAAGCTGGATATTATACGATTGGGCGAACTCCGTATACTCGCTCGTCATTACAACTGCATTATTTCCAATTTACTTTAAAGCAGCTGCAAAAGAAGCTGGACTATCTGGGGCAACTTCAACAGCATATTGGGGATATGCAAACTCATTCGCAACACTTTTAATTTCTATACTTGCTCCTATTCTTGGCACAGTTGCTGATTATAAAGGATTTAAAAAACGTTTTTTCACATTCTTCTTTGGACTCGGTATCGTATTTACAAGTATGTTAGCAGTCGTTCCAATCTCTCAGTGGTACTTATTGCTAGGGTGCTATATGCTCGCCTTAATCGGCTTTGCTGGAGCAAATATTTTCTATGATGCATTTTTAGTAGACGTCACTTCTGAAGATAGAATGGACCGAATTTCTACAAGAGGATTTGCATTAGGTTATATCGGGAGTACAATTCCTTTTATCGGTTGTATCGCTCTTATTATTCTTTCCCAAAAAGGAACTATTCCCTTATCGGTCGGCATTGCTAGTCAAATTTCCTTTGCAATAACAGCTCTTTGGTGGGGATTATTTACAATTCCAATGCTAAAAAACGTAGAGCAAACACACTATATTGAGCGTCATCCAAGACCTATTAGAATGAGCTTCAAACGTCTTGCTGATACTTTTAAAAATATTAAAGAATATAAAACTGTATTTATGTTTCTAATCGCTTACTTTTTCTATATTGACGGAGTCGACACAATTATTACTATGTCTACCGCTTACGGAACCGATCTCGGTATTAGTGCAACGAATCTATTAATCATATTATTTGTAACACAAATTGTCGCTTGTCCATTTGCTTTACTATACGGAAAATTATCTGAAACATTTACTGGTAAAAAAATGTTATATGTCGGTATCATTATTTATATCATTATTTGCACATATGCTTATTTTTTAAAAACGACACTTGATTTTTGGATTTTAGCAATGTTAGTTGCTACATCTCAAGGTGGTATTCAAGCACTAAGTCGTTCATACTTTGCAAAACTAGTACCTAAAGAATCTGCTAATGAATTCTTCGGATTTTATAATATATTTGGCAAGTTTGCCGCAATTATGGGTCCGGTATTAGTCGGTGTTACAACCCAATTAACAGGAAAAACAAACGCTGGTGTTCTTAGTATTATTGTTCTGTTTATTATCGGAGGATTCTTACTAACTAGAGTTCCAGAAAATAATACATCCGTTACACCACCTAGTCCAAAGACTAAAACGCTATAAGAAAAGATCCTCTTCTCATAAGAAGAGGATCTTTTTTATTTTTAAAGGTGCGACTTATAATGAACGACTCTACTGCTTGTACAAAAATAATTTATCAACAGTTGTTCCTAATACTTCAGCTAAACGGAATGCTAACGCTAAACTTGGATCATATTTATTATTCTCAATTGCATTTATCGTTTGTCTAGAAACCTTACATTTATCAGCTAATGCGCCTTGTGAAATATTATTTTCAGTGCGTAATTCATAGATTTGATTTTTCACACCATTGCTCCTAACCTGTAAAATCGTTTTTACAACATCAGTATATAATTGGCTCATATAGTTGTCAAAAGTTCCTCAAAGAAAAAGGGAGCAATATTGCTCCCTTACAATAGTTATTTCGAAGCTAACGAATTTGTTAGTGCCTCTTTATTAGCAACATCTTCTTTTTTTATTTGCATACGTAGAACTGGCCCTATCGCTAATAAAATAAGTGCCATTGCTATACAAAACACAGTAACTAGTGAAGTTAGTTCCTTTAATCCTCCAGCTAGTGAAGTTCCAATTAGCATTGCCCCCATAAACAGTGGTAAAATCGTCCCATTTACTCTTCCAACCATATTTTCTGGTACAAGTTGAATCATAAGCGTACCGACAACAATATTAACACAAGCTAAACAAATACCTGTTCCAAACCTCATGAAACTAGTAATCCAAAATGATGTAGATAGCCCTTCTACTAAAAATGACATTGCTAATATGCCCATACCGAATACAAACATTTTTTTCGGATTCACTTTTGAAGCGAAAATTGAAGCAACAATACCACCAATTAACATACCTATTCCATCAGCTGCAGCTAAATATTGAACTGCTTCCTTTTCCATTCCAAGGCGTTCTATTACAAGAAACACCTCTAATGGAGTTGTTAATCCAACAGCTAAGCCTATAATGGTGAAAGTGATCGTAATCATACGTAAATTTTTCGTATGAAGAACATACTTCCAACCTTCTTTTATATCATTTTTTAATGAATCTCTCGCCACTTGCTCTTTTTCAACCCATTTTGGTAAAAATGAAAGGGCGATAGCAGATAACAAAAATAAAATGATTAAGCTATATAGTGACGTAAATAAACCAAGTTGTGTATACACAAGCGATCCTACCACTGGTCCAAAAATTAGAAATAATGACTGTAATGTTTGGTTAAATGCAATCGCATTTGCTACCTGTTCTTCTTTTACATAGCGCTTAAATATACGCGAAGATGAGGGCTGAGAAAACTGACCTACAATCGCGGAAATGAGTGTTGCAAAAAATATAGCCTGCCAATAATCCAGCTTTAACAACAGGACAATTCCTATAATAGACAGTACACTCAACACATCTCCAGTGACCATTGTTCTTTTCGGATTCCAGCGATCAGCTAGCGCACCACCGATAAACGAGAAAATAAAAATAGGTGCATATTCCATAACTGATAACAAAGAAACAGAAACCGGATCATTATTCGTTCGCTCCATTATAAAATACAAAAGAGCCATATTTCTGATCCAAATTGCAAATTGTTGTAAAATATCAGACGCCATAACGAGCATAAATGCTCGGTTTTTAAATAAAGCGTTCATTTTCATTCCCCTTTCACAAACCGACCGTTCAGTCTAATTTATTTTGTAAGAAAAGCAACTGACCTATTATTCAGCTGCCATTCCTTTTAACAATACATCTATTGCCTTTTTATAAATACGCTTCAACTCTTTATAATCTAGCTCGTAGTAAAGTACTCCAAGCCCTGATAATAATCCATTCACAATATACATAAGATCACGAGTATTATCTTCACGGAACTCTCCAGACTGTATACCTGCTTCAATTAATTTCTCAAACATAACATATGATTCTCTAGTTAAAGCTAATAGTTCCTCCAAAATCTCTTTACTTACAACTTGACTCATAGAGAATTCCTCTATGGCATTTGAAATTGGTTGCTGTATGTCCTCTACATGATATTCCGCGAGACCATATAGTTTTTCAGTACTAGTGCTATACAACTTCTCTTTTTCATTCCATTTTTCAAGCCAATCATACGTATGCTGTTTCACTACAAATAAAAATAATTCTTCTTTACTTTTAAAGTGATAATAAATACTTCCTTTACTTCGCTCTGTAATTTCACAAATCTCTTCCATAGATGTAGCTGCGTAGCCCTTCTGTGAAAATAGACTTTCTGCTTTGTATGCAATTTCTTTCTTTATCTCTTCTGCGCTTCTTCTCATATTCACACCTCTTTAAACCGACCGTTCAGTCTAATAATAACAAATCAAAAACCTCTATCGCAAGAGGCTATATTCCTTATTTAAGAAAACGTACTTTCAAACCAAGTTCGAATCATATGTATTGTTCCAAATTTAAATGCTAATTTAACAAGAAATACGCCTCCCGCAGCTAATAAAAATAACACTACTTTCCCCTTATTTTTCACTTTCGGTTCCCTTTTCATTTCCATTCACCTTAGTATGTTAAAAATATTAATCAAACGTTTGTTTAACTGTGTTTATGTATATGTAAGCCGACTAATCAAACGTTTGTTTAAAAAGAAATACGCCTATATAAGGCGCATTTTCATCAATCCCCACCGCCACCGCAGCTTCCTCCGCTATCTCCCCCAAAAGAGCCTCCACAATCATGTGAACCGCCATCATGCGAGCTATCATTATCCGATCCAGCAAAGAAAAATAATGGTGATGAGCTGTTAGATGAATTATGTATGTTATTTTGTTTCGCCAAGTTCACCTTCTTTTTGTTCGATCGAACTGCTGTTACGATTATTCCAACTACAACAAATAATAGTATGACAATAATAAATCCCATATAAAAGCCTCCCCTATTCCTCGAATAATTGAATGATTCTCTCTAGATTTTCAAGTGAAATGAAGCGTGATTCACGAAGAATTTCTTTTCCATTATGAAATAATAAAATTGTTGGCCCTGTAAATACTCCATATCGCCCCGCAATCTCTTGCATGTCTTGTAGTAATATCTCTATTTTCTCTACGTAATCATAATTCTCTAATACGCAATTTACTTTTCTTAGCATAACATCACAAACACCACAATTTTCCGTTTTAATAAACAGAAGTACCAATTGTTGTTCTTCGATATAGGTCGCTAATTCTTCTATCGTTTTAAATGTAGTCATCTTATCCCTCTTAGCGTAATTTACGAAATAATTTGCCTTGATACATACGAAAAGCTGAACTATCTTTAATCTTTCTCTTTTCCATTACCTGCTGAAAACGAAGAGTTTTTGCTGTAAACTCTTCTCGTAATTTCTTTCTCTCTTCTTCATCATAACAGCAAGCAATTAAATCCTCTATTTTTAATATATCTTTTTGTAGTTCCATTTCTGGTGGAATCATTCCCGCATTTTTTTAAATTTTATAACTCATTCTAAGTTCTGGAGGTACCATTGAAAGATCTTCTAATTGTAGTGGTTTTCCTTTTCCCGGAAGATAATCAAGATCACCATTCCGTATTGCTTGTCGAATTTTTTCTTCAGCAATGTTCAAAAACACATCCACACTATTCCCTCCTTTACATATTTTTACTATTATTTTACATGATATTTCCTGATCTTTCTACGTCTTTAATAATTGGCTCCATACAATTTTTTCTCAAATTTATTTATAATGAGCTTTTTCTTCCCATACCAATCTTTAGTTTTCATATATAGTTTGTATTCAAGCCTTTTTGTATTGAGAAAGTCTTTTTCAACTTAATAAAGCGTTTACACTAAATCTTACATTTGTTACGATTTAATCACCCCCAGCTCCCTTGTATAGACTTCGTGATGTCTGATCATTTTATCTAGATGTTTCATACGTCTAGATTCATTTTGGTTTATTGGCGTATGCCTTTAAATATATCTTTTATTTTGAAAGGAGAAATGGCTATGAGGTCTCAAAAATTCACACTGCTATTACTATCTCTACTACTTTTCTTACCTCTTTTTCTCACAAATTTTATTACTCCAAATCTCGCATTAGCAGATTCACCAAAGCAAAGTCAAAAAATTGTTGGGTACTTTCCTTCGTGGGGCGTTTACGGACGTAATTATCAAGTTGCTGACATTGATGCATCAAAGCTTACTCACCTTAACTATGCTTTCGCGGATATTTGTTGGAATGGAAAACATGGAAACCCTTCTACTCATCCTGATAATCCAAATAAACAAACGTGGAACTGTAAAGAATCTGGTGTACCATTGCAAAATAAAGAGGTTCCTAATGGTACTCTCGTACTCGGTGAACCATGGGCTGATGTTACCAAATCGTATCCTGGCTCAGGGACAACTTGGGAAGATTGCGATAAATATGCCCGTTGCGGAAATTTCGGGGAACTAAAACGATTAAAAGCTAAATATCCTCACTTAAAAACAATTATTTCCGTTGGTGGCTGGACTTGGTCTAACCGCTTTTCTGATATGGCCGCTGATGAAAAAACAAGAAAAGTATTTGCTGAATCTACAGTAGCTTTTCTTCGCGCATATGGGTTTGATGGCGTAGATTTAGACTGGGAATATCCGGGCGTTGAAACGATTCCTGGTGGTAGTTATCGTCCTGAAGATAAACAAAATTTCACTCTCCTTCTTCAAGATGTCCGAAATGCTTTGAATAAAGCAGGTGCTGAAGATGGCAAACAATATTTACTAACAATCGCTTCAGGCGCAAGCCAACGCTACGCTGATCATACAGAGCTAAAGAAAATTTCTCAAATACTCGATTGGATTAATATTATGACATATGATTTCCACGGCGGATGGGAAGCTACTTCTAATCATAATGCAGCTCTATATAAGGATCCAAATGACCCAGCAGCAAATACGAATTTTTACGTAGATGGTGCTATAAATGTTTATACAAATGAAGGTGTTCCAGTCGATAAACTAGTATTAGGCGTACCCTTTTACGGACGTGGCTGGAAAAGTTGTGGCAAAGAAAATAACGGACAATATCAACCTTGCAAACCAGGTAGTGATGGGAAACTTGCTTCTAAAGGTACTTGGGATGATTATTCTACCGGTGACACAGGTGTGTATGATTACGGTGATTTAGCAGCCAATTACGTTAATAAAAATGGTTTTGTACGCTACTGGAATGACACAGCTAAAGTACCTTATTTATATAATGCAACTACAGGCACATTTATTAGCTACGATGACAATGAATCTATGAAATACAAAACAGACTATATAAAGACGAAAGGTTTAAGTGGAGCAATGTTTTGGGAACTAAGCGGAGATTGCCGTACAAGTCCAAAATATAGTTGCAGTGGTCCAAAATTACTTGATACGCTAGTAAAAGAATTACTTGGTGGACCTATTAGTCAAAAAGATACTGAGCCACCAACGAATGTTAAAAACGTTGTAGTTACGAATAAAAATTCAAACTCAGTTCAATTAAACTGGACTGCATCTACTGATAACGTAGGAGTTATGGAATATGAAATTACTGCTGGAGAAGAGAAATGGAGTACAACAACAAATAGCATTACAATTAAAAACTTAAAACCTAATACGGAATACACATTTTCAATAATTGCCAAAGATGCTGCTGGAAATAAATCACAACCTACCGCTCTTACTGTCAAAACGGATGAAGCTAATACGACACCTCCTGATGGAAATGGTACTGCTACATTTTCAGTCACTTCGAATTGGGGCAGCGGTTATAACTTCTCGATTATAATCAAAAATAATGGAACGACTCCTATTAAAAATTGGAAATTAGAATTTGATTATAGCGGTAATTTAACACAAGTTTGGGATTCTAAAATTAGTAGTAAAACAAATAATCATTATGTAATTACGAACGCAGGATGGAATGGTGAAATTCCTCCTGGTGGATCTATTACAATTGGCGGTGCAGGAACAGGTAATCCTGCCGAACTTTTAAATACCGTCATTAGCGAAAACTAGACGTAATATCCATTAATTAATTCACTAAAGTTTGAATTTAGGTTTGAGCAATACCTCCTAAATTCAAACTTTTAATTTTACGAAAAATCAAAAATATCATAATAACCTATTATAATTATATTTAATTTCTAATATGAAGTTTATATGAAGTTCATTTGAATTTTACATGAATTTCCTTTAATTTCTATTGTCTTCCTATAATATCCATATTATCCTTTACATAAAGGAATTATTTTCATTCCATTTTGAACTATCTATATATATAAAGAAAGATAGTCACCTGTTAGGGAAAGGCTTTCGTATTATAAATATAACAAAAGAAAAAGCACGCTTATAAGCGCACCATAAGAGTGCTTCTTCATACAATTCTCATGTAAGAGTTCTCGAAAATCATGTTAATCACAAAGAAAAGGCATTAGCTCCTAAAAGCTAATGCCTTTTCTTTATTCATATTGTTCAGTATTCCAATCTTCTATATTCCATACTTTTGTTATCCACGATTCATAGAAAGAAGGTTCATGTGAGACAATTAAAACCGTTCCTTTGTATTGTTGTAACGCTTCCTGTAAAGCCATCTTAGTTTCTACATCCAAATGATTAGTCGGTTCGTCTAAAATTAAAACATCAGCTTTTTCTATTTTTTCATATAAGGAGCTAACACACTTAAAATCTCTTCTTTATCCTTTTTTAATTCGAGTGATGTTAACATATCCATCGTTCTCGGCCTAGGTAATTTCACTTGTACCTCGCCAACTATTGACGCTGGTCTTTGAGATAAAATAAATACGCGATCTGAAAGCAAGATTGCCTCATCTAAGTCATGTGTCACCATAACGATTGTTTGCTTTTCTTGATGCCAAGAGTTTAAAAGCCAGCTATGTACTTCCATTTTTGTAAATGCATCTAATTTACCAAAAGGCTCATCCAGCAGCATAATTGGCTTTTCACATAAATATGTGCGCAGAAAACTAATTCTTTGACGCATACCACCAGATAATTCATCTGGATAATGGTCTGCATATTCATCTAGTTGGAACTGCTTTAATGCTTCCATTCCTTCTGTCAGCCTTTGTTTTTTCGGCTTTCCTTCAATTTCTAACGGAAGAACGATATTTTGCAAAGCTGATCGCCACGGTAGTAATAAATCTTGTTGTGGCATATAACTAACAACATCTTGCTCTTGTACTTGCTTATCGTTATACGTTACGTTCCCGCTTGTTGGTTTTTCAACATTTGCAATCATGTTTAATAATGTGCTTTTCCCGCAACCACTTGGTCCTACAAAGGAAACAAACTCTCCCTCTTGTATAGAGGCACTAATATTCTCTAATACATTCTTTCCGTCAAAAGATTTCACTATATTTTTTATTTGTAATCCGCTCATTTTTCACTTGGAAGGAATTCATTTGTAAAAGCATCTTTTACATCGATTTTCTTTTTAATAACTTTGTTGTCATATAAGAAATTCATGTAATTCGTCCAAATTTCTTCCTTCTGTACTCCCCATGCTTTAGCATCATCTTGATACTTCGTACTTAACCATTTTTGGCTTTCTTGAACTAAATCTTTATTTACATCTGGAACAGCTTTAATTAAAATATCAGCAGCCTCTTTCGGTTCCTTAATTGCAAAATTATAACCTTCTGTCGTTGCACTCATAAACTTTTTCACAAAGTCTTTATCTTGCTTCGTATGTTTTTCACTCGTAATAATAACAGGACTATAGAAATCAAGCGCTGGATCTAAGTCCTTCACCATAATCGTATTTAACTCTTTTCCTTGGCGCTTCGCTTCAATACCATCCCAACCGTAATAAATCCATTCGAAATCTGCATCACGACCGATTGATTTAAAGAAATCTGTTTGTCCTAAGATGATTTTTTCAACTTTATTAAAATCAGCTTGATGTTTATCCATAATCGTCTTTAATGTCGCTTCTTCCGCTGGTCCTCCCCAGCCGCCGTAACGTTTACCTTCAAAATCTTTCGGTGACGTCATATTATCTTTCTTAAGCGATGCAAACGCTGAAGTGTTATGCTGAATAATCGCTCCTACAGATACAACAGGAATTCCTTCCACACGAGCTAACGTTACATTTTCTTGTGCGCTTATTGCGAAGTCTGCTTTTCCTGATGCTATCATTTGCTCTGCTGTTACATTGTCACCTGGTTGAATAATTTCTACATCTAATCCTTGCTTTTTGTAATAATCTTTCGTTTGCGCTACATACAAGCCAGTATGATTCGTATTTGGAAACCAATCTAATACTACTTTTACTTTTTGATCTTTACTTGCACTTTCTTCTTTCTTCGCCGGATTACATCCAGCCACACCTACCGCTACTAAGGCAGCTAACATAACTTTCAAACCTTTTTTCATTTTCTGCCGTCCTTTCTATATATCCATGGTGCTGTTATTCTTGCCATAAACTCTACGATAAAATACAGGCATAATGTCACCATAACGATGATTGCTGCAACACCAAATACTCGGGCAGTCAAAAAGGATTTTGTAGCCCTCGTAAGCATAACGCCTAATCCTTCACTTGCACCGAGCCATTCTCCGATAATTGCCCCCATTACGCTATATGTAACTGCAATTTTTAAACCTGAGAAAAAGTATGGAAGCACTGCTGGAAATTTTACTTTCTGGTAAACTTGCCATTTTGTCGCCTTCATTGTTTGTAACAGTTTCAACATGTTTTTATCTACTGTTTGAAAACCTTCTAAAATACTAAGCGCAATTGGGAAGAAACAAACGAGTATTACGACCATTACTTTCGGCAACATCCCATATCCAAACCAAATAATAAATAGCGGTGCAAGTACAACAATTGGAATTGTTTGCGAAATAACGAGCAATGGATTTATTAAAATACGAAATAACGGTATAACGTCCATAATAATTGCGATGCTCGTCCCCAATAAAATTGCAAAGAATAGTCCAATTATAACTTCCTGCAGTGTTTGCATCGTATTTGGTAATAGTAAATCTTTCATCCCAATTAATTCTTGAACAATGGCAGAAGGCTTTGGTAAAATCCACGGTTCGATTTTAAATAATGAAACAGATCCTTCCCATATCGCAATGAGAAGGATAAGCCAAATAGTTGTAATAAGTTTAGATTGCTTCTGGTTTTGCATATTCATCACGGTACTTCCAAACCTTTTCATCTATCGTTACACCAGTGCTTGGACGATAATGGATTTTAATAGAAGTAATCACTTCTTCTGCTCCAGCATCGACGCAAGCTTGTTGCGCACGTTTAACGACATCAAGAAGTACATCTAATTCTCCTTCCAAAGTTGTTTCCATTGCCCCTACTTCATAACGAACTCCCGATTGTTGCACAACTTCAATTGCTTTATCGACAACAGAATATACATCTTTCGTTTTTGCTTGTGGTACTACTGAAAATGACATTGTAACTTGTTGTGACATAATAAAATCCCCCTTATAAAAATAAATTTCAAAAATAAGAAAAGGCTTTCCTACTGCGTAGGAAAGCCTTTTATGCAAGTTATTACAGAATAACATATGCTACATCACTTTAAGTAACTCCCTACGCTGGCATTATCCAGATCAGGTTGAGGGTCGATGTTTACTTACATCCTCTCAGCCAATTGGCTCCCCGGTCCTTAATTCGTTTTCATTGTAGCATGATTTATTTTATTGAACAAACAAAAGCATGCATAATCATTTCATTATTTTTGGAAAATAACCAACTTTTTCACCATGAGCTAATAACTGCTGAATAAATTCTTTATTAATTGCTGGTACTATCAATTCTTTTTTCTTAATCCATTTATTCGTTCTACGCGTACCCATTACAATTTCAGATTGCTGCGCTCCATCTCCTGCAACTTGAGAAGCAATTAACTCTGCTATTACTTCATTTCCCTTCGCTAATGCAAGTCCGGTATTTACATATTCTGAAAGTGGAACCATTTCAAGATTGTATCCACACTCTCCAATTAGCTGTATAAATTGTTCAAACTCAATTTGATGTGGATGACAAATATGTAACGTCTCTCCTATAATTTGCGCATCTTGCAAATACGATACAATTGATTTACTAGCAAAATCAATTGGTGTGAAATCAACTTTCCACTTCACATTTGGTGCTTTCCCAATTAATAGCATTGTTTTAATAGGACGATAAAATGCGTTTCCTTCAATATTTTGTTGGAACGAACCTGTTTCTGAATGACATGCTAAATTACCTGCACGATAAATATTTCCACGCAAACCATTTTTCATTGCTTCACGAACAATGTTTTCCGCTTGTAGTTTACTATTTGAATATACATTCTCTAAGTCTACACTGTAATTAAAATCACCAGTTTTCATGTATGTATCCCATTGATCTACCGCTAATTCTAACGGGATACCAATTGTAGAAATAAAATGGAATGTAGCACCTTTCTCCGCTAATGTTAGCATACGGCTAGTTCCTTGGACATTTATATTTTCAAATTGTTTTACATCTCCAAAGTCTATTATTTATAAAACTTAAACTGCCTAAAAGCGTAATGAACCGCAACATTACGCAATTTTGTACTATATCGAAAATTATAAATGGCAACACTTTTCTGGTTATTTGTGACCAAATCCGTTACCGAAAAAATCGAAATAAAAACTAAAAAAATAAAAGAGCACAGCGTGTTAATAAAGTGGTGAGACACTTTATTAACCGTTCGCCTAACGTAACTAGGCAAACACCTGCTGTAACTCTTTATGTACCTTATTTTATCGTACATAAGGGTTCCTCCGCAACAGTTTGCTTACATTTTGTGGCATACTGTTGCTTTTTTATTTCCAAAGGAGACGAGCCCTTATGAAAAAATTGACTGCCTATAATGCTGATGTTCAAAAATATATACAACAAAATCGATTAAGCACGCAAAAGAAATATGAAATTATAGCTGCTATGAGAAAACGTGTCGATGATGCGAATCAAAGTTTTGAATGTCTATTTCCTTCTCGCTCTAAGCGGAAAGTTGTAATGGATCATATTATTTACATGCTCTCAGGAAATGGCATATGCAAGATTTCTGCTGAAACACTAGCAGATAAGGCTGACTGTTCTGTAAGAACTGTGACCGATACTGTTCGTGCATTAAAACAAACAGGTGAAATCCTAGTCGCTGGATTAGCTGATGGTAAGAATAAATATGTATTTGTATTAAAAACGCACCCTAATTTCACAACAATCATGAAAGAAGTATTTTACATAGATGCCTACCAAATTGCCGAACAAAATGCCGAGCAGGTTGCCGAACAGAAAAACCCTGAAACCGTTGAGGCTGTAAGCCTGAAAGATGAAAACACGAGTTCTAACTATAATAACTCTATTAACTCTTTAACTACTTTAAAACAAGAAAAAAATAATGATAGAGTATCCTTAATGGAATCAATTGAAATTGAGCTAAATGAAGCGCAAAACGATATACACAAAGAGTTCGAAAGAGTCCATACGTATTTTGTGAACGAATACCAAGAAATGATGTACCATACAATCAAAGCCGGAACGTATCATCCTATTCTAAAAACTACCGCATCGATTATTGGTCTGCGTGTAGGTAGCAATTGTGATGAAAGTCTATTTCGTCTTGCATTTAATGCGCTAGGAAAAATTGATAGATTCTTAAAAAACAACGGTATTCTTACAGACAGTGTACAAGCCTTATTTTCTCGTGTCTATTCGGACAACATCAAACTACTTAAAGCACCTAAAAAAGCGCATACAAGCTCTTCTGACGTACCTAACAATGACAAGCCATTCGTTTTTTACAATTGGTTAGAAGATACTGGCTCAAAAGAGCCAGCCACAAAGACAATAGACAGCTCTCTTGTTCCAGGTGTATATTACAAAATATCAAAAGAAGAATCTGATGAAATGGGACTATATTAAAGAGCTACTATGCCTTCACAACCATTTGATTCATAAAATCATGAATAGACTTTGTTTGGAATATGCGAAAATTGGGAGAGTAAATATCATATTGTGTATCCGTAACGATGAGTAGTGAGGGAAAATATTTGGATTTCTTCGGTTGCCATGGTTCTTGCTGCCATTCCAAACTATGAAAGTAGAATTCGTAACGATTTACTTTTTCTTGCATAACTTTCTTGCTGTAAACCGAATTCTGTACTTCTATGAAAAACGGGGATTGTCGCCATATGGTAAATATATCAGGTTCCATATACGCTTTACCGTATTTTGGCTCAACTTTGAATACTTTCGGCTTTTCGTACTGAAGAAGTTGCTTATATACGTCTACAATAGCAAGGAAATGCGGAATCTTTTGACTTGTTTTTCGAATTGTACTCGGTTGCGGGAAATAGATGTATGGCTGCTGTAATACATTTGCATCCACACTTCCATCTCTTCTTAACCGCTTCATCACCGTATTACAACAAGTCACAGCTTTCTTGCGTCCTTGAAAATGCAAATCGATAATATCATCACGGGACATACATCGAAATCGCTGTAAATCCTTTACGATTGCCTTATCTCTATTCTTCATGATTCAACACTCCAAACAAAGGTAGTTTTTCTTGCTCAGGACTCGGAAGCTCAACTGTATCTTTCGGTACACGGTACGGTTCAATCATTTGTTTCGCTTTGTTTAATTCTAAATAAGGCGCTTGCACTTTCTTGAGCCCATGTAATTTTAGAATCATCTGACCAGATTGTGCTAACTGTTCCGCTCCGGGTGTACCCATGATATTGCTATTAATGCTATCAGCACATCTGAAACCCATTCTGACTGTCATGTTTAATTTCAATTTACCATCTAACACTTTTGCATCTGGACGTTGCATCGATAGCATAAGAAAAACGCCTAATGCTCGACCAACCGCAGATATTTTTTCTATTGTCGTCATACACTCTTTTTCATCCTGTAGCATCGCTACTTCATCAATTGCTAGGAGAATGTAGGGTTTCCGTTTGTCAGGATGTAATTTGTTGTATTCGTCAATATGATCTACTTCATATGTTGCCATGAGCTTTCTGCGTTCCCTGATTTCATTCCATACCTTTTGAAGCATGATTTTCATTTCGATTTCCTCCATACACACTTCTTTTACATGTTTTACTCTACGCAAGAAATGAAATTCAGAATTTTTCAAATCGCCTAGGTACAAATGCAAGGTATCGGGCGACATGGCTTGAATCAATGTAGACAAGATAACTCGCACCATACTACTTTTTCCTGAACCTGTTTCTCCCGCAATGAGAAGATGCGGTGTATTTGCATCCACCATATCGTAAGTAATCATTTTTCCGAACTGGTCACGTCCTACTACAATAGGAAGACGGTATTCTTTTAATAACGGCTGCCATTGCTTGTAACTATAGTTGTATGGTTTTAAACCGCCATCAGAATGAAATACATGGAGTACAAACTTTTTAATATCCCCTTCAATTGCTACATTCCTTCCTAAAATCTGTTGAAAGCAAAACCATTTCTTTTCAATCGTCTTTGGATCCAATCCATTCGGAATGGTAAACACATATTGTACACACTGGTTCGAAGAAGTAACTGCATG
Organism: Bacillus sp. CPT56D-587-MTF; assembly: GCF_058792335.1. Lineage (NCBI taxonomy): Bacteria > Bacillati > Bacillota > Bacilli > Caryophanales > Bacillaceae > Bacillus > Bacillus sp. CPT56D-587-MTF. Next base: position 19,712 of record NZ_JBYTEF010000001.1, on the reverse strand, counting down.
AATTTTAGGGTAAATTGGCACTTTCCCTCCACGCGTTTGATGTTCTCTATATAAACCTGCCTTACGAAACACTTCCATTAATTGCTGCTTTAAAGACCTCTTGTACATCCATTCCTTTAGTTTCTCCATGATAAGCCCCCTAGAACATGATTACAATTCGAATAAATGCATAGCCGATGAATCCGACTCCTCCCATTCTCACCCCATAATGAATGCCATCAGATAATAATTTAGCTGCTAATACATGATCATTTTGTACAAGATATTTTTCTAGCAGAACTGCCCCGATTAAAACGGTTCCCACTACTCCTAACGCAAGATACGTATGTATCATGGAATCGGACATATGAAGAAAAGCCAACGGACTCCCTGCATGATATTTTTGTATTTGTCTCTCTTTCTTTTTGTACGACCCACTCATAAAATCCCGAAAGGGAATGATTTGTTTTGTCCCCCACATACGCTCATCTCCCTCATTTATTTCTTATCGTATTCCGCACAAGATTCTGAACAATACTTCTTTCCATTCCACCTCCAAAACAACCAATCGGATAACAAACATTTACAATACTCACAAGTTTCTTCGTATGATGCCATCTTGCTGTTCATTTCCTTCGCTCCTTTATAAACAGAATATAAAATTCACGCAAAATAACGCTTTACGCACCCATTACCATGGTAGCGTTACCTTGATAGGAACCATGGCAGCTACCACGGCAGAAAGCGAAAACTTACCATGATACCTACCTTGGTAAAGTCACCTGCTCCTACCTTGATAACTACTTTGATAGGTGAAACTTTTCTTACCTTGGTACATCATATCGGGGAGGGCTTGGACAATATTCAAATTTTTTTGAAGTCTAAAAAATTTGATTCTTGGACAGAATGGTTACCAACTATGAAAATAAAGGGGCGAGAAAGAATGTTCGGCTTAGGTAAACCACGTTCACGTTTCGGAAAATTCTTGGATAAAAACGGGATTTCTCAGCAAGATGTAGTACGAGAAAGCGGGGTAAATAGAGGAACAATCAGTAGAATTTGTCAGGGCAATGCATTTCAACCTTCATTGAAAAATGGAAATAAAATTATAAAAGCGTTGCGAAGACTAACTAATAAAGATGTACATTATGATGACTTCTGGATGTAAACAAAAAATCCGCCTCCAAATAGGAGACGGATTCTTCATTGTGCAATAGATCAGAGAACATATTTAAAATATAAATCATATAGAATTATCAGTCAATAAAAAGTTCTATCTTTCAATCATATTGGATATACTGTAAATGACATCTAGAGAATCACCACATGAGAGTCGCCTTCAACTGGGGAAGGCGACTCTCATATTTTAAACATATTTTCAAAAATCTTTACATATATTAAACTGCTCCTGTTATGTTATACACGATTCTTTCTATACGAAAAGGCAATCCAGACTCACCACCCTGGATTGCCTTTTCTATTTTTTAAGTTATACAACATAATTTTCTGCACATATATAAAGTGGTTCAAGAGAAACCACTGAAACAGAGTACACTTTGGTCAAGTATATTCTGTGTTTCATTATCATGTTCTTCCTTGGCCTAACATAAAAATAATATAGAACACAACTACGGGGATAATATATCTTATACTGTTCTACAAACTGGGTTCTTCAAATAGAAGAACCTTTTTATTTTATAACATATTTCTATGTGGACCTTACATAGAATAAGTCAACACGTTCTATTCGTATGACAATCATCCTATGAAAAAGCAAGTATCCTTACATCAAAAAGGACTTGCTTTTTTTCTATTTAATCCTTTATATCTTGCTACTATTCAAGAATTTTATATGTACCATGTTTATTTCCCTCACCAAACTTCGTTGCATCTTCCAATTCTTTGTTATTCAATTTCCAATTCACTTTATCTTCTTCAATTATTATAATTAAATGTAAGATTTCCTGTATTGGGGGGGAGAACGAATTGATTTTCAAATTATCCATTGCACTTTTATTATTACTGTTAGCTGGCATTTGGTTATTCATCGGATATTACTTAAAAACTTCACTACTATTAGGATTAGGTTTCGGAGTTATTTTTGGTGTCATCATCATGCTATTACCTGATATGTTAGAGTGGATTATAAAAGAGGATGTACCAGAAACAATGTTTCATTTTTAAAACAAGGAGGCGAAAACCTCCTTGTTTTCTCTTCCCTACTTCACATACACAAAGGCTTCGCTGGATGTCATATAGTATGTGCGCCCTTTACTATTGTGCACTTTAAATTGTGGAGAGCCATCCACACTTACCTTCTCATCGATTGTAAATCCTTCCCCTGCGTCCAACGTACCCGCTACATCGTCATCCTGCCATGAAGGTGTATCATAAAACCGAAGGTTATCTACTTTTGAAACTACGCGTTTCCCTACAACTGGATTTACTGATTCTTGCTTTTCAAACCTGATGTACGCTAGATTATATTTCACCCACTGCTCTCCACCAAGGTTTAACCATCCGTCTTTCTCTTCCCACACTTGATACGCTTCTGGTTTGTTTAGCTGACGAATCACACCATAATTTGTTCCTGGTCCTTTACGTAAATTCACGTTGTAACCTTCAATATAAGCGATACTATCTGTTACTGCTGTTGGTACTTCTTCTGGTTTAGACGGAACAGAAACATCCACACTAGAGTTATTATATGCCTGCTGCACATCACTTCTAAATTGAACTTCTGAAACACCATGGCTACGTAAATAATCAATTGGACCTTCATGATCTGTACCGCCCAGGTACTTTCTCACATCATTATGCGTCCATAATCCTTTATCTACAGATAGATTGTTATCTTTTAAGATTCTGGCCAGTAATCTCACATACTTTTCATAACTACACTTAAACTTGCTGTAATCAGCCGTCTCGCACAATTCCACATGAACAAATCGTTTATTGGCTCCTGGTCCTGCACCGTACGCCATGTATTTTGTATCCGCAATCTGAATGGTTTCATTCCAATCGACCGCGTAATGAACGAATGCATTTCTCCAGGTACGAGTTTCATAACGTTGAATGTTAATGGCTGGTGCTTCTGGTGTTGCGGTACTATGGGCAACCACTCCTTCATATGCCCCTACACCGCCCCTGTATGGTGTTTTCGGCACATCAGGTATCAGAAGTATTCTATCGGCCAAAACACTCGTAGAAAGTGAAAATACAAGACATAATGTGAACAACATTCCCAGTAATCGTTTCATTTTTGTTTCTCCTCCAATAGAAAAACGCACCACCGATTGGCGATGCGTTCTCGTTGTTTTTTATTTGTCTGTTTGTGCTGTCCCTTCGTGGTCGGTCCATACTCCTATCGAAACACCAAGTGTGAAAAGATACGGTAACACTTCGTCGATAAAGCTCTTCGTTTCTAGTAATCCAGCCTTTGCACAAATGAATCCTAAGAGGGAGGCAAGTGCCACCCATGTTTTCCAGTTACGTAATCGTTTTTGCATGTTCTCTCTTGTCATGTCTAATCCGTCTCCTTTTCGATTGTATCCAAGCGTTTATGCGCTTGTTTGGTACTTTCCTCTACCCTCGTGACTCGTTCTCCAAGTGCTACCATTTGTTTTTCACTTGCCTTTAAATCAATCCGGATATCATCCACACCTTTTCGGATATATCCCAGTTCTGCTTTGACCTCTGCACTTTGTTGCCCATCTGCTTTGATGGATTTAGATTTATTCAGTGCATAACCAAAATAGCTGATGGCGAGTGATAATAACGCAATCAGCACACCAAGTTCGATTGTCATCCGTTTTCCCTCCCTCTATCCATACTCCTCATCTATATCAAAAAAGAGAGACAAGAATTGCCTCCCTTTTGTTAGCAAAGCCCTATTTTGTACAAAATAAAAACAGCTTATGGCTGCTTTGGTTCCTCATTTATTAATTGTTGTACTAATACCTTTAATTCATCAATTTCAGCTTTCATTGAAACTTTCTCAAGTTTTTCTGCTTCAAGTTGTTCTTTAAGAGTGTCAACTTCCTGCTTCAACATACCGTGGTCAAATTGAAGATTTTTAACTTCAAAGTCAACTTCTTGTATTGCTTGAATAGAAATTGAAACCGAGCTATAAAGTGTTACAGCGTCTTTCTGTGGTGTGGTGAATACATCGTCAGGGTCCTCCGCAATCATACCGTAATTAATTGGAAGTATAATAGACTCCCCTGACTCGAAGCGTTCAACATCTCTTATAAAGTGATACTGTTTGATGTTTACAGAGTTGATTTTATCTAAGGCAGAGAATGGAAGGTCTTTTATATCCGTTTTAAGCTTACGAGAAGAATTAGGGATAAATTCTTGCGCCCACATACGCCCTGTAGCGCTAATATTCTCTTGCGCTCGTAATGTTCTTAATTCTATATCTTTCCATCCCTTACCCATCATATCTTTAATCTGCAAGCCATTGTTATAACCTTGTACAAAACTTGACCTTATCATTGCATTACCCATAATTAAATCATGATCGGTGGTGCCGTTTACGAAATGTATTTTATAGTCACTGCCTTTTCTTTTGAAAGTAAACTGCCCAGCGTTATTTGTAAAAATATGTGGTTCAGTTGTCGTTACAGAGAAGTAACCATATCCTGGAGCCCATCCTTCAGATTCAAAAATAATATTATTCAAGTTTTGAAAACGAAATTGTCCATCTGAATATACGCTCAGATGTCCACCGTCATTATGCATTTGAATATAGTTTGACCAAATATTAGTTCCTTCTGCATTTTCTCCTTTAGAAATCCCAAATTTCGCATATGCTTTAGAAGGTTGATCAACTCCATTCATTCGTGGCATGACTTGATAAATATAAAATGATCCTGTACCAGCGTATTTTCTATTATCAGAACCAAGGACTAATGAAGGTTGAATACTTCCATCATCTGTTTCCATAAATCCTATATAGCCACGTGGCTTATCCGAATCGAAAATCTTCATGTCTTGCTTATTTATTTCAACAAATCTATTTCCACTCGTTTTAAGTGTTACTCCTTCTAACACTTGTCCTTTAATATGACTCGCTGTAATAAAACCTTTTAAGTTAATCCTGTTCGCATTCAAAGTAATGTTTTCTTTACTCATATTAAATGCTGCGATTACATCATTTTCTTTTACAGATATGCTAACACCCTTTTCAGTTAACTGAAGACGGGTTTCCATATCTCTTACATAAGAATCTTTTGCAAATTGTCCATTTGCTTGCTCTATTGTGTATACTTCTTTCTTTTTTGCTGCGGCATTGATACCCTCTTCATTTATAGTGAAACGGTTGTCGATCATAGTCATTTTCTGATTAAATTGTTCCGTTGCAAGCTTGTTAGCTAATTCGCCCAACAAGTCTTGTTTATTTTTATCAACTGTTTGCTTCAACTCAGGGATTTTAAACCCAGCAACATAATTCTCTACTTGTTTCAGCTCAACTTTACCTTCAATTGCTTTCGCAGTATTTTCCCAACCAGCTTTCGCCTCTTGTAATTGTCTTCCTTGTTCTGTCTGCGTATTTTGTATGAAAGAGACATTTTGTTTAATAGTAGTTGCATCTTTTTCTACAGTCGCAACACGCTTATCAAATCCACTTTGATTATTTTCCACTTTTGTTATTGTTTCTTTGATACCATCTACACTTTTTGTAATTTCAGTGGTTTTCTTGGTGAATTCATCGGTTGTTACTTGATCTTCTGCCGCTGGTTTATAGTCTGTTGCTTTATTTCCAATTTCAATTTGCCATTCTTTTAATTCGATCATGCCTTTAACATTACGTAATAGCGTTTGTGGATTGAAAACCTCAATTGCTTTATCTTTAAGATTATAAGTAAAGGAATATGTTTTCCATTCTTGATTTGCGTTAACATCACTTTCGCAACGAACACCAGGCCATAATTGTTCACCATCTTTATACTTTATCCACACTTCTACCCCAGCCCATGGATTCGGCGTTCCCTTTTCATATCCAATAGTTCTAGCTTTAAAACTAATAGTAAACTGCTGCCCTTGTAGCATCGATAAACCATCCGGCACAATTTTAAATGACTTATTTACTATATTAGACACTATTGTTCCTGTGTCAGATTTAAGTGTGCCACCTGTACTTAACAGAATGTTACGTCCGCCAATCTTCATATCATCAAACTTTTTCTCCACACTACTTAACTTCTCGGTGACTTTTCCTGCTTCTTCTTTCATTTCAGTTGTTGTTTTCTTAAGCTCACTTGTTGTTTGCTGCACATCAGAAATAGTCTTCTTTGTACCTTCTACAGTAGATTCAACTGTATTTAATTTATTGCTAATGTCAGTATCTTTTTTCGTTAACGATTCAATAGAAGTTTTAAAGCTATTAGAATCCTGTTCAAACTTAGTTACTTTTTTATCGATTTCACCTTGTTTATTTTCGATATTAGAAATGGTACGACTGACACCTTGTAAACCTTCCTGTACTTTATTGAATTGTCCTGTAGCTTGATTCTGTGCTTCTTGGACTTTTTGGTTTAATTCTGTTTTTGTGGCCTCAATATCTTTATTAACCTGCTCAAGTGTTGCTTTCTTAACAGATTCAACATCTGGTACAACCGATTCCCAAGCTGTACCTGTCCATATTTTTAAAATGCCGGGCTTTCCGTTACTAATATCACGCCAAAGCGTTTTATTAGGTTTAAGACCTGTTGTCGGTGGATTCTTAGCTTCTATAATCTCAACAGTATTATTTTTAATATTCTCTTGTACCTTTTCGGCAAGTGTTTTCGCTGCTTCTGATTCTTTCTTAGCGTTACTTGCTGTTTCATTGGCTTCTTTCACTAATTTATCTAGCTGATCCAACATTTCTTGTTTCTCACCGAATTTACTAAGGATTCGATTGTAAATCTTTCGTAGTTCCTCGTTTGGGTCTACTATCTCTCGATAATCCCCAAATTCGTATTTATCTTGTGCAGGATCAGTGAATGATTCGTCACCAGCAATAACACGAGCTTCAAGATATAGCTTAGGTATGAAGCCTGTATCTTTGATTCGGATTGTATCGCCTTCATTGATTAGTTCATGTGCTAGTCCGAAAATGCGACCAATCGATTGTGCCTCTACTTCATACGAAACGGAAGAATTAATACGTTTTTTCAGTTCTATTTCCATTAATGTCATTAAACGTTGTGGCGTCATATGTAACTCTTCTGTTTCTGGCGTATAAAAACCAAACTTATGCTTACCACGTTCGTTCCATCGTTGAAATGCATCATTATCAACAATATACGGAAGTCCCCTGTTAATACCTTCAATGGTAATTACATTATCGCCTTCACCTTTTACAAATCCGACTAGTGCTGTACAAATATCTCTTGAATGTTCAATACGTGTAACACCTATCAAATCTTTACCTAACTCTATTTCTTTACCAGTGTCTCGGCCGCGCCTTTGAATCATATCGACATACCATCCAACTATTTGTGACCCTTGAACCTCAACACGATACTGAATTTCTAATTTGAACAAAGAAGCTATTTTCTTCAAAAAGGTTAACGGATCCATAAATTCATCAATGGTCATAGTATGAAAACCTGCATAATCTGTTTTTCCACGTTTCCATTTCATGCCTACAAGAGCCATATCGATAAATTCGTTTACTGTTTTACCTTCTATCCTTTGTGGTTTTATAATGCCTGATTTAGCAATTTGAACCCAAGCTCCTGAAGCATATGTGGTAATGGATCGTTTGTCTGAATTCTTCTCTGTTTCTGTAATGACATATGGTACAACTCTTCCATCGCGAACTTCTTTTAGAACAAGGTTTTGTTGTTGTAACGTAGCCGAATGAGTTGTTCCATCAAAGACAGCAAAATCCAACATATCAACATTGTTTTTCAGTTCCCAATGCCTTTTGTCATCCCAATAGTCATTTGGCTGAATAGCTGCAACGATTTGATCTGTTTTGAAATCCACAACATGCAAAATCCCGCTTGGTGTTCTCATCTGTATCGCTCCCTATAACTAACAGTTGCTTTAACATCTGGTGGCATGATATCGATACGATTCTCACCACGTATTACAGTTGGAAAATTACTAAAAATGTCTTTTAAATTAATCGCGTTTTTACCGTTAATGGTTACAAGACTTTTTTCTGTATCGATTATAACCTTGTCTCCCGTATCAAAAATGTAAGGCGGATTATTTTGAGTATTTAAATTCACTTTCCAGAATTTTAAATCTGAAACGGTCATTGCTTCTACTGGCGGTACATCCTGCCATTGCATAATACTGATCTGAATTTGTGCTGCTTTTTCCATGTGATAGTTATTTTCATCAGTCCACCTTGCAAATCGTTCTGAATCATCCTTTTCTGTCCCCGGAAGGAATTTCGAAATATAAGCCTCCCATACATTTCCCGTTCTAGCTATCCATAATCTTCCGTAATATTGATTCCATGTATTCGGATAATCACCACTCTCATAAATCAAACCTATTTTTCCCGGCTTATTATCATATCCAATTACCATTGTTCCAAAATTTTGTTCAGCTTGCCAAAACACATCAGACATAGCAATTTTTGAAAGCACCTTGCTATTTTCATGAAGTATTGCTATCTCAACTCTACCCATTTCATTAATCTTTTTACTCTTACATGTAACATAGGCTTGCATAATAAAATCTTGTACTGGACCCCCAGGTATATTCTTTTTAACAGCTGCTCCATGCCATCCTTTCCCTGTACTGGCACCAAAATCAGAACAAAAGAATTGGTATTTATCTGACTTCATTTCACCAATTGGATTGCCATCCTCCATTGAACTAACTTTACTCCACCCAACAGTGGTAGCCATTTCGTCCCATATAAGTCTTTGATTTCTTTCTACGGGTAATTGCTCTGTTTTCAAAGGATAACCGATTCTGAAGTAATCACGATTATACGGCTGCTCACCAAACCACACATCTAAAAATGTACTTGGTTTTTGGGCCTCCACTTCAATAATTGGAGGTGCTTCTATATTCCCTTGATTGGTAAAAGAAGTTACCACTTTAGTAGAACCATTTTGAGAGAACGTATGAGTATTTTGTTTTCCTAATTTATATGGCATCGGACAAACAAAAGTAATGACACCTTTTCCTCTATTGACTACCTCATCCAAGTCTACAGAACCATCAATTAAAGCTAGATATATCCTGTCTAATTCATCATCAAAAATAAGTTCGGCTGGTTGCTCTGTATATAGCCAATCCGCTAAATCTTCTTTTACCTTTTGTAAATCAGCCATATCTTTTTTCGCTTTAATTACAAGAGGAACATCAATACGACGTTCCTCTGTTTCTGTATTAAGAAAAAGAGCCCCTGCGCGATGAGGGACTCTTACTAATTTTCTTTTAACTGGAGCCCAGGAAGGGCGTTTTCTTCCAACTAGCATTTGAATATAATCTTTTCTGACCTTATTAAAAGTAAAACTGAGTTTCCCCAACGTGCTCACCACCTTTAAAATTCCGCTTTTCTTTTTTGTTCACGATCTTGAAGCTTGGTAGTATATGCGTAACTTCCGTTCGCTAATTCTTTTCCATCTAAAACGTTGGTCATATTTACAGTTAAATTTAATTCTTGTTCTCTACCTGATCTATCCGAGAACATAGTTCTTGCTGTAGGTGCGTTGTTATAAGGTGATTGTGGTTGCGTATATCCATTGAAATCACCCAGTGCATTATGCGGGATACTATAATGCGAAGTTTGGAATCCAAAATCAAAAACAGATGGCATATTATTCATTTGTTTTTTTACAGTTCCAACTACATTTTTTGCTGCATCCACAACAAAACGTTTCCCTTTATCCATACCAACCCCAACACCTTCTGGTACGGCACTACCAACTGGAATCATCACTTTAGATGGACTATTAATTTCTAGCGCTCCAGAAATAGTCTTTTTAATCTCTCCAGCAATGCTTTTCGCCTTACTATATAAACCACCTGTCGCATCATCCAACCCTCTTTCGAGACCTTCTATAATGGATTTACCAATGGAACGTAGATTTATAGTACTGAAGAATTTTTCAACTGTATTCCACTTATCTTCAATATCGCTCTTTATTTCTTTCATTTTATCAACGACAGCTTTTTTCTTTTCTTCAAATTTCCTTGAAACTGTATTTTTTATCTCTTCTACCTTGTTGCTTGCGGAAGTTTTTGTTTCTTCCCACCATTTTGTTATACCTGACCAGGTTTCTTGCATTTTTCGAACCACATCATCTTTCATGACCTGGTATTTGGATTTTATCTGACCCGTTTCCCAATCCACTTGATTTGCATGTTCACCAGCCTGTGCTTTTGCTTCACTCACAATTTCCTTATGCTTATCTCGCGCTGTAGAAACTGTGCTATTATATTGACGATTCGCTTCCGCAATAGCTGCATCAGCTTCTTCTTTGTTCAGTGTTCCTGATTCATCTCGCAAACGTATCGCATAGGCAATTTTATCATCACGAGTCTTTTTCGCATCTTCAATCACTTTATCTCTTGCTTTGGCACTATTTTCAACAACTTCTGCTGCTTGTCTAGCTGTAATTTCACTAGCTTGTACACGCATATTCTCATAAATAACTTTTTGTTCTATTTGATTTTTAGACATATGTTGGATAGCTGTCCGATCCATTTCATCTTGTAAAGCCTGTAAAGAAATTCTTTCAGATGTAGTAAAGTCACGCTTTTCATTTGCTGCTGTTTGAATGATTTCTTTGATTTTATTTTCTTTTTCTTGTGTTTTTAACTTTTCTTGTTCGTAATGTTGATTCATTTGTTCAATCCGCTTATTTTCTTCTTCCGCGGTTAACACATAAGAATCCGCAAAGAATTTTTTAAGTCCCTCAACTTCTTTTTGTTGTCTTGCATTTGTTTTTTCTATAATCGTGTTACCTAACTTGTCATATTGGCCAATTAACTTCTGCGACTGTTCTTCTGTTATCACTTCATGGTTCAATCTAATTTCAGTCAACTTTTTTCTAATGCCATCAGACAGCTTGAAATACTCACCAAGAACTTTCTTTGTGGAAGAACTTACTTTCCCCTCTGTATTCGTAGCAAAGCGATCTACTGAAGCAATACTGTCCTCTGTTGCTTTTTGATACCCTTTATATGCTAATACCCCAACACCAACAGCGGCCGCTACCACACCTAAAGCAATTGCTACAGGTCCCAATGCTGCGGCCAACAAACCTGCGACTCCACCTGCTATTCCTAAAGATGTTGCTAACGTTCCTAATGCAACCCCTAAAGCACCAATCCCTGAAACCACCATTCCAACAGCTGCTAGAACGACTCCAATAACCGTTGCAATAGCCGTTAAAGCAAGCACAATACCACCTGTAATTGCAACGGCCTTTTGTACTGGCCCTGGTAATGAGTTAAATCCATCCACAAGCTTCTGCAATCCAGCAACAAAAACACTAACCACAGGAGCTAGCGCATCACCAATTGTTTTTTTCATTGTGTCAAACGCTCCACTTAATTGTTCGATGCGGCCTTTCAACGTGTTCATTTTCGTGTTAGCTGTCTCCAAAGCGGTTACTTTAGACATTTCCGTATACATTTTGTTTACACCCTGTGAACCTTCGTTAAATAAAATCGTTGCGCCACGAACTGCATCTGATCCGAATAACGTTTCTAACGCCATACTTCTTTGCTGATCTGTTAAATCTTTCATGGATTCTTTCAGAATACCAGATATATTTTCTAAACTTTGAATTTTCCCTTGTTGATCATAGAATTTCGACGATAAGAAAGCGGAACTGGTCGCTAACTCTCGGAATGTCGTATCACACTTATCATTCCATTTCGTTACCCCTTCCGTTTGCATGACATATTTTTCTAGTGCAACCTCGATGTCCCCTACACTTCTAGATGCTGGCGTAACACCATTTTTCACGAGGAAATCAAATCCAGCCTGCGCGTTATATGTGATAAGACCTAAATCCGCCATCTTGTTATATGCTTCTTTCGTAGATGGGTTCAACCTCATCAGCATCGTTTTTAAAGACGTACCTGCATCTGATCCTTTTAACCCATTCTGAGCGAATACGGCTAAAGCTGTTGCTGTATCTTTAAATGTCATACCCGCACCAGCCGCAACTGCTGCGGAAGCTGACAAACCATACTTCAATTCATGTACATCAGTGGCTGAAGCGTTAGCGGCTCCTGCAAGTAAATTAGCAGCATCTGTAACACTTAAACCATCCTTTTTAAATGCATTCAATGCGGTAGAAGCAATTTCAGCCGCTTCACCTAGCTCTAATTCTCCTGCTGCCGCTAAGTTTAATGCTCCTTCTAATCCACCATTGATAATGTCCGTTAAACTAACGCCGGCTTTTATTAATTCTTCAATCCCTTTTCCGGCTTCAACAGAAGAATATTTTGTATCTTCCCCATACTTAACCGCTAATTCGGAGAGTTTACTCATTTCTTGTCCAGTCGCACCCGATACAGCCTTTATGTTTGCCATCTGTTGCTCAAAATTCATGGATTCTTCCACAGCTGATTTTAGACCTCGACCAATTGCATACGTCATTCCACCAAACACCATGCCAATTTGCATGCCGGCGTTTTGTAAATGATTACCCAATGACTCCATTCGGTTTCCAAAATTGAGAAGTCTATTTCCTTGTTGTTCTAGTTCACGATTCGACTGCTGTAATTCTGTTTCAAACCGATTCAGTTCAGCGGTTGCCCGATGAATTTGCTCGGCATATCGCTGTGCGGATTGGCTCGCTTCACCTTCTTCTGCTTTTGCACGATTATAGGCTTGTTGAAGTTCCCTAACCTTCTCTTTTTGCTTATCTACTATACGAGACAGAAGGTCTACTTTCGCTTGCATTTGCTCCGTTGCATGAGAAAAACCGCCCATGCCTGTTGTAATAGACTGAAATTCAGCCTGTAAGGCTTTTAAAGCGTTGTTTAACTTATCCATTCCTTTTTGTTCCGCTTGACGGTTTACTTGTTTTAATTCATTTTCGAATCTATTTAAATCAGCGACCGCCTTATTAACCTGTGAAGCGTATCGCTGGGTTGCTGCATCATTTTCACCTAATGTAGCTTTATTTTGATCGTAGGCTTGTCGCAAAGCTCTAACTTTTTCTTTTTGCGCTTCAATAAGCCTGCTGAGTGTATTCATTTTCGCTTGCGTTTGTTGACTAGCATTGGCGAAGCCACCCATTCCTGTACTTACAGATTTCAGCTCATTCTGTAATGTCCTAACCGCACGGCCTGAGTTTGCGATACCTTGCCGAAAGTTTACGTTATCAAGGGATAACCTAACGACTAAATTATTCATTTCATTCGCCACAGTCTCACCCCTCATTAAATAATGTTTTCGGCCGGAACTTCCATTTCATTTGAGTTATAATTTTCTCTATTTGATTGATCTTGTTCACGATATTTTTGATTTAGCCTTAAATAATGCCAGATATCCATTTCGTTATCGATATGATGATGTTTATACCCCTGACGTAATAAAGAGAGGTAGAGCTCGTCCATAAACTCAGTGAACGTGAGCCCTCCTCCCTCTACGCGTTTGGGTTTGTTTCTTCTCCAGTTCCTGGTGTGCCACCAGCCGCTCCCACAGTTTCATTGATAATCGCATTAATTACATCTGAAGTTGTTGATAAAAATTTACGAGCATCTACACCATCCCAATATTGATCCAATGTAAATTGTTCACCGTACACTTTTACTACATATTGAACCATTTTATCCATGTCCTCCGGACCAGGGTTATTTGGAATATCCGCAAGCTCAGGCGCTTGACGAATCAAACGCGCTGGAATGAATGTTGGCATATTAAAAATGTGTTGTTCTCCATCAATTCGTAAAGATAATTTCATCGTTTCGTCCTCCTGTTAAAAAATAGAGGGATTCCCCCTCTATTTCATTTATTTTGGTGATGGCGTTACCGCTTTTTCATACACCTTTTTAAACCAGTTATCTCCCACAGCTTTTGTAAAGGTAGGTTCATCAGCATCCGCTGTAAATTTAGGCCTATCGTCAAAATCACGCTCAATAAATGAACCTTTGAGTTTCGTTGTTTGGAAGTTAGGCTTATCCTTCTTCGTTTCGCCTTCTTCTTCCTCTTGTGAAAGCTTCCCTTTTAATAACCAAACATATCGATATTTCCCATTAGCCTTTAAGAAACGCCAGCCGATTGCTAAATAAGGCTTTTCACCTTCGCGTCTCTCATCTAGCACACCGTCTTTCACTTCAGGATACCCTTCAATATCTGCTTTTGTTGATAATGAAATACTACGAAGTTCAATCTCTACTTCTACTTCAGACTCAGCAATTTCCGATTTTTTGTTATCGCTCCACATAATCTCCGAAGCTACCTTTTTAGATGTTTTAATCTTTACAGCGCCTTCCATTTCTTTCACCGCACTATAATCAACACCTGTTGCATCATCTTTTAATAACTTTGCGTAAACAAGGCTATCTACACCGACAGTTGAACTAATTTTAATCACTTCTCCGGCCATCTATAACTCCACTCCTTTTGCGAATCGCATCGCGTAATGAAAAATTTGTGTATCATCTTCATATAAATCAGCAACCGCATAGCGTGAAAAACCAATACTTTTCATGATTTCATTCACTTTTTTATGGATTGCTGTTGTACTGCCTTTCGACCAAATATCGATTTGGAATGTAATTTCACTTTCACTTTCCTCGTTATCTGCAAAACTATCTGGCCTATTGTCTAATTCAAAAAACGTAATACGCGGAAACTCTTCAGCGTTTTTGGCTTTACGATAATAAACACGTTTTCCACCTAATAAAGAAACAAGCCCCTGATTATTTTCAAGAGCTTGTACAATTTCGGGTCGTAAATTTATCATAGATTCAACCTCATTTCATTCTTCAAAATATCTGTCATAGCACGTACCGCATCCGCTTTAGAAGCATTAAAACCTGGTTCTATAAATCGATGTGCTGGCATTTTAGAAGTACCCCACTCTAAAAACTTTCCATAGAAATATGGAGAACGATCCGCTTTATCTATTCCAATCTTGATCGTTTTCACACCATCTTCCATTCGTGCCTTTGTAACTCGTATATTATCAAGCAAGTGTTGACCTGTACGCCAAGGTTCACTTTTTGATGGTTTCTTAGGACTTGAACTTCTTGGTTCACTTCTTTCTGCAATGGCTTTTCGAATTTGCTCACCACCAGCTGCAAGGACTTTATCTTCCATCTTTTCTCCACGTAAACCCATTTGTTCTAATTCAGATATCAAGCGATCAAAACCTAAAAAATCAACACCATCACCCATTCGTTCCACCACGCTTCCACATGATTGATAAGGTATGTTTTTCAGTTGGAATAACTGAAACAATGTCATACATTACGTTCTTATACTTAATCTTCATATCAGCATTCACATCAGCACGATATCGGATTTCTGTTTCACCTTGGATTTCGCTATTAGCTGCGGCTGCTTCAAAGTATTTTCTTCCTTTTAAAAAAATAAAAGAGCCCCATACAGTAAAAGAATCCTTATAACTTTCTATTGGATCACCATCTGGGCTTTTTGCTTCATCGTCTTTCACTTGAAAGGTAAGACGTTTATCTAATTTACCTGGATTCACTTGAATCACCACCACAATATTGCAACTGAACTAATATCGATTGCAAACTAAATGCCAATTGTTCAGCCTTCCCAACCGCTTCACGGTTTTCATGCCAATGAGAGATTAAAATACGAGCTGCTAATTTAGCACGCTCGCTCTTCAAATCTACATTTTTACTTGTAGCATTTTTAATATACATTTCAGCTGCGATTACGAAAGATGTAATGAGATCGTCCTCTTCATCACCATCCACACGAAGATACTTTTTCACTTCCTCCAATGTTAGTACCAAGAAGGACACCTCCTACCGGATTACGCCCCTGCTTTCGGTGTAACCACAATCTGTCCATATACAACCGCTTCTGCATCCCATAATGTCACGTCTTCACGTTCAATTGCACGGAACTCAGAAGTGTTTGTTCTCCAGGCATTTCCGCCTTCTTTCGTCATATCAATAGATAATTGTTTTCTATCCCAAAGAATAACTGCCTCTTTTAAGTCACCAACAATGAAAGGTGCTTTTCCGTCTTTATCTGTCGCAATTGTTTTATTAGACAACACAATAACGGGTTTACCAGCGAACAGCTTACGAGTTGGATTTGTTGGATCTGGTTGAAGTAGTGGGCGTCCATTTTTATCTTCTAACTGATCTAAGTAATTGAATCCATCTTGGTTTGTAATAATGTTTGCTACAGCCGAGAAAGCTGGATCTAATGTAACATGTAATGCTGTTTTAATGCCTTTATAATCTTTTAAATCAATTTTTGTTAATTTGTTGATTTCTTGTAAAATTAAATAATTACGAGTTGCAATAGATTTTTTCGCAATCCATTGACGTAAATAACTTTCTAAAGCTTGATCTGTATCATCTAATAAATCATTTGGTACTGGTAAAAAACCTGCATAATCCTCAATTGCATAAGATAAACGATCGAATTCAGGAGAAGCAATTTCTTGCATTGCATTTGGTTTACCGTACTCAGATAATGGCGCAAAAGGTGTAGATGCTGCACGTTTTTCTAGTGTACGAGCTCCCTTATTTGTTGAAACAGGTTGTACATTTACGTATTGTTCTAAACTATCAACCGTTTGTTTTAATTGATTGATAGTTGTCGTAATATCTTCCGGAACAATATAACCGCCATCTTTACCTGAATTCTCTGATAAGGCCGCTTTATATTCCTGCATAACGCTTGCTTCTTCATGACTTAACTTTTGACCACGAATAGCTTTCATAAATACTTCTTTGTACGATGGATCTTCATTTTTAACTGATAATGGAGGCAAGACTTTTGCTTGTGAATTTACAGGGTCAGAAACTTGAATTTGCATCATTGCTAGATAGTTATCCAATTCATTTTTCGCATTTTTCGCTTCCTCAATTTTTGCCTTTGCATCCTCATATTTACCGCTATTGTTAAATTCTTCTGCTTTCGCTTTTAAATCAGCAACTTTTTGTCTTAATTCTTGTTCACGTTTATCCATTCGATATTTCCTCCTTGTTTTGGCACAAAAAATAGACCTATAGCTCTAACAGGTCTAGTGCATTTTGTATTTTTAATTGTTCGTTATTATCCTTCTTTGGAATAGAAGGAACTTTTGCTACTACTTTGTTAGGGGTTTTTTGGTACTTATCAAAGTAATCACTACTACAAGCTGCGACTTCTTTTGCTTCCACAACTTCAATATTAAAGTATTTCTCGGCTTCTTCACCACTTAACCAAGTCTCAGCATCTACTAATTGCTGGATCTCTTCAATTTCAATGCCTTCTTTCAAGTTTTCCTTGTATACATTCATAATTCCAGACTCAAGGTTATCCAAGTCCTCTGCCATTTTACGAAGGACATTTGCATTCCCTCTACTAACAGTCCATGGTTTATGAATCATTAAAAATGCATTAGAAGGAACAACAACGCGATCCCCAGCTAGGGCGATTACGGAAGCAATTGAAGCTGCAACACCATCTACATAAACAGTTTTTTGGGCCTTATTGCGCTTTAACATATTATAAATAGCTAAACCAGCAAATACAGAACCACCACCACTATTTACATAGATATTAAGGTTACTTTTATCATCCAATTGCCCTAAGATAGTTTTCACATCATCCGGCATAACATCCGAATCATCCCACTTCCAGCCAGTATTATTTACAATATCACCATAGATAAATAGATCCGCTGACGATTCTGTTTGATTTTTAATAGTAAATACGTCTTTAATCGTCCTCACCTCCCTTGTATCTTCTTATCATTACCACCCCCAACATTGTGAGAATAACCCCTAACAGATACCAACCGTAAATTGGATTAACAAAAAAAGTCGTCCCAACAATAATGGCCAACCCCGAAATCAATAGAATATCTTCTAAAATACTGATGAAAAATAATAAAAACCGCATGTCATTCCTCCTAGAATGAGAAATCTTGACTTAAAATATAGGAATTTAAATCCACCTCACCAGAACCCAGCATACAACGAACATGTGAGTTAATGACAGCCGCAATCGGATCGATTCTTTCTGTTGCTTTTGACTTGTCCAACATGATGTTTTCGTTCGCATCCTGTTTTGTTATGGCATTACTCGTTGCCCAATTTAATACAGGATTGTTATTGTGGATGACTTTCTTTAAATACACTTGCTCACGAAAATCTTTTGTAGGGCCTGATAAAGTTGCCATACCTTGGCGTATTTCTACCATGGTATACCCTTCCGTCTCCATGTCTTGCATAAATTGCGTTGCGTTCCATGGATCCGCACATATTTCTTTAATCTTAAATTTATGATCTTTTTCCATATTTCTAATATGTGTTTTAATATATTCGTAATCCACTACTGCACCAGGTATTGTTGTAATCCATTTTTGTTGTACCCATAGATCATAAGGGACTTTATCCGTTTTTCGTTTTTCAGCTAATGTATCTTCTGGCATAAAACTATGACTCAAGACGATGTATATATCATCCTTTTTAAACTCAAATGAGATACTGGTTAAATCAATTTTGGCTGATAAATCGACACCTACTGTACATTCCAACCCTTTTAATTCGGATAATTCCACCGTTTCCTTGCAATCCTTCCATTTTTGCATATCCATGTATCCATTTTCTTTCATATCCACCCATCTATTCATGTTTTTCGTGAGATAATTACGCATTTTCTCAGGTACATCAAGAGCTGATTGAAGTTCTCCTTTTAAAAAAGAACGCCCTTCTTCATAACTACATAGGATTGGATTTGCTTTCTCCCACACTTCTGGATTCGTAATCTCATCATCTTTATCTAACTCATTAACCATGACAAAGTATTCTTCGTTTTCAATATCAATATTAGAGTCCAAAATCTTAGAAACGTATTGATATTCCACACGATAGCAAGGATGGCTCAAATTGAAACCAGCTGTCGTTATAATCATCATGATTGGATTCGGACGGGCGCCCGAACCTGACACCAGAACATCATAAATTTCAGAAGTAGGATGTGCATGATATTCATCGATAATTCCGCACTGGACATTCAGTCCATCACCCGATTTCCCAGCATCTTTTGATAGCGCTGAAATAAAAGAATCGGTTTTAAGATGCTCAATTTTCCCATACGCAATATTGAACTTTTCTTTTAAATCGTCACACCCATTCATTTGTGCTTTGATTTCATTCCAAACAATTTTACTTTGTTCCGTTTTCGTAGCGCCAATGTATACTTCTGACATATTTTCACCAAATGCCATCGCTTCATAAGAACCTACACAAGCTAAAGATTGAGACTTTGCGTTTTTACGTCCGACTTGCCAATACGCCTTTTTAAACCGCCTTAATCCTGTATTACGATGAACCCATCCGTAAATATTGCTAAATACAAAAATTTGTATCGAATGGGGTTCAATTCTCTGACCTGCTAATTTTCCTTTTGTATGTTTAAAAAGAGACATCCATTTTAAGAAACGAAGTGCCTTTTCTTCCTTAAAAACATAGGGAAAATCTTCAGATCCTTCACGTTCAATATCTCTTAAAAATCGTTTACAAGCCTGTTTATGCTTCTGACAAGCAACAACTTCATCGTTCAGTACATCATCACAGTAGTCCAACATCCATTGTCTGATCAT